>NZ_APNF01000008.1:0-175318 GCF_040361235.1 Salinisphaera sp. S4-8 | reverse complement strand
CCAACTCTATATGCGAAGCGTCGCCGCTTCTTTACCTACCGTCCCGCTGATCCGCGATGAACCTTTTTTATGGGCGCGATAAAAAATAGTGCGAACGATGGAGTTGCCCCGGTTACTCCAATACGGGCCGAACCCGACCACGGCCGGTGCGGCCACGTGAATACGGGCAGGCATCACCGCCGAGCTGCCGTCGGCTTGCAGCCTTCGTCTCAGGCCAGCCGACATGGCTTGTTCCACGCCGCAGTGCAACCCGACACGCCAACCCGGCGGCGTCCGGGTTGGCGTTAACCCGACGATGCGCATAAAAAAGGCGCCCCGCAGGGCGCCTTTCGATCCGTCGACCGCGTGATCGTGCGCTAGGCGCTCGATCAGCTGTCGGCCTGGTCCTCGGCCGGCTTGTCGGCCAGTTCCTTCATGGACAGGCGCACACGGCCCTGACGGTCGACTTCCAGGACCTTGACCTTGACGGTCTGGCCTTCGGAGAGTTCGTCGCTGACTTTTTCGACACGGTGATCGGCAATCTGGGAGATATGCACGAGCCCGTCGCGGCCCGGCACCAGATTCACGAAGGCGCCAAAGTCCACGATACGGACGACCTTGCCTTCGTAGACCTGGCCGGCTTCGATATCGCGGGTGATGTCTTCGATACGCTTGATGGCCATATCAGCCGCCGATTTATCGACCGCGGCGACATGGATGGTGCCGTCATCCTCGATATCGATCGACGCGCCGGTTTCCTCGGTGATCGAGCGGATGGTCGCACCACCCTTGCCGATGACGTCGCGAATCTTGTCGGAATCGATCTTGATCGTGAAGATGCGCGGCGCCCACTCGGAGACTTCCTGACGCGGCTTGTCGATCGCCTGATTCATGACATCCAGAATATGCAGGCGACCTTCCTTGGCCTGGTCGAGTGCGACCTGCATGATTTCCCGGGTGATGCCGGCAATCTTGATATCCATCTGCAGCGCGGTGATGCCGTCGGTGGAACCGGCGACCTTGAAGTCCATATCGCCCAGATGATCTTCGTCGCCGAGAATGTCGGTGAGCACGGCGAACTTGTCGCCTTCCTTGATCAGGCCCATGGCCACACCGGCCACCGGCGCCTTGATCGGCACGCCGGCGTCCATGAGCGCGAGGCTGGTGCCGCAGACCGATGCCATCGACGAGGAGCCGTTCGATTCGGTGACTTCCGACACCACGCGCATGACGTAGGGGAATTCCTTTTCCAGATCCGGCAGTACGCCCATGATCGCGCGCTTGGCCAGCTTGCCGTGACCGATTTCACGACGCTTGGGGCTGCCCATGAAGCCGGTCTCGCCCACGCTGTAGGGCGGGAAGTTGTAGTGCAGCATGAACGGGTCGTCGTACTTGCCTTCGACCGCGTCGATCATCTGCGCATCGCGACCGGTGCCGAGCGTGGTGACGACCAGTGCCTGGGTTTCGCCACGCGTGAACAGCGCCGAGCCGTGGGTACGCGGCAGCACGCCGGTCTTGATATCCAGCGCGCGCACGGTGCGCGTGTCGCGGCCGTCGATACGCGGCTGGCCTTCGAGAATGCGCGAACGCACGGTGGTCTTTTCCAGCGAACCGAGCGCGGCCTTCACGTCGTCGCGGCTCCAGCCCTCTTCGCCTTCTTCTGCGGCCAGTTCGGCCACAACGGCGTCCTTGATTTCGCTCAGGCGCGCACCGCGATCCTGCTTGTCGGCGATCTGGTAAGCCTCGACGACATCGTTCTTGGCCACGCGCTCGACGGCTTCCGCCAGGGATTCATCCTTGGCCGGGGCCTGCCAGTCCCATTTGGGCTTGCCGGCTTCGGCGACCATCGCTTCGATGGCCTGAATAGCAGCCTGAATCTGCTCGTGGCCGAACAGCACGGCGCCCAGCATGATGTCTTCGGAAAGCTGCTTGGCTTCGGATTCGACCATCAGCACGGCATCGGCGGTTCCGGCAACGACCAGGTTCAAATCACTGGTCTTGAGTTGGGTCGCGCTCGGGTTGAGCACATATTCGCCGTCGGCATAGCCCACGCGTGCACCACCGATCGGGCCGGCGAACGGCAGGCCGGCGAGACAGAGTGCAGCCGAGGCGCCGATCATGGCCGGGATATCGGCATCGATCTCGGGATCGACGGACATGACGGTGGCCACGATCTGGACTTCGTTATAGAAGCCTTTCGGGAACAGCGGGCGGATCGGACGGTCGATCAGGCGGCAGGTGAGCGTTTCCTTTTCGCCCGGACGCCCTTCACGCTTGAAGAAGCCGCCGGGAATCTTGCCGCCAGCGTAGGTGCGTTCCTGATAGTTGACGGTCAGCGGGAAGAAGGCGGCGTTCGGCGCGGCTTCTTTCTTGCCAACAGCGGTGACGAGCACCACGGTGTCGCCCATGCTCACCTTCACGGCGCCGTCGGCCTGACGCGCGATCTCACCCGTTTCGAGGGTGACCGCATGTTCGCCGAACTGGAAGGTCTGTTTACTGGTAACGGTGACGTTGCTCACTAGAATTATCCTGTGTCTTTCAAACAAAAAAGCGCCCGGCTCGGTGTACCGAGGGGCGCTTTCATTGGCTGGGATCTGATGATCGCGCTTAGCGACGCAGACCCAGCTCGCTGATCAGAGCCTTGTAACGCGAAGCATCACGACGCTTGATGTAGTCAAGCAGCTTGCGGCGCTGGTTAACCATCTTCAGCAGCCCGCGACGGGAATGATGATCACCCTTGTGGGCATTGAAATGATCGCCCAGCTGGGTGATACGCGTGGTCAGCAACGCGACCTGAACTTCCGGGGAACCGGTATCGCCGGTACCACGGCTGTACTTGTTGATGACTTCCGCTTTTTCTTCGGTGGACAGGGCCATGTTTACTCCTGAATAACAATACAAACACCGCAGCCCCGCCTGGCTGGAGCAACCCGGCCTTTTCCAAACAGCAAGCCGGGAGGAGACTTTCGCCTCTCATCCCCACGAAACGGTTTGGAAAAAGCCCGTGCGCTCCGGTCACCGGGCGGCAGCCGCCTGTGCCGCGAGGCGCATATTCTAGCGGCTTGACGACGCGCTGTACAACACGTTTTGTACGATGCGCATAGGGCTGGCACCAACTGCGCGCGCGCCGATATCTATTAGCGTTGCGGGCAGGCGAACAGACGCCGCGGCGCCAGTCGACCGTGCGCGTCGATATACCCCAGGCCGAGCAGCAAACCGCTCTCATCCTGGATACAAAGCGTCGTTTCGGCATCGACTTCGATCGGGCAGTCGACCGCGCGTCCGTGGCCCATGGCCGCGGCATCTTCCGGGCCAAGTACCGCCCGCGGCCAGTTGGCCACCGCGACCGACACTGGCAACAGCCAATCGGCCATCGACTGGCCGGACTCCGCGCGGGCTTCGATGTCGGCGAGCGGGACCATGCCGAGCTCGGCGCCCAGGCGCCCGATCGCGGTCCGGCGCAGCGCGCCGACATGGGCCACACTACCCCAGGCAGCGGCGATATCCTCGACCAACGTACGGATATAGGTTCCGCTGGATACGCGCGCATCAAGAGTGAACGTGTCGGCGTCGCAGGCGATCAGCTCGAGTTCATGCACGGTAATCGGGCGCGGCGCGCGCTCGACCGTTTCCCCGGCACGCGCATGTTCGTACAACCGCTTGCCGTCTTTCTTGAGCGCCGAATACATCGGCGGAATCTGGTGCTGAGCGCCCAGAAACCGGGTGAGGATCCGTTCCAGCTCTTCTGTCTCGGGCATGGCGAGTTCGCTGGAGGCAACGATCTCGCCCTCCCGATCGCCGGTCGCGGTCTGGGTGCCATGAATCGCGGTTACACGATAGCGCTTGTCCGCCGCGAGCAGATACGACGATACCTTGGTCGCCTCGCCCAGACAGACTGGCAACAGCCCGCTGGCCAGCGGATCGAGACTGCCGGTATGACCAGCCTTGCGGGCATCGAACGCGCGCCGCACACGCTGCAAGGCGGCGTTCGACGAGCAACCGAGCGGCTTGTCGAGCAGGATGACGCCGTCGATATCCTGCCCACGCTTACGACGCCCCATGCGCCTCGCTATCGCCCGCGTCGTCACCGTCATCGGCCATGGGATCGCCATGACGACGGTCTTCGGCGACGGCCGAGTTGATCACCTGGCGCAGATGCTGGGCATCACGCTCGGTGGTGTCCTCGATAAAGCGCAGATCCGGCATGACGCGCAGATGCAAACGCTTGCCCAGCGCGCGCTTGAGAAAACCACGCGCTGCCGTCAGGCCCTCGATGGCCTCGTTCGACTGCCCCACGGGGGCGGTGACATCGAAACTGCCCACGAATACCTTGGCGTACTTCAGATCGGCCGAGACTTCCACCGACGTGATCGCGACCAGGCGTACCCGCGGGTCTTTCACCTCGGTGGTGATGAGCACGCCCAGCTCGCGCTTGAGCTCCTCGGCCACCCGGTGCTTGCGCGAAAATTCGCGTGCCATGGTTTCGGCTCCCGAGCCGGCTTAAGCCGGCTCGGCTGTCTGGACCGCGCGCTGGACTTCGGTACGCTCGTAGACCTCGATCTGGTCGCCCGGCTTGATGTCGTTGTAGTTCTTGACACCAATACCGCACTCGGTACCAGCCGGTACACGATTGACGTCGTCCTTGTGACGACGCAGCGATTCCAGCTCGCCTTCGTAGACGACCACGTTGTCGCGCAGTACACGAATCGGCTGGCCGCGCACGACGTTACCATCGGCAACCAGACAACCCGCGATCGCACCGAGCTTGGAAGAACGGAACACGTCGCGTACCTCGGCCAGGCCGATGATTTCTTCGCGCACTTCCGTGCCCAACAGACCGCTGACCGCGTCGGTGACGTCCTGGATCGCTTCGTAGATGACGCTGTAATAGCGCACGTCTACGCCCGATTCCTGGATCACCTTGCGAGCCTTGGCGTCGGCACGCACGTTAAAGCCAATGATGATCGCCTTGGACGCCAGGGCCAGTTCGACATCGGACTCGCTGATGCCACCCACGCCGCTGGAGATGATCCGGATCTTGACCTCTTCCGACGGGATCTTGCCCAGCGACTCGACCAGCGCTTCCACACTGCCCTGCACGTCGCCCTTGATGAGCAGGTTGAGATCCTTGGTTTCCGACGGACCGTTTTCGCCGATCGCCGAGAACACTTCTTCCAGACGTGCGGCCTGCTGCTGAGCCAGCTTGTTCTCGCGCTCGCGCTCGTCGCGCTGAGCGGCGATTTCCTTGGCCCGCTTCTCGTTGGCCACCACAAACGCATCGTCACCGGCTTCCGGCGTGCCGGACAGACCCAGCACCTCGACCGGAATCGACGGTCCCGCGGATTTAACCTGCTCGCCCAGTTCGTTGAACATGGCACGTACACGTCCGAAATACGGCCCCGCCAGAATGGCATCACCGCGCTTGAGCGTACCGGCCTTGACCAGAATCGTGGCCACCGGGCCGCGACCCTTCTCGAGGCTGGATTCGATCACCGTACCGCGCGCCGGCACGTCGATCGGTGCCTTGAACTCGGCGACCTCGGCCTGCAGCAGAATCGCATCCAGCAGATCGTCGATGCCTTCACCGGTATGCGAGGACACCGGCACCACCATGGTATCGCCGCCCCAGTCTTCCGGAATGATGTCTTCCGCCGACAGCCCGCTCTTGACCTTGTCGATATCCGCGGCCGGCACGTCCATCTTGGTGACCGCGACCACGATCGGCACACCCGCGGCACGCGCGTGCTGGATCGATTCCTTGGTCTGCGGCATCACGCCGTCGTCCGCGGCCACGATGAGAATCGCGATATCGGTGATCTCGGCACCGCGGGCACGCATGCGCGTGAACGCCGCATGGCCGGGCGTATCGATGAACGTGATCGCGCCCTTGTCGTGTTTCACGTGGTAGGCGCCGATATGCTGGGTAATACCGCCGGCTTCGCCCGCCTGCACCTTGGTACGACGGATATAGTCCAGTAGCGAGGTCTTGCCGTGGTCGACATGGCCCATGATCGTGACCACCGGCGCCCGGGTGACACCTTCGACCTCTTCTTCCTCGGCACGGACTTCGTCGATGAGCGTCTCTTCGGCGCTCTCCGACTTCACCGGCTTGGGATTGTGGCCCATCTCCTCAACCAGCAGATACGCCGTATCCTGATCGACGGTCTGGTTGATGGTGGCCATCACGCCCAGCTTCATCATGCGCTTGAGCAGATCGCCGCCCTTGACCGCCATACGCTGGGCGAGCTCGGCTACGGTGATCAGTTCCGGGATTTCCACATCGCGTACGACCGGCGCGGTCGGCCGCTCGAAACCGTGTTCGGTTGCGACATTGACCTTGCTGGCGCTGCGCGTGACCCGCTTTTTCTTGCTCTTGCGCCGACCCTGCTTGCCTTCGGCGACATGCAGCTCCTTGCGCTTGCCGCGATTCTTTTCGCGCTCGACGTCTTCTTCCGTGCGACCGTGGCTCTGTGCAGCACGGCGCAGGTTTTCCTGTGCACGCGAGCGCGCATCGTCGACCTTGACCGTGCGCTTGGCCCGCTCTTTTTCCAGCGCTTCGCGATCGGCCTTTTCCTTGGCCTCGCGCTGCGCGTTGATCTCGGCTTCGCGCTTGGCCCGTTCCTCGGCCTGCTGACGCAGCGCTTCTTCCTGCTCGCGCTGGGCCTTGGCCTCGGCTTCGGCGCGCTCGGCCTCTTCGCGGCGTGCCTGTTCGGCCGCCTCCTGGGCCACGCGATCCTGTTCTGCGCGTTCGGCCTCGGCCCGCGCCTGGTCTTCCTGGTCACGCGCCTGTTGCTCGGCCTGCTCCTGACGGTTGACGTAGGTGCGACGCTTGCGCACTTCCACGCTCACCGTACGACCTGAGGTCGCGCCCCGGCCGGTATTCACCTTCAGCTCGGAGGTCGAGCGCCGCCGTAGCGACACACCGCTTTTGCGGGTACCAAGCTTGCCACCGGAACGAGACGTGCTACCGCTGTCGCGAAGATGCCGCAGCAACTTGAGCTTGTCGTCGTCGCTAATGCCGTCGCTCTCCGTAGAAGCGGAGACACCGGCTTCGGCCAAGCGCGTGATCAGTCGCTCCACCGGAATACCGACTTCCGATGCCAGCTGTTTGACTGTCGTTTGCGCCATATTCTGCTTACTCCATGGGGCCCGCGCTGGTGCGTCGCCGCGCCGGGCGTCCGTTTATTCAGGACAATTCTATTCGGCGTCGGCCTGCTCGTCAGCAAACCAGTGCGCCCGCGCAGCCATAATCAGCTCGCCGGCACGTGCCTCATCCATATCGACCATCTCGACGAGTTCATCTGCACCCAGTTCAGCCAGATCGTCGCGCGAGAGGATACCGTTTTCCGCAAGCCGTGCGGCCAGTTCTTCATCGACACCCTCGACCTCGTAGAGATCATCTTCGGGTTCGTCGCCGCCTTCGACGCTGGAAATCGCCTTCGAGAGCAGATAATCGCGGGCGCGATTACGCAGTTCCTCGACGATATCCTCGTCGAATTCCTCGATCTCGGCGAGCTCGTCAAGCGGCACGTAGGCGATTTCTTCGGTCGTGGTAAAGCCTTCCTGCACCAGGATGACCGCCACTTCGTCGTCGACATCCAGCTGATCGCGGAACATCGCCTGCAAGGCCTCGCCTTCGGCTTCGCTCTTGGCGTCGGCATCTTCGACGGTCATCACGTTGAGCTTCCAGCCGGTCAGCTCCGAGGCCAGACGGATATTCTGCCCGCCACGACCAATCGCCTTGGCGAGCACGTCTTCGGCGACCGCCAGATCCATGCTGTTCGAATCTTCGTCGAGTACGATCGACTCGACCTCAGCCGGCGCCATCGCGTTAATCACGAACTGGGCCGGGTTTTCGTTCCACATGATGATGTCGATGCGTTCGCCGGCGAGCTCGTTCGACACGCTCTGTACGCGCGAACCGCGCATGCCCACACAGGCACCCACGGGATCGATACGCCGATCCTTGGCGAGCACCGATATCTTGGCGCGCAGACCCGGATCGCGCGCCGCACCGCGCAGTTCGATCAGGCCCTGACCGACTTCCGGGACTTCCAGCTTGAACAGCTCAAGCAGAAATTCCGGCTTGGTGCGCGACACGAACAGCTGCGGGCCGCGTTGTTCGGGGCGCACGTCGTAGAGATAGCCACGTACGCGATCGCCCGGGCGCATCGGCTCGCGCGGAATCATCTGATCGCGCGGGATAATGGCCTCGGCATTGCCGCCCAGATCCAGAATCACCGCGCCGCGCTCCATGCGCTTGACCAGCCCCGTAATCAGCTCGCCAACGCGATGCTTGTACTGATCCACGATCTGGGCGCGTTCAGCTTCGCGCACCTTCTGCACGATGACCTGCTTGGCGGCTTGGGCGGCGATACGGCCGAATTCGACCGATTCCATCGGCTCTTCGATGAACTCGCCGGCCTGGATATCCGGGTGGTTTTCGCGGGCGGCTTCGAGCGAGATTTCGCGCTCGGGCGCTTCGATGAACACCGGCTCGCCATCCTCGCCTTCGGCACCCGGCTCGATGACTTGCCAGCGGCGGAAGGTTTCGTAGTGGCCGGTCTTGCGGTCGACCGCGACACGCACAGCAATCTCGCCGCCGTGCTTCTTGCGCGTCGCCGAGGCCAGCGCGGCTTCGATCGCTTCGAAAATGATCTCTCGATCGACGCCTTTTTCGTTGGAAACCGCCTCGGCGACCAATAGGACATTCTTGTTCATCGCTGCCACCCGAAATCGTTCGTGTTGCGTTTGACCGGCAAAACCGCCTCGACAAGGCCTCTATTCTTCAAAAACGGGCTCCAGTCGGGCTTTTGCCATATCACCTGTCGCCAAGCTGTATGTCTGGTCGTCACAGCCCAAATCAACCGTGTCGCCGTTAACGGCGAGAATCGTGCCGCGCAGTTTGCGCTTGCCGCCGACCGGCGCGAACATGTTCACGCGGGCGCGATGGCCGATAAAACGGCGAAAATGTTCGCCGATAATCAGCGGCCGATCCAGGCCGGGCGACGAGACTTCCAGCTGGTATTCACCGCTGCCTTCGTCTTCGACATCCAGCGCGGCACTCACCTCGTGACTGACTGCTTCGCAGTCCTCGAGCGCGATACCGTCCGGCGAGTCGATATACAGACGCAGCACACGGCTGCGCCCCGCACCCACGGATTCGAGATGCCAGAGCTCGTAACCCAGATCAGTGACGATCGGCTCGAGCAGTTCGTGAAGACGTTGCGACATAAAGCGCCAATAAAAAAAGCCCCGCATCGGGGGCTTTTAATCCAACCAAGATGTGGTAGCGGGGGCAGGATTCGAACCTGCGACCTTCGGGTTATGAGCCCGACGAGCTGCCAGACTGCTCCACCCCGCACCCGATGGCGCGAAACTATAATGACTTGGCCTTCATAATGCAAGGGCCTGATTCGCCAATACAGCTTCTACAAAATCGGCTGCCGAACACCTACCTGAAATACAGCGTTCGACTAGCGTTGCCGCTCGAATGCCCGGAGCACGTCGCGACGGGTCAGCATACCGGCCAGACGCCCATTGAGCATCACCGGCAGCGTCTTCATCGACGAGTCCCGGAATATCCGAGCGGCGCTAACAATACTATCTTCTGCGTCCACTGTCACGACTTTTTTCGACATCAGGCGTTCGATGGTGCCCGCGGTGTCGGCGTAATAGCCCGCCTCGAGGGCGATGCCCATCACATCCTTCTCCGACAGAAAGCCGATGATATTGCCCAGGCGGTCGGTGACCGGCGCGCCGGACACCCCGTTTTCGAGCAATAGATGTACCGCACGCAAGACGTCGGTATCGGCGCGAAAGGTCACCATGACCTCGCGCATATGATCCTTTATGAGCAGCGACGGGGCCGACATCAGTGCGAGCCGGCCTTGTCGTCCGTCGGACAACTGCCGCCCTTGCTACAGGCACAATCGCCGCCACCGACGCCGCCGCAGCTACCCTTGATCTCGCGTCCGGTCACCATGACCCCGACGGCCATGCCGGCGACGACCAGCGCCATGACCGCGAAGGCCACCAGCGTGAGTATTACGAGCTGTGTCATTTCGAGTCCTCGATATAGGGTTCGAATGCCTTGGAGTAGCTTTCAGTATACGCGGGTGCCTCGCCACTCACGAACAGCGCGGCCAGTTGATGTTCGTTGGCATAGCGCAGTCCGGCTTCGGGGCCCATGACCAAAAGCGCGGTCGCCATCGCATCGGCGGTGGTCGCGTCCGGCGCAATGACCGTGACCGCGCGCAAATCGTGGGCCACCGGGCGCCCCGTGCGCGGGTCGATGGTATGCGAAAAACGCCGACCGTCGAGCTCGAAATAGTCGCGATAATCGCCCGAGGTGGTCATACCGGCATTGGCCAGCCCCACCACGCGCTCGATCTCCCGGGTACCGGCCTTGGGTTTTTCGATACCGATACGCCAGGGCGAACGGCCGCGCTTGTTGCCCTTGGCGTAGAGCTCGCCGCCGAGCTCTACGAGATAGCGCTTCGCGCCCAGGGAATCGAGGCGCGCGGCCATCAGATCGACGGTATAGCCCTGGGCCAGACCGGCAAGATCGAGCGTGACGTTGGGCGAGCGCTTGCGCAGTGCTGGCGGGTCCTGTCGCACGTCGATGAGGCCGATGCCGGTCTTTTCGCGCGCGGCGGCCAGTTCGTCGGCGGTCGGCAGATGGCTGGGTGCATCGGCGTCGGCACCGAACCCCCAGACCTTGAGAATCGGGCCCAGAGTTACGTCAAACGCGCCCCCGGTCTCCTTGCCAATGGCCAAGGCCTGCGCACTCAACTCGGCAAGCTCGGGTGATACCGAGACCCATTCGCCGGATGGCGCGGCATTGAAACGCACGATCTCGGAATCGTCGCGCCACGTCGACATCTGGGCGTCGATGCGTGCGATAACCGTGCCCATGGCGTCCTTCAGGCCGGCCTCGTCGAGGTCGGCCGGCGGATTCATGACCGTCACGCTATAGGTGGTGCCCTGAGCCGGCCCCTCCACGCGCACCGGCTCGCGCTGCTCACCGGTACAGGCGGCTAGCACGAGCGCGAACGCGAGCGCGAAGAACACGCCACTGGCCGCCCGCGCCGGGCCGAAATCACGAAGTTTGCGATGCATAGGGGTTCCTGCGCGTTATCGACAGCGCGCTTGTCAGCCCGTCATCGGCGGCTGCGGCGCGCTCAACGTAAAAACCCCGCGCTGGCTAAGCCGGACGCGGGGTCGAATGACGGTTACGGGCAACCTGCGCACCACGGCGAGCTCTGCAGGCGAATGCGAAGCCGGCGGCGCGCATAGGCCGACCCTAGCCGCCGAAGTCGTCCAGCATGATGTTTTCCGGCTCCACGCCGAGGTCTTCGAGCATGCTGATCACCGACGCATTCATGATCGGCGGCCCGCAAAGATAGTATTCGCAATCTTCCGGCGCGGGGTGATCCTTGAGGTAGCGCTCATAGAGCACGTTATGAATGAAGCCGGTCTCGCCGGTCCATTCATCCTCTTCCTTGGCGTCGGACAGGGCCACGGTCCAGGTGAAGTTGTCGTTCTCCTGCGCGAGCGTGTCGAAGTCGTTCACATAGAACATCTCACGCTTGGAACGCGCGCCGTACCAGAACGACATCTTGCGGTTGGTCTTGATCCGCCCGAGTTGATCGAAGATGTGCGAACGCATCGGCGCCATGCCGGCGCCACCGCCCACGAACACCATCTCGGCGTCGGTATCCTTGGCAAAGAATTCGCCGAACGGTCCGGAAATGAGTACTTCATCGCCCGGCTTGAGCGAGAAGATATAGGAGCTCATTTCGCCCGGCTTGACGTCCGGATTGCGCGGCGGCGGCGTGGCAATACGGACGTTGAGCATGATGATGCCCTTCTCTTCCGGATAGTTGGCCATCGAGTACGCGCGCGTTACCGTTTCGTCGACCTTCGAGACATAGCGCCACAGGTTATGGGTATCCCAGTCCTCGTGGAAGCGCTCGTCGATCACGAAGTCCTTGTAAGCCACCTCGTGCGGCGGACAGGTGATCTGGATATAACCACCGGCGCGGAAATTGACGTGCTCGCCCTCGGGCAGTTCCAGCACCAATTCCTTGATGAAGGTGGCGACGTTGTCATTGGAGCGCACCTTGCACTTCCACTGCTTGACGCCGAAGACCTCCTCGGGAACCTTGATCTTCATGTCCTGCTTGACGGTCACCTGACAGGACAGCCGATCCCCTTCGCGCGCTTCGCGCTTGTTGATATGGCTTTCCTCGGTGGGCAGGATCGCGCCGCCGCCTTCGAGCACTTTCACCCGGCACTGGGCGCAGGTGCCGCCGCCACCGCAGGCCGACGACACATAGAGCTTGGAATCGGCCAGTGCGCCCAGCAATTTGGTGCCCACCGCGGCCTTGATCGTCTTCTCGCCGTTAATCTCGATATTGACGTTACCGCTGGCAACAAGCCGCGACTTCGCCAGCAGAATCACCACCACGAGAAACAGGACGACGCCGGTAAAGACGGCGACACCGAGACTGATTTGCGCTAGTTCACCCATGAGTTCTCACGTTCTCGCAAAGCCGCCTGTCTAGAGCTGGATACCGGAAAAGGCCATGAAGCCAAGCGACATCAGACCCACAGTGATGAAGGTGATGCCCAGCCCCTGAAGGCCGTCCGGCACATCGGAATACTTGAGCTTTTCGCGTACGCCGGCCAGGGCCGCAATCGCCAGCGCCCAGCCGATGCCACTGCCCAGACCATAGGTCACACTTTCGCCGAAGCCGTAGTCGCGCTCGACCATGAACAGCGAACCGCCCATGATCGCGCAGTTCACGGTAATCAGCGGCAGAAAGATACCCAGGGCCGCATACAGCGCCGGCACGAACCGATCCAGAAACATTTCCAGTATCTGTACGATGGCGGCGATCACGCCGATATAGCTGATCAGCCCGAGAAAGCTCAGATCGGTATTCGGCAGACCGGCCCAGGCCAGCGCGCCTTCCTTGAGCAGGTGCTGGTAGATGAGGTTGTTGACCGGCACGGTCAGGCCTTGCACGACGATAACCGCCACGCCCAGGCCGATCGCGGTCGAGATTTTCTTCGACAGCGCCAGAAAGGTGCACATCCCGAGAAAGAAGGCCAAGGCCAGATTCTCGATGAAGACCGATTTGATCAGGATACTGAGATAGTTTTCCACGTCCTATGCCTCGTCGATCCGCTCTTAGACGATTTCGGTGCGATGCACCTGGTGGATCTGGTAATCGGCTTCTTCGTTCTGTTCCGGCTTCCAGCTGCGCAGGCCCCAGATGAGAAAGCCGATGATAAAGAACGCACTCGGCGGCAGCAGCATGATGCCCAGCGGCACATACCAGCCGCCCGCGCTGGCCAGGGGCAGAATCTGATAACCCAGCAGCGACCCCGAACCCAGCAGTTCGCGAATCGTGCCCACCAGCAACAGAATCAGGCTGTAGCCCAGGCCGTTGCCCAGGCCATCGAGAAACGCCAGACCCGGCGGCTCTTTCATGGCAAAGGCTTCGGCACGCCCCATGACGATGCAGTTGGTAATGATCAGGCCGACAAACACGGACATCGACTTGGCCAGGTCATAGGCAAAGGCCTTGAGCACCTGGTCGACCACGATCACCAGCGAGGCGATGATCGTCATCTGTACGATGATACGAATACTCGAGGGGATATGATTACGGATCAGACTGATCGAGAAGTTCGAACAGGCCGTGACCGCAGTCAGCGCCACACACATGAGCAATGCGGTGGCGACCTGATTGGTCACCGCCAGCGCACTGCATATGCCCAGAATCTGCAGCGCGATCGGATTGTTGTTGACCAACGGTTCGGTCAACACCTTCATAGCCTGACTCTGTGCCATGTCTATCCCTCTGCCGAGAGTTTGCCGCTGCGAAGCTTGTCGAGGTACGGCTCGAAGCCGTTTTCGCCCAGCCAGTAGTGGATGGTATTGGATACGCCGCGGCTGGTCAGCGTCGCGCCGGACAGCCCGTCGACCTTGTACTGGGCATTCGGCGTGTTGCTGCCGACGCTGCCCTTGATCACGCTCAGCTCCACGTTGCCATCGTCACCGTAGACTTTCTTGCCGTCCCATTTGGCGCGCCAGCGCGGGTTCTCCACTTCGGCACCGAGGCCCGGCGTTTCACCCTGTTCATAATACTTGATGCCTTCGACGGTGTTCGCGTCCGGCTTGAGCGCGAGAAAGCCGTACATCGTCGACCACAGACCATAGCCATGGATCGGCAGCACGATGGTCTGGAGTTTGCCCTGCTCGTCGTTGACCAGATAGACCTCGGCATATTTCGAGCGTTGCTTGATATCGGCGATATCCTGCGAACGCGGAATCTTGATGCTGGTGTCGGGATCGGAGGCCGCACGACGCTGATCGAACTCGGCCGATTCCATGTCCGGCACATACTCGCCAGTGGACAGATCTACCACGCGCGCTTCGATGCGATCCTTGAAGACCTGATTCACGTCGACATCGGGGCCGCTCGGCAAGCCGGCAACCTCGAGAATGTTGCTGCGCCGATCAGCCTTGGCATTCACCGTCTGCATGGGCTTGAGAAAAGTCGCCGCCGAGGCGACCAGAACCGAACACACCAGACAGACCGCGAGCGCGACCGCGACTACGTAGCCGACCCCATCGCGCGAAAATCCGACAATACCTACCATGATCTACTCCGCGGCGACCGTTTCGGCCGACTTGGCGTTGCGGCTGCCGTTGGCCCCGGCCAGGCGTTTCTGGCGCCGACGCACGTTGGCCTGTACGACAAAATAGTCGATAAGCGGTGCAAAAATGTTGCCAAACAGAATCGCCAGCATGATGCCTTCCGGGAACGCGGGATTGACCACGCGCACGAGGCCGGTCATCACACCGATCAGCGCGCCGTAGATCAACCGGCCCGTATTGGTCATCGACGCACTGACCGGGTCGGTCGCCATGAAGACCGCGCCGAAGGCAAACCCGCCAATCACCAGATGCCAGTACCACGGCATGGCGAACATCGCGTTGGTATCGCTGCCGATAAGATTGAACAGCACGGTAATACCGACCAGACCACCCACGCAGCCGGCCATGATGCGCCAGGACGCCACCCGCGTATAAAGCAGGAACGCCGCGCCCAGAAAAATCGCAAGCGTGGAGGTCGAACCCAGCGAGCCCTGAATATCGCCTGCGAATGCATCCCACCAGGTGATCTGGCTGGTGATTGCACTCATGCCGTCGCTGGCGCCCAAGCCCAGCGGCGTGGCCGCAGACCAGCCGTCGACCGCTGTCCATACGCTATCGCCGGACATGTAGGCCGGAAAGGCGAAGAACAGGAAGGCGCGCCCGGTCAGCGCAGGGTTGAGAAAGTTCTTACCGGTACCGCCGAAGACTTCCTTGCCGACCACGATGCCGAAGGTAATACCCAGCGCGGCCTGCCATAGCGGGATCGCGGGCGGCAGCGTCAGGGTGTAGAGAATCGAGGTCGCGAAGAACCCTTCGTTGATTTCGTGATTGCGTACCGCGGCGAACAGCGCCTCCCAGATCCCGCCGACCACGAAGGTAACGAAATACACCGGCGCGAAATACCAGAAACCGAGAACGAAGTTATCCCAGAAACTGTCCGGGTCGTGGCTGACGCCGAACAGATGCAACGGCACCTGGCGCCAGTTGTCGACGCTGTCGACGCCCATTTGCGCCATCGCGAGATTAGCCTGGAAACCGGTGTTCCAGCAGGCCATGAAGATACAGGGGAAGGTCGCCAGCCACACATAGATCATGACCCGCTTGAGGTCGATCCCGTCGCGCACATGCGGCGCGGTGCGGGTGGTATCCGCCGGCGAATAGAGGAACGTATCCACCATTTCGTACAGCGCATAGAAACGCTCGAGCCGCCCGCCCTTGGCGAACAGCGGATGCAAGCGATCCAGCCTTTCTCTCAAACCCGCCATGGCATCAACCCTCGCGTTCGATGATGTCGAGGTTCGCACGCAGGTGCGGCCCGAAATCGTATTTGGCGACGTCGACGAAACTCAGCAGCGCCAGATCCTCTTCGTCGAGTTCTGTCGCGCCCAGTGCCTGTGCGCTGTCGGTATCGCGCACCAGCAATGCGCGCAGCAGCTGCGTGGGCAGAATATCCAGCGGCATCACTTCTTCGTAGTTGCCGATCGGCACCATGGCACGGGCACTGCCGTTTTGTGACGTATTGAACTTGTAGCTCGCCGGCTTGAGCAGGCTCGACAGGAATACGTTGATCTTGGAAAAGCGATCACGCCCAGGCATCAGCCAACCCATGAAGGGCCGCTCGCGGCTTTCCGGTAACAATGTGAGCTGGGTGTCGTAGCGACCCATGAAAGAGCCCCACTCCGCCGCGCGCCGCCCGGATAGAACCGAACCCGAAATCGCGCGCACTTCATCGCCCTCGATCTCGTCGTGCAACAACTCGTCGGTACTCGCACCCATACGCGTACGAAGCAGGCGCGGATTCGATGCCGCGGGGCCACAAAGCGCAACGACCCGTTCGACGTTAATACGCCCGGTGATGAACAACGCGCCAATGGCCATGACATCCTGATAGCCCAGATGCCATACACAGCTGTCCACGCCCACCGGGTCGAGAAAATGCACATGCGTGCCGACCAACCCGGCCGGGTGCTTGCCTTCGAATTCGGCGGTTACGAACTGGCTGCCACCGGGCTGGGGAATATCCGCCCCGGGCGCTTTACAGATATAGACCGAACCGTCGGTAAGCCGGGACAGCACGCGCAGACCGTTGACGAAATCCGACCGGCGCTGATTGACGATCACGCCCGGGTCGGCGGCCAGCGGGTTGGTGTCGATCGCGGTTACGAAGATCGAGCGCGGGCGTGTACCCGGCGCCGGAACCTTGCTGAACGGGCGTGTACGAAGCGCCGTCCAGAACCCAGACTCGATCAGCGTGCGCTCAACACGCGCGGGATCGAGCTCGCCGAGCTTCTCGGGGGTATGGGTATCGAAGGTGATTTCGTCGTCGGCGCTGGCGTCGGCGTCCAGACGAATGACCACCGACTGCAGCATCCGCTTGGCGCCGCGATTGATCGCAACCACCTCGCCAGCGCCCGGGGCGGTATAAATGACCCCGGGTGTCTTCTTGTCCTCGAACAGCGGCTGGCCGAGTTTGACCCGATCGCCTTCGGCAACCGCCATGGTCGGCTTCATGCCGTGGTAGTCGGTGCCGACAACCGCGACGCGGCTGACCGGCGACGCATCCTGAATGACCTGCCTGGGCGCACCGCCGATCGGCAGATCCAGACCTTTCTTGATCGTGACTCGCATGTCGCCGCTGGCGTGCCTCTCACGTCGCTGACAAATTGTATGGTGCCGACGGCCGGACTCGAACCGGCACAGCTCTCGCTACTGCCCCCTCAAGACAGCGTGTCTACCAATTCCACCACGTCGGCATGAGCGTGAACCCGTACGCGCCCTACTCGGGCACCTGCGCACTGGGTTCGGCCGCATCGGCGTCATCACCGTTGTCGGCCGGTACTTGCGGCGACGTCGAGCCCTGTTCGGCCGACGCGCCCTTGTTCGTATCTTCGGCGGCGGGCGCCGTGGTGTCGCCGGTGACGACTTCGTCGCCGGCCACGCCATTGTTGTTGCCATCCGACAGCAGCGACGAACCCGGCGCCTGCTGTTGAACCTGATCGGTGACACTGCCCGTGGGCGTGCTGGCACCATTGATCAGATAGGCCAGTGTCAGACTGATGGCAAAGAATACCGTAGCCAGCGCGCCGGTCGCACGGGTCATGAAGTTTGCCGAGCCCTTGGCCCCGAAAACCGTGCCCGATGCACCGCTGCCAAAGGCAGCGCCCGCGTCCGCACCCTTGCCGTGCTGCACAAGGATCAGCCCAATCAGGGCCAACGCAACCACGACCTGGATGACGACCAGTATTGTATAAACCATGCCAGAGCCTGTGAACGTGCGCGAGCCTAACCGGCCGCGCGCGCAATGTCCAAGAATGAATCGGCCTTGAGCGAAGCGCCGCCAATCAGCGCGCCGTCGACGTCCGCCCCGGCGAATAACGCCGCGGCATTGTCCGGCTTTACGCTGCCGCCGTAAAGCAGCAGAACCGATTCGGCAATTGTAGCATCCTTGTCAGCGATTTGTCCGCGCAGGAATGCATGAACCGCCTGAGCCTGTTCCGGCGAGGCAGAACGCCCCGTACCGATCGCCCAAATCGGTTCATAGGCAATCACCACCGCGGAGAGCGTGCGCGCATCACACTGCGCAAACAGCGCATCGATCTGCGCGGCGAGCACCGCTTCGGTCTGGTCGGCTTCGCGCTGTTCCAGCGTTTCGCCAACGCATACGATCGGCGTGAGCCCGGCGGCGACCGCTGCATCGGTCTTGGCGGCCACCACGGCATCGGTTTCGCCGTAGAGGGCGCGCCGCTCGGAATGGCCGACGATGGCATAACGACAACCGATATCCGCAAGCATCGCGCCGTTGACCTCGCCGGTGAAGGCGCCGGCTTCGACCTCGGCCGCCACGTTCTGTGCACCCACCGCCACCGAGGCGCCGCCCAGACCCGCCGCCAGGCGCTCGATATAGACGAACGGCACACACACGAGCATGTCGGCAGAAATGTTCGCCGCGCCGGCCGCGACGTCGCGGGCGAACGCATCCACCTGTGCCGCGTCGCCATTCATTTTCCAGTTGCCTGCGATCAGCATCGTACGGCTCATTGGGTATCCTTCATTTGTTGTCGTATCCGCTGCGCTCAGGCCGCAGCTGCCGCCTGGCGCACGCTGTCGGCGAGCCGGTTGGCGCAGTCCTCGACCGCGGCCGCGTCGGTACCTTCGACCATCACGCGCAGCAACGGCTCGGTGCCCGAGGGGCGCAATAATACGCGACCTTCCTCGCCCAACGCACTTTCGACGTCGTGCACGGCCGCGACCACCTGCGCGTCCTGCATGAGCGTATCCGCGCTGCCCCGGTTAATACGCACGTTGATCAGTGTCTGCGGGCACTTGTCGACGGGCTGCACCAGCGTTTGCAGACTCTCGCCGCTGGCGACCATCGCTGCGAGCACCTGCAACGCCGAGACAATGCCGTCGCCCGTGGTCGCGCGATCCAGGCACAGAATATGGCCCGACGACTCGCCGCCGATATTCGCGCCCAGTGCCTTGAGTCGCTCGAAAACGTAGCGATCGCCCACTTTCGCGCGCTCGAATTCGACGCCGTCGCGCTTAAACGCCAGCGCAAGCCCCAGATTGCTCATGAGCGTACCGACGACCGCGCCCTGGAGTTCGCCAGCCTCACGGCGCGCGTTCGCGATCACGTACAGCAATTGGTCGCCGTCGACGATATTGCCCTCGTGATCGATCATGATGCAGCGGTCGCCGTCGCCGTCGAGCGCGATGCCGACATCGGCGCCATGCGCACGCACGGCCTCCGACAGGCCTTTGGGATGGGTCGAGCCGACATCGCGATTGATGTTGAGCCCATCCGGGGCAGCGCCGATCACGCTGACCTGGGCGCCGAGTTCGCGAAACACATCGGGCGCAACGTGATAGGTTGCCCCGTGGGCACAGTCGATCACGAGCTTCAGACCCGACAGGCCGCCGTTTTCGAAGCGTGCCGTGGATTTGCAGAATTCGATATAGCGCCCCGGCGCACTTTCCACGCGCCGCGCGCGCCCCAGCCGATCGGAATCCACACAGACCAACGGCTGGTCGAGCTCGGCTTCGATTTCCGCCTCCACTTCGTCCGCCAGCTTCTGGCCGTAGTGCGAAAAGAACTTGAAACCGTTATCGGAAAAAGGGTTGTGAGACGCGCTGATGACCACGCCCGCGCCCGCACGAAAGGTGCGCGCCAGATAGGCGATCGCCGGCGTGGGCAACGGTCCCACCAGCAGCACATCCACGCCCGCGGCGGCAAAACCCGCCTCGAGGGCGGATTCGAACATATAGCCAGACAGGCGGGTGTCCTTGCCGATCAACACCTGGGCGCGCTCACCGGCGCTTTCCGGCACGCCGCGTTCGCCGAGTCGGCGCACGAGTACGCGCCCGGCAGCCCAGCCCAGTTTGAGCGCGAAATCCGGTGTCAGCGGCGACTCGCCCACCTCACCGCGAATACCGTCCGTTCCAAAATATCGCTGCGCCACGATCGCGTCTTCCTTTCTTGATTTACGGGCTATCGGTCAGCGCCGAGGCAAGCGTCAGCGCCTCGACTGTTCGCGCCACGTCGTGGCTGCGAATGATACGCGCGCCCTGGGTCACGGCCCAGAAGGCCGCGGTGACGCTGGCATGAATACGACTATCCATATCGTCATGCCCATGCAGCTTCACGAACATGGACTTGCGCGACACGCCCACGAGTACCGGCAGGTCGCACGCGACAAAGGCATTCAGACGGCGCATGAGCTCGAGATTGTGTTCGAGCGTCTTGCCAAAGCCGAAACCGGGGTCCAGACAGATTCGATTCCTGTCGATTCCGGCCGCCTGGCAGGCTTCGACACGGGCCTGCAAGAAGTCACGCACCTCGGCGACCACATCGCCATACGCGGGCGCGGACTGCATGGTGCGCGGCTCGCCCTGCATATGCATCAGACACACCGCCGCACCGCTGTCGCGTGCCGCCTCGATCGCCCCTGGCGCCTGCAAGGCCATGACATCGTTGATCATGTCGGCGCCGGCCGCACAGGCTTCGCGCATTACCCGCGCCTTGATCGTATCCACGGAAATGAAGACGTCGCTTTGCGCACGCAGGCCTTCGATGACCGGTAGCACGCGTGCGAGCTCCTCGTCCTCGTCGACCGGCGCCGCGCCGGGGCGCGTGGACTCGCCGCCAATATCGATAATGGCAGCCCCCTGCCCGGCCATGGCCAGGGCATGAGCGATCGCGCGATCGGTTTCCACATAGGCGCCGCCATCGGAAAACGAATCCGGCGTGACATTGAGAATGCCCATCACCGCGGGCCGGGTCAGATCCAGCGTTCGATCGCGGCCACTCAACTGCACGACGACACCCGCGCAGCGTGACAAAGGCGATGAGAAATACAAAGCATTTATCTGATTCTAAACAGAAAGGCCGGCAGATGCAGACTGCCGGCCCGTCCAGTTAAAGCCCGCGATCAGGACTCGCGATGGTGGGCCGGGCTCGGCACACCCTTGTCGTCGCTGTCCTGACTGTCGGAAGACTTGCCCGAATCGGGGCTGCTCGCCGTCGGCGCATTGCCGCCGCCGGAATTCGGCGTATCCGAATCGTCCCAACTCTCCGGCGGGCCGGGCTCGCGGCCCTGCATGATCTCGTCGATCTGCTTGCGATCGATGGTTTCATACTTCATGAGCGCATCCGACATCAGATGCAGCTTGTCCATATGATCTTCGAGGATCTGCTTGGCGCGCTCGTAGCAGCCGTCGATGATGGAACGGATTTCCTTGTCGATGGCATGCGCCGTTTCGTCGGAGATACCGCTCGACTGCGTCGCGGCCTTGCCCAGAAACGGCTGATTGTCTTCCGTATCGTAGGCGATCGGCCCGAGACGATCGGACAGACCCCACTTCGTGACCATGTTGCGGGCGATTTCGGTCACACGCTCGATATCGTTCGAGGCCCCCGTGGTGACCGCTTCCTTGCCGAAGATGATCTCCTCGGCCAGACGGCCGCCGTAGAGCGTGCAGATCTGGCTGATCAAACGCTGCTTGGAATAGCTGTAGCGATCCTCTTCCGGCAGGAACATGGTCACGCCCAGCGCCCGGCCGCGCGGCACGATGGTGACCTTGTGCACCGGATCGTGCTGGGGCACGGTCAGGCCGATGATGGCGTGGCCGGCCTCGTGATAGGCGGTCAGGCGTTTTTCGTCCTCGGTCATGACCATGGATTTGCGCTCGGCGCCCATCATGATCTTGTCCTTGGCGCGCTCGAAATCCTCCTGGACCACCAGCTTCTTGTTCGCACGCGCGGCGAACAGCGCGGCCTCGTTGACGAGGTTGGCCAGATCCGCACCGGAAAAGCCCGGGCAACCACGCGCGATCACCGATGCCTTCACGTTGTCGTGAATGGGCACATTCTTCATGTGCACTTTCAGGATCTGCTCGCGCCCGCGCACGTCCGGCAGCGGCACCACCACCTGACGGTCGAAACGACCGGGGCGCAGCAGCGCGGGGTCGAGCACGTCGGGCCGGTTGGTGGCCGCGATCACGATCACGCCTTCGCTGCCTTCGAAACCGTCCATTTCGACCAGCAGCTGGTTGAGCGTCTGTTCACGCTCGTCGTGGCCGCCGCCCAGGCCGGCACCACGCTGGCGGCCGACCGCGTCGATTTCGTCGATGAAGATGATGCAGGGCGACTGCTTCTTGGCCTGTTCGAACATGTCACGAACACGCGACGCGCCCACGCCCACGAACATTTCCACGAAGTCGGAACCCGAGATCGAGAAGAACGGCACGCCCGCCTCGCCGGCGATTGCCTTGGCCAGCAGCGTCTTACCGGTACCCGGCGAGCCGACCATGAGCACGCCACGCGGGATCTTGCCGCCCACGCGCTGGAACTTGCCCGGCTCGGACAAAAATTCCACCAACTCCTGCACCTCGGACTTGGCTTCTTCCACGCCGGCGACGTCAGCGAAGGTGATCTTGACCTGGTCGGCCTGCATCATGCGCGCCTTGGACTTGCCGAAGGACATCGCGCCGCGGCCACCACCGCCGCCCTGCATCTGGCGCATGAAATAGATCCAGACGCCGATCAACAGCAGGAAGGGGAACCAGGAAATGAGGATCTGCTTGAGGAACGAGCCCTGGTCCTCCGGTTCACCGACGATCTCTACGTCATGCTCGCGCAGCGTGCCGATCATGGCCTTGTTATCGGACTCCGGACTGTAGGTCGCGAACTTCTGCCCGGACTTGAGCTGACCACGAATCCGCTGATCCTCGATATGGACCTGCGAAACGCTGCCATTCTCGACCTGATCGAGAAAATGCGAGTACGACACCTCGTTGGCGCTCGATGCCGATGGCGCGAAGCTCGAAAACACACTCATGAGCACGAGTGCGATCACGACCCACAACAGCAGATTCTTAGCTAGTTCGTTCAAGATCTACATCCTCGACCGCGATCCGGCGGTCGTATGATTGGCGTCCGGCGTGTTCTGCCGAACAGTATAAACAATCGGCCTGTCGGCCCGCTGCTTTACCCAGTGCCTATATACGCCAGCCCTGGCCCAGCAGATACATTTCGCGGCTGGCATCGCGCGAAGCCTTGGGCTTGCGCACCGCCACACGCCGAAAGCGTTTTCGCATGTCGACCAGCATTTCATCGAAGCCCTCGCCCTGAAACACCTTGATGAACAGATCGCCATCGGCATCGAGTACCGACGCGCACAGATCCAGTGCGAGTTCGGCCAACTGCATCACACCGGCCTGGTCGGCCACCATGATCCCTGTCAAATTGGGGGCCATGTCCGAAAGTACAAGATCGACACGGTCGCTGCCCAGCGTATCCAGCAGCGTATCCACCCCGGCCTGCTCGGCAAAATCGACCTTCAGAAAATCCACGCCGTCGATCGGATCCATGTCCAGGCGGTCCAGTGCGACGACCCGCGCCTGCGGGCGCTGCCGCCGACAATACTGGCTCCATCCGCCCGGCGCCGCGCCCAGGTCGACAATACAGTGCTTGGACTTGAGCAGGGAATCGCGTTCGTCGACCTCGGCCAGCTTGTAGACCGCGCGCGAACGGTAGTTATCCTTTTGCGCAGCCCGCACGTACGGGTCGTTGCGGTGCTTGTCCAGCCATCGGCGTGTATCGCTGCGCTTGCTCATGGGTCGTATACTGTTGCGCTGTTTTCAAGCCAGCGATCGTGAAACCGCCAATGTCCCCAGATCTCGATGCCGCCGAGCGGCGCGCACTCAAGAAACAGGCCCATCATCTCAAGCCGGTGGTGCAAACCGGCGCGGCCGGTTTGAGCGAGCCGGTGCTGGCCGAAATCGACCGCGCCCTGTTCGATCACGAACTGGTCAAGATCAAGCTGGCCACCGACGACAAACAGGATCGGCGCGGTGAAGTCGAACAGGTCTGCCAGCGCCTGGACGCCGCCTGTGTCCAACAGATCGGGCGCACCGCGACACTGTATCGCCCCAATCCCGAGAAAGCGTAGTCCCTACGCCGTCGCAAACCCCGCCCGCGGGTCATCCAACCGGCGGGCGGGCCGTATCGGCGCGGCCGATCAGATATAACGAACCTCGACGATTTCGAGTGTACGGCGGCCGCCGGGCACATCGATATCCACCACGTCGCCCTCGGTCTTGCCGATCAGCGCCCGCGCGATCGGCGAGGCGAACGACAGCAGGCCTTTCTTGATATCGGCCTCGTCCTCGCCAACGATCTGATAGGTGAATTCCTCGCCACTGTCCTCGTCGGCCAGGTCGAGCGTTGCACCAAAAACCACGCGCCCATTCGCCTGTGCACCCACGCGGGCCACATCGATGATCTGCGCGGTGGCGAGCTTGGATTCGATTTCGTTGATCCGGCCTTCGTTGAAGCCCTGCTCTTCCTTGGCCGCGTGGTACTCGGCGTTCTCCTTGAGATCGCCATGCGCGCGCGCTTCCTCGATCGCGGCCACAATGCGCGGCCGCTCGGTTTTCTTGAGTCGCTTGAGTTCGTCGCGCAGCGCGTCGGCGCCGTTCTGCGTCAGCGGTGTCTTGTCCATCACTCCACCTTGGAAAACAGCACACCCGAAAACAAAACGGCCGCCGTTTCGGCGACCGTTTCTGTTGCGGATGCAAGAATCGGTTGTGTCTGGGCCGGTATAAACCGGATAGGGTCAGGCTAGCAGCGCTTTCGGCTCAAGTCGAGACGGCGCGTTCGATGCCTTGTGCAGCGACCGTGCCTAGATGCGCGATCTGTTCCGGCGTGATCACGTAGGGCGGCATGAAATAGATCACATCGCCCAGCGGTCGCAGCAGCGCGCCCTGGCTCAACGCATGCCGATAAACCTGAATGCCGCGGCGTTCGCGCCAGTCGAACGGCGTTTTCGTGGCCTTGTCGGCCACCATTTCAATGGCCAGCACCATACCGGTCTGGCGAACCTCGGCCACATTGGGATGATCGACCAGTGGCGCGACGGCCGCGGCCATATGCTCGGCCAGCCCGCGGTTGACCGCGATCTGGTCGCGGCGTTCGAATTCGTCGAGTGTGGCCAGTGCCGCCGCGCAGGCCAGCGGGTTGCCGGTATAGGAATGCGAGTGCAAAAACGCGGTCAGGTTGGCGTAGTCGTCGTAGAAGGCGTTGTAGATATCGTCGGTGGTCATGGTGATCGACAGCGGCAGATAGCCTGCGGTCAACCCCTTGGACAGACACATGAAATCCGGCGAAATCCCGGCCTCGCCGGCCTGTTCGCAGGCAAACAGCGTGCCCGTACGCCCGAAACCGACCGCGATCTCGTCGGCAATCAGATGCACGCCGTAGCGCGTACAGGCCTCGCGTAACAATTCCAGATAGACCGGGTGATACATGCGCATATGGCCGGCGCACTGCAACAGCGGCTCGACGATCACCGCACAGGTTTCGTGCGCGTGCTCGGCCAACAGCGCTTCCATGTCGGCAAACACGGCGCGGCTGTGTGCTTCCCAGCTCACGCCCGGTTCCCGCTCGTAGCAATCCGGCGAGCGTGCAGTCAGCGGTTTGAGCAATAGCGGCTCGTAGGTCTTTTTATAGAGATCGACATCGCCGACCGCGAGCGCGCCCAGCGTTTCGCCGTGATAGCTGTTGGACAGATTGATGAAGCGCGTCTTTTCGCCGTGGCCGGTATTGCGCCAGTAATGAAAGCTCATCTTGAGCGCGACCTCGACCGCCGCCGAGCCGTTGTCGGCATAGAAGGCACGGGTCAAGCCGGCCGGCGTGAGCGCGACCAGGCGTTCGGCCAGTTCGACGGCCGGTTCGTGCGAGAACCCGGCGAGCATGACGTGTTCGAGCGTATCCAGTTGCGTCTTGATGCGGTCGTTGATGGCCGGGTTGGCATGGCCGAAGATATTGACCCACCACGAACTCACCGCGTCGATATAGCGATTACCGTCGAAATCCTCCAGCCAGACGCCCTCGCCGCGCTTGATCGGGACCGGTGGCATGGCCTCGGTATCCTTCATCTGGGTACAGGGATGCCACACGACGTTCAAATCGCGCGCAATCAGCTCGGCGTTGCTCATAGCAGGTTCCGGTCGGATTCGGTGAATGGGTCGACAAGTTCGAGCGTCTGAGGCTCAGGCGCGCGTGACGACGAGACGCCAGTAACAGCGCTTATCGTCAGCGCCGACTGCGCCGGGATGCGTTTCGCACCCTAGCGGATGGCCAGATCCGCTACAACGCCGGCGAAAATGACGCCGCCGAGAATGTTGTGCTGCATGAACACACGAAAACAGGCGTCGCGACCACGATTACGCGCAAGCCATTGATGGTAGACCGCCATCAGCGCGCCACAGGCCAGCCCCAGGTAGTACAGCGCGCCCAGCTCGAACGCCCGCCCCACGCCAACCAGCAGCGCGAAAAACAGTAGCTGGAACACGCCGATCACCGCGCGGTCGTAGCGGCCCCAGAGAATGGCGGTGGATTTCACCCCGATCTTGAGATCGTCGTCGCGATCGACCATGGCATAGAAGGTGTCGTAGACCAGCGCCCAGATAAGCGTGGCCACGAACAGCAGCCAGCCACCCCACGGCACGCCGCCGGCCTGAGCCGCGAATGCCATGGGCACGGCCCAGCCAAAGGCCGCGCCCAGAAACATCTGCGGCCAGTGGGTCATGCGTTTGGTGAACGGGTACAGCACGGCCAGCCCCGCGCCCACGAACGCCATGGCGATGGTCAGACCATTGAGCGTAAGCACCAGCGCGAAGGCGGCCAGACACAGCACGGCAAACAGGACGAGCGCCTCGCGTGAACTGATCTCGCCGGTGGCCAACGGCCGCTCGCGCGTGCGTTTTACGTGACCGTCGATCTTGCGATCAGCGAAATCGTTGATGACACAACCGGCCGAGCGCATGAGAATCGCGCCGAGCACGAAAACGCACAACACCCACAGATCGGGCACGCCACCCGCCGCCAGCCACAGCGCCCAGAGCATGGGCCAGACCACCAGGAAGATACCGATCGGCTTGTGCAGACGGGTGAGCCGAAACAGCGCCTCGATATGGCTGGATTTCAGGATCGCCGTACTCATCGTGAACTCCTCGCGGCGACGCGCGGATACGCGCAGGAAACCGGCGCGAGCACACGCCGCCATGCGCGCCAACGCAGGCCATGTATTGATTGCATTCGCCAACTATCCCGGAACGCGGCTTTTAACGTTACCATGCGCCAAATTCAGACTGCAGCATGAAGCGCGTGTTCTGGCCGCGCTCATGACCGATTGGAGAGTCCATGTCGGCGCCTTCGCAATCCGGCGGCGCGACGATCACGGATCGTCGCCAGCTCATCGAATATTTCGAAAACGCCTGTAAGCCGCCGAGCCGTTGGCGCCTGGGCACCGAGCACGAGAAATTCGTGTTCGACCGCGACACGCTCCGGCCCCTGCCCTATGAAGGCGAGCGCGGCATCCAGACCTTCCTGGAAAAACTGCAACGCTTCGGCTGGCAGCCGATGACCGAAAACGACAAGCTCGTGGCGCTTGAACTCGGGCGTTGCCATATCACGCTCGAACCCGGCGGCCAGCTCGAACTCGCCGGCGCGCCGCTGGATACCGTGCACGAAACCTGCGACGAAATTCATGTGCACCTGAAACAGGTCAAGGAAGTCGCCGCGGAAATGAACGTCGGCCTGCTCGGCCTGGGTTTTCAGCCGAAATGGGCACGCGCGGATTGTCCGTGGATGCCCAAGCAGCGCTACGAGATCATGAAAGCCTATATGCCCAAGGTCGGCACGCTCGGCCTGGACATGATGCTGCGCACATCCACCGTACAGGTGAATATCGACTACGGCTCGGAAGCCGATATGGTGCAGAAATTCCGGGTCGGCCTGGCCTTGCAACCGGTGGCTACGGCATTGTTCGCCAACTCGCCGTTTACCGAAGGCAAGCCCAACGGTTTCGTGTCGTATCGCAGCCAGATCTGGACCGATACCGATAACGATCGCTCCGGTATGCTCGACTGGGTGTTCGACGACGATATGGGCTTCGAGCGCTATATCGAATATGCGCTCGACGTGCCCATGTATTTCGTCTATCGCGACGGGCGTTATATCGACGCCTCCGGCCAGTCCTTCCGGGATTTTCTGGCCGGCAAGCTGCCCGCCCTGCCTGGCGAATTGCCGACTTTGTCCGACTGGGATGATCATCTGACCACGCTGTTCCCCGAGGTGCGACTCAAGCGTTTCATGGAAATGCGTGGCGCGGATGGCGGGCCCTGGCGCCGGCTGTGCGCGCTGCCCGCGCTCTGGGCCGGGCTGTGTTACGACAGCGAAGCCCTGGATGCTGCCTGGCAGCTGTGTTGCGATTTCACTGCGGAAGAACGCAACCGTCTGCGCCGCGACGCCCCCGTCTACGGGCTAAAAACGCCGTTTCGCGACGGCACGTTGCAGGATATCGCCCGCGAAGTCGTCGCCATCGCCCAAGGCGGGCTCGAACGCCGAGCGCGCCTGGATAGCCAGGACCGCGACGAACGCATGTATCTCGACCAGCTGGCCGAAATCGCCGAAACCGGCGTAACGCCTGCCGAAACACTGCTCGATCTGTATGCCGGCCGATGGAATGAATCGGTCGACCCGGTGTTCACCGAATTCGCCTATTAGCGTCGGGACACCAAACGCCCGCTGTGTAACCTGCGGTTCTTGTTTTCAAGGAAGTAAAACGGTCCGCAAATGAACGCCAATAAACGCGAATGCAAGACGGTTTGTGCAGCGGGCTATTTCACCACAGCGGCTGCGTTACGCTTGATTATGGACAAAAATCAACATAAGGCTTGAGCGCTCGCCGCGCACCTCGCGACCGTCCGCGCCCTGTGTTCCTGCCTTATTTGCGTTTATTTGCGTTCATTCGCGGACGTCATCTTCCTGGCGCGATCACTCGCGGCGCGGCGTACGCTGCGGTGCACCGTAGAGCAGCCGGATTTCCGCAATCGCGGGCATATCGCGGGCGACCGTATCGAAGGCCGCTTGGTCGCGTTCGTGAAACGGCACACGTGCCAGCGGTAGCTGAATCTCGACCTCGATCACGTCGTCCAGGTAATGCAGCGTCACACGCTGGATTTCGCCCGCTGCGGGCAAGTCCGCCCAGGCGCTTTCCAGTTCCGGCAGGATCTGTTCGCGCAGTGGCAGTGCATGCGCTGCGTCGGAATCGGCATGGCCGTCCGGCTCGATATGTACGCAGATATCCGCGATCTCGTCGACATGGCGTACCAGCCGTGAGGTAATCGCCTCGCTGATGCGATGGGCCTCGGTCAGGCTCACGTACGGATCGACAAACACGCCGACATCGGCAAACGCGTCATGCCCGCCCATTGTGCGCGTACGCAGGCGCCGCATGTGCCGCACCCCGGGTACGGTCGCGATCTGATCGCGTACCACCTGAATACGGTCTGCCTTGAGCCCGGTATCCACCAGTTCGCGAAAACTCTGCCAGCCATAACGTACGCCGATGAACGCAAGCATCAGGCCGATGAGAATCGCGCCCAGCGCATCCAGGGCCGGGTAGCCCAGCATCGCGCCGCCGATGGCCACAAGTGCCGCGATCGACGACAGCGCGTCGCTACGATGATGCCAGGCGTTGGCCTCGATCAGCTGCGACTTGGCCCGGCGTGCGATACGCAGCGTGTACCAGAACAGCGCCTCCTTGAGCACCAGCGATAACAACGCGACCGCCAGCGCGAGCATGCCGGGCGGTGTGCCGGCCTGCTCGCTGGCCAGATGGCGAATACCGTCGTAGGCGAGCGCTCCCGCGGTCAGCAGGAGAAACAGCGACACCAGCGATGTGGCAGCCGTTTCCATGCGCGCATGTCCATACGGATGGTCGCGATCAGCTTGCTGCATGCCCATCTGCACCGCGCCGAGCACCACCGCGTCGCTGATCAGATCGGCCGCCGAATGCACGCCGTCGGCAATCAGCGATTGCGAATGGCCGATCACGCCGACCACGATCTTGATCAGCGCCAACGGCAGATTGACCAACGCGCCGACGATCGTCGCACGGCGCTTGGCGCTGAAATCCGAACGCGCCTGGCGGTGCGCAGCGGCGGAATGCACGTGGGGGCGACTCATGGCGTGATTATAATCGCCTCTAACGGCTTCGATCGGAGCATGGCATCGCGCATCGGCGCCGCCAGAACCGGGTCATCAGTCCGAGCCCCGGTCGAGGGTCGGATATTCTCCGCGGCCGGGCACATTCGCGCTGCGAATGGCCTCGCGACCGTAGAACTTGATGCCTTTCTGAATACGCGGACGACCACTTGCCGTGCGGTGGCGGTTGGTATCGCGCAGGCTATACACACAGCCGCAGTATTCCTGCTGATAGAAGGCCTCGCGCTTGGCGATCTCGATCATGCGCGCGGCCCCGCCCTGCTTGCGCCAGTTCAGTGTCCAGTAGGTCACACCGTCGTAGCGGTTGGCCGCACGTACGCCGGCTTCGTTGATCTGGGCCATGTTCTTCCAGCGCGAAATGCCCAGCGTGCTCGACACCAGGCCATAGCCGTGTTCGGCGGCATACAAGGCGGTGCGTTCGAAGCGCATGTCGAAACACACCGTACACCGGCGACCGCGTTCGGGCTCGTTTTCCAGCCCGCGAATACGGTCGAACCAGTTGTCGGTATCGTAATCACCATCGATATGGGGGATGCCGAGCTGTTCGCAGTAGCGCATGTCCTCGGCCTTGCGCATCTCGTATTCCTGCACCGGATGGATATTCGGGTTGTAGAAATACACCGTGACATCGATGCCGGAGGCCTTGACCGCAGCCAGCACTTCGCCGGCACAGGGCGCGCAGCAGGAATGCATGAGCAGCTTCTCGTCGCTTTGCGGCGGCTCGAGTTCAGGGCGCTCGTAGTTGTCGAGGCTATAACGATTCATGGCGATTGGCGCTCAAATGCGATAATCGGCGTCATTGTCCGGTTTTGACCGGCACGCGTCCATCAAGGAAAGGAAAAAGAAGCGCATGAAACAAGGCAGTATCGTCATGGCCATGATCTGGATGGCCGTTCTCTCCCTACTACTGTTCTGGCTACCATTGGTGGGGCCGCTGGTCGCCGGTTTCGTCGGCGGGCGTACGGCAGGCAGCGCCTCGCGCGGACTGCTGGCAGCGCTGTTGCCCGCTGCGGTGTTGTGCTTCGTGCTGGTGGGGCTTTCCGGCGCGCTGATCGGTTTGCCCATCATCGGCATGATCGCCAGCGCCGGGTTATTCATTCTGATCGTGGTGCAGAGTCTGCCGCTGCTGCTCGGCGCGCTGATCGGTGGCCTGACCGTGTAAACCCGGGCGCGCGCAGCGAATGGGCACAAAAAAGCCCCGGTCTGGCGACCGGGGCTTTTTTCATTCATCGCAGATGAAAAGGCGCTGCGATCAGTCTTCCGGCGGCACGTAGGCGCCGTCTTCGTCGTGGATCTCACGACCGGTGACCGGCGGGTTGAAGGCACAGACCAGCTTCATTTCGGTCTTGGCCTTGAGCGTATGCTTGTCGTGGTTATCCAGCGCATACACGGTACCCGGCTCGATCTTGTGTTCTTCGCCGGTATCGCGATTGACGATCGTGCCCTCGCCCTTGTAGCAGAACACCGCTTCGAGGTGGTACTTGTACCACATGTCGAATTCCAGGCCCGGCGGGAAGGTGGTTTCGTGGAACGAAAACCCCATGCCGTCGCTCTTGAGCAACCAGCGCACGCTGGTCCAGCCGTCCGGGCTGATGACTTCGCGGTCGGTGCCACGCAGGTCTTCGGTACGCACAATCTTCATATAAGACTCCTTGCGTCTTGTGATGATCTACACCCCTGCATCCTACAGCATAGACTGCAGATTGCAGGGCAAACGAATGATCAGGCCGCGCTGTTGAGCAGGCCGTGGCGTTCGAGCACCGTGGCCAGGGCCTTTTCGATGATATCCAGGCCTTCGGCGATGTCTTCGTCGCTGCTGATCAACGGCGGCATGACTTTCATGACATTGTCGTCGGCACCGGCCGTTTCCAGGATCAGGCCGTTCTCGAAACACTCGCCGGCAATCTCGTCAGCCAGCTCGGCCTGGGCACAATCCATGCCGATGAAGAACCCGCGCCCGCGAATTTCGGCCTCGAAGGACGGCTGTGCATCCACCATCGCGTTAAGACGCTGCTTGATGATTTCGCTCTTGCGCAGGGTTTCCTTTTCGAGCTGGTCGTCGCTCCAGTAGGTTTCCAGCGCGGCGATCGCGGTCGCGAACGCATGATTGAAGCCGCGGAAGGTGCCGTTGTGCTCGCCCGGGCTCCAGATATCCAGGTCCGGACGGATCATGGTGATCGCCAGCGGCAGGCCGTAGCCCGACAGCGATTTGGACACGGTGATGATGTCCGGCTTGATGCCGGCCGGCTCGAAGGAGAAGAACGGACCGGTACGGCCCACGCCCGCCTGAATATCGTCGACGATGAACAGCATGTCGTGCTCGTGGCAGAGCTGTTCGATCTTCTTGAGCCATTCGAAGCTGGCGACGTTGATGCCGCCCTCGCCCTGTACCGTTTCCACGATCACCGCCGCGGGCTTTTCCAGACCGCTGGAGCTGTTTTCCAGCAGGGCCTTGAGGTCGTCGGCGGTATCACGGTCTTCACCGAAATAGCCGCAGTAAGGCAACGGGGTGGTGCCAGGCATGGCAACACCCGCGCCGCCACGCTTGGAGGCGTTACCGGTGACCGACAGGGCGCCCAGTGTCATGCCGTGATAGCCGTTGGTGAAGAACAGCACGCCCGGGCGCTTCTTGACCTTGCGCGCGATCTTGAGCGCGGCTTCCACTGCGTTGGTGCCGGTCGGCCCCGGGAACTGGATTTTGTACTCCATGCCGCGCGGTTTCATGATCACGTTCTCGAAGGTTTCGAGGAACCGGATCTTCTCGGCGGTGGCCATGTCCAGACCGTGGGTCACACCGTCCGACTGGATGTATTCGATCAGCGCGGCCTTCATGGTCTCGTCGTTGTGACCATAGTTGAGCGCGCCAGCGCCGGAGAAGAAGTCGAGATACTCGCTGCCGTCCTCGGCTTTCATGCGGTTGCCTTTGGCCCAGGTGAATACCTTGGGAAAGGAACGGACATAGCCGCGGACTTCGGATTCAAGACGATTGATGATTTCCATAACTGCTCCTGAGCTTTTGCTCGGATAATCGGTGAGCGGCGGCCGTATGGCAAGCGGCCTGGCGATCTTATTCGCTGTGGTGCGCGATCACGCGGGCGCGGTCGAACGGGCCGATCCGAAACAGGATCTCGGGCTCGTGGGGCTCGTCGTCGAAATCGCCGAACATCTCGCTGGAAAACAGCTCGTTTTCGGCAACGTCGGTTTCCAGACGACGGGCCAGACCGCGGAACAAGGCAATCGAGGGATCGTTGCTGGGCCCGATGGTGGTATCGAGATAGCGCACGTTCTGGCAAGCGTCACGCGCGAGGATCTCGAAGAGCATGCGCGTAGCCAGACCGCGTCCGCGACCGGCTTCGGCCACACCCACCTGCCAGACGAATACGATGTCGGGGTGCGCCGGCAGGATATAGGCGGTGATGAACCCGACCAGTTCGCCGTCGATCTCGGCGACTACGCTGGTATCGGCGTGGTGTTCGCCGATAAGCATATAGGCGTAGGCCGAATTGACATCGAGCACGCCGAGATCGTGCACGAGGCGAAGAATACCGGCACCGTCTTCCTTGCGAGGCGGACGAAACCGGACGTCGTTTGCAGAATTTTGGTCGCTAATGGCTTCAGTCAGAGTTTTGGTTTGTGCGCATTATAACGGGTTCGCCGATTTTTTTCGGCCCGCCCCGGCCTGCGCCCAGTCGATCGCCCGATCGCCGCAAGATCGCCGAGGCCTGAAAAGGCGGCGCAACACGCGAACACGCGCGCCGCGCCTGAGTTACGCCGGGATCGCGGCCTGAATCGATTGCAGCGAATACACCTGAGCCGCGCGCCCGTCGGTGAGCGCGGTACAGCTGGCCTGGGCGCCGGCGATGGTGGTGAAGTAGGCCACCTTGTAGCGCAAGGCCGTGATCCGGATCGAGCGTGATTCCTCGATCGCGCGCTTGCCCTCGGTGGTATTGACCACCAGCTGGATTTCGCCGTTCTTTATCATGTCGACGATATGCGGGCGGCCTTCCTTGACCTTGTTGGCCACCGTGCAAGCCACGCCCGCTTCGCTGATCGCACTCGCCGTGCCGCGCGTGGCGACGATGCCAAAGCCGGCCTCGGCGAGCTCGCGCGCGAGCTTGACCGCATGCGGCTTGTCGCCGTCACGCACTGTAATCAGCGCGGTGCCGCTTTCCGGCAGGCCCACGCCGCCGGCCAGCTGCGACTTGGCAAAAGCCTCGCCAAAGGTCCGGCCCACGCCCATGACCTCGCCGGTGGATTTCATTTCCGGGCCGAGCAAGGGGTCGACGGTCGGAAACTTGGAGAACGGGAACACCGCTTCCTTGACCGCGAAATGCGTGATCTTGCGCTCGGCGCCGATCTTCTGCTCGGCCAGCGTCTGTCCGGCCATGCAACGCGCCGCAATCTTGGCCAGCGGCACGCCCGTGGCCTTGGACACGAACGGCACCGTGCGCGAGGCGCGCGGATTGACCTCCAGCAGATAGACCTCGCCGCCGCGAATGGCGAACTGGACGTTCATCAGGCCGACCACCGACAACCCGCGCGCGAGCGCGGCGGTCTGACGGCGTACTTCGTCGAGCACCTCGGCGCCGAGACTGTACGGCGGCAGCGAACAGGCCGAGTCGCCGGAATGCACGCCGGCCTGCTCGATATGTTCCATGATGCCGCCGATGAACACATCGGTGCCGTCACAGATGGCATCCACATCCAGCTCGATCGCGTCTTCCAGGAAGCGATCCAGCAATACCGGCGAATCCGGCGAGACCTTGACCGCGGCGGTCATATAGCGCTGCAGATCCTCCGGCTCGTAGACGATTTCCATCGCCCGGCCACCCAACACGTACGACGGGCGTACGACCATGGGAAAGCCCACTTCCTCGGCCAAACGCATGGCCTCGGCTTCGGAGCGCGCACTGCGGTTGGCGGGCTGCTTGAGGCCGAGCTTGTTGACCAGGTTGAGAAAGCGATCGCGATCCTCGGCCAGGTCGATCGAATCCGGGGTGGTGCCGATGATCGGCGCGCCCGCGGCTTCCAGGCGACGCGCAAGTTTCAAGGGCGTCTGACCGCCGTACTGCACGATCACGCCCTTGGGCTGCTCGACATCGATGATCGACATCACGTCCTCGAAGGTCAGCGGCTCGAAATAGAGCCGGTCCGAGGTGTCGTAGTCGGTGGAGACGGTTTCCGGATTGCAGTTGACCATGATGGTCTCGTAGCCGTCTTCGCGCATGGCAAGCGCCGCGTGCACGCAGCAGTAATCGAACTCGATGCCCTGACCAATCCGGTTGGGCCCGCCGCCGAGCACCATGATCTTGTCGCGATTCGAGGGGTTGGCCTCGCACTCCTCGTCGTAGGAGGAGTATTGATAGGCGGTCGCGGTGGGGAATTCCGCCGCACAGGAATCGACCCGCTTGTAGACCGGCACGATATTGTTCTTCAGCCGCGCGCGACGTACCGCGAATTCATCACAGCCCAGCAGCGTGGCCAGACGCAGGTCGGAAAAGCCCTTGCGCTTGTAGGCACGCAGCGTATCGGCATCGAGATCGCCCAGCGTGGATTGCGCCAGCGCGCCTTCCATGGCGATCAGCTCTTCGATCTGGTCGAGGAACCAGGGGTCGATATGGGTCAGACGATGGACTTCGTCCAGGCTGAAGCCCGCCCGGAAGGCATCGCCGACATACCACAGCCGCTCGGCACGCGGGGTCGACAGCTCGGCGCGCAGCGTGTCCTTGGCCGCATCACTGGCCAGATCCTCGAGCTTGGGTTCGAAGCCGTCCGAACCGATTTCCAGGCTGCGCATGGCCTTCTGCAGCGACTCCTGAAAGCTGCGCCCGATCGCCATCGCCTCGCCCACGGATTTCATCTGCGTGGTCAGACGGTTGTCGGCGGCCGGAAACTTCTCGAAGGTGAAGCGCGGCATCTTGGTGACGACATAGTCGATCGACGGCTCGAACGAGGCCGGCGTGGCACCGCCGGTGATTTCGTTATCCAGCTCGTCGAGCGTATAGCCCACTGCGAGCTTGGCCGCGATCTTGGCAATGGGAAAGCCGGTGGCCTTGGAGGCCAGTGCCGACGAGCGCGATACGCGCGGATTCATCTCGATGATGATCATCTTGCCGTCGGCCGGATTGATTGCGAACTGCACGTTCGAGCCGCCGGTATCCACACCGATCTTGCGCAGACAGGCCAGCGAGGCGTCGCGCATGACCTGGTATTCGCGATCGGTCAGCGTCTGGGCGGGGGCGACGGTGATCGAGTCGCCGGTGTGGACACCCATCGCGTCGAGGTTCTCGATCGCACAGATGATGATGCAGTTGTCCGCGTGATCGCGCACCACCTCCATCTCGTATTCCTTCCAGCCGAGCACGCTCTGTTCGAGCAGCACTTCGTTGGTCGGCGACAGTTCCAGCCCGCGCGAGAGCAGATCTTCGAACTCCTCGCGGTTGTAGGCGATACCGCCCCCGGTGCCGCCCAGGGTGAAGGACGGCCGCATGATGATCGGGAAACCGATGCGGGCCTGCACCTCGATGCCTTCGTCCATCGTATGCACGACCGCGGATTCGGGCGTGGCCAGACCGATTTCGGTCATCGCGCGCCGGAAGGCGCTGCGATCTTCGGCCATGTCGATGGCTTCCTGAGTGGCGCCGATCATTTCGATGCCGTGCTTGGCGAGCACCCCGGCGTTATACAGATCCAGCGCGCAGTTGAGCGCGGTCTGGCCACCCATCGTGGGCAGCAATGCATCGGGCTTTTCGGCTTCGATGATGCGCTCGACCGTGGCGCAGGTAATCGGCTCGATATAGACCGCGTCCGCCGTTTCCGGGTCAGTCATGATCGTGGCCGGATTCGAGTTCACCAGGATGACGCGAAAGCCCTCGTCCTTGAGCGCCTTGCAGGCCTGCATGCCCGAGTAGTCGAACTCGCAGGCTTGGCCGATCACGATCGGGCCGGCGCCGATAACGAGGATGCTTTTCAGGTCTGTGCGTTTAGGCATGGCTAGTTTCTGTCCGCAAATGAACGCGAATTAACGCGAATAAGACAAAATTCATATGGCAGCGCCCGGGTCGTAGTCATTGACCAGTCTTTTTACCGAAACCCTGGGCTTTCCAAAATTGAGCAGCAACCCGACGGGCATTCGCGTCGCCTTGAGATAATTCATGAGTTGCGCCTCATGAACCGTCGTTATCGAACTCACTGCCTTGATCTCGATGATCAAGCGATTGTCGACAACCATATCCGCTACATACTCACCAACGATCTCGTCGCGGTACGTCACGACCAATCGTTTTTGTTTTTCGTAGCCGATGCGCTGCGCCCGAAATTCGACCGCCAGCGCATTTTCATAAGCGTTTTCGAAGAAACCGGCGCCCAATCGATTACTGACCTCGAACGCACAACCGATCACGCGTTTCGATAGGCTTTCTTCATTTGCGTGCATTCGCGTTCATTCGCGGTCGGACTTGCCTTGACCCATCGCCCGCATGAAGCGATCGAAAATGGGTGCCACGTCGTGCGGGCCGGGGCTGGCTTCCGGATGGCCCTGGAACGAAAACACCGGCTTGCCGACAATTTCGATGCCCTGTAGAGAGCCGTCGAACAACGAGCGATGGGTGACCCGCGCGGATTCGGGCAGGCTGGCCTCATCGATGGCAAAGCCGTGGTTCTGGCTGGTAATGAGCACTTCGCCGGTGTCGATATCCTGAACCGGATGGTTGGCGCCGTGATGGCCGAACTTCATCTTCAGGCTCTTGCCACCGGCGGCCAGCCCCAGGATCTGGTGGCCCAGACAGATACCCAGCGTGGGAAAGCCCCGCTCGATAAGCTCACGACAGGTCGCGATCGCGTAATCCAGCGGCTCCGGATCGCCGGGGCCATTGGCCAGCAGCACGCCGTCCACGCCCATATCCAACACCTCGGCCACCGGCGTACGCGGCGGCACCACGGTGACCTTCGCACCGCAATCCACCAGCCGGCGTAGGATGTTGTATTTCACCCCATAGTCGTAGACCGCGACATGGTAGGCAGGCGGCGCCGGCGCGTGCGAATCGTTGGGGCCGACCCAGCTGGGCTCGCGCCATTCGTAGATTTCGGTGGTGCCGGCATCGGCCGCGAGGTCCGCGCCCTTCAGGCCGGCGAACGCGCGCGCCTGGGCGATCGCTTCGTCTACATCGATATCGTCACCGGCGACGATACAACCGTTCTGTGCGCCTTTTTCGCGCAGCACGCGGGTCAGGCGACGGGTATCGATATCGCCGATCCCCACCACGCCGTTGTCTTCGAGATATTCGATCAGACCACTGCGCGCGCGCCAGTTGCTTTGGGCGCGCGGCACTTCGCGGATGATCAGACCGGCCGCCTGTACGCGGTCGGACTCGATGTCTTCGGGGTTGGCACCGGTATTGCCGATATGCGGATACGTCAGCGTGACCATCTGCTGACGATAGGAGGGATCGGTGAGGATCTCCTGGTAGCCGGTCATGGCCGTATTGAATACGACCTCACCCACCGTGGTGCCGAGAGCACCGATTGCACGACCGTGAAACAGGCTACCGTCTTCGAGCGCGAGCACAGCTTTGGGGCGCAACAGGGCCTCCAGGATTCGTGGATTCGGGACGCACCGGTATTCGCGAAACGAAGTCGGGCGCAGGCGGCGCCGGATTATAGCCGCTTGAATGGCCCGCGGCCAGTTTCCTTAGTCGGCAGACAGCCCCAGCACGTCGTTCATGTCATAGCGCCCGGCCGGCTGCTGGGCGACCCAGGCGGCCGCGCGCATTGCCCCGCCGGCGAATGTCTGACGCGACGAGGCCTTGTGGGTGATCTCGACGCGCTCGCCCTCGCCGGCAAACAGCACCGTATGCTCGCCGACGATGTCGCCGCCGCGAATGGTCTGAAAACCGATGCTGCCACGCTCGCGCTCGCCGGTATGGCCCTGACGTGCGTACACCGCGCAATCGTCAAGATCGCGCCCGGTGGCATCGGCGAGCACTTCGCCCATTCGCAGTGCGGTACCCGAGGGGGCATCGACCTTGTGGCGATGATGGGCCTCGATGACTTCGATATCGAAATCGTCGCCCAGTGCTTTCGCTGCCGTTTCAAGGAGTTTCAGCGTCAAGTTCACGCCGGCACTGAAGTTGGGCGCGAATACGAGCGCGATCTTGGAGGCCGCCTCGTCGAGCTGGGCAAGCTGGCTGTCATCAAAACCGGTGGTGCCGATGACCATGGCCGCATTGCCCGCTACACAGTCGGCGAGTGCCGCCAGACAGGGCTCGGGCCGGGTGAAGTCGACCAGCACATCGAATGCCGAGGCATCGCGATCATCGGCGCTGGCAATCGCCACGCCGAGGTCTTCGCCCGTGGCCAGGCGCCCGGCATCCTGGCCGATCGCCGGGCTGTCGGGTGCTTCGAAAGCCGCCGCCAGGGTCAGCGCATCATTGCGCTGACAGGCAATGATCAGTTCCCGGCCCATGCGCCCGGCGGCGCCGTTAATCGCCACACGTGTGGTCATGACGTCACCCTCCTTTTCGCTCGACCGCCTCAGCCGAGGTGTTCGTTAAAGAAACGCTTGGCCTTGTCCAGCCAGGAGCTGGTCGCCGGGCTATGGCTGCGACCGCTGGTTTCCAGGCTTTCGCGCAGCTCTTCAAGCAATTTCTTCTGCTTGGCATTGAGGTTGACCGGCGTCTCCACCGATACCTTGCACAGCAGATCGCCCGGCGCGGAGGTACGTACCGACTGCACCCCCTTGCCGCGCAGACGGAACGTCTTGCCCGACTGGGTTTCGGCCGGGATACGCAGGCTGACCTTGCCATCCAGCGTGGGCACGTCGATTTCGCCGCCGAGCGCGGCCGTGATCATATCGACGGGCACATTGGCGTGCAGGTTGTTGCCGTCGCGCTCGAAAAACTCATGCGGCTTGACGTTGATCTGTACGTACAGATCGCCCGACGGCCCACCCATTTCGCCGGCTTCGCCTTCGCCGGACAAGCGGATGCGATCGCCGTTGTCCACGCCCGGCGGTACCTTGACCGACAGCGTCTTGGACGACTGCACCCGGCCTTCGCCGCCGCACTTACGACAGGGATTGCGGATCTTCTTGCCGCTGCCGTGGCAATCCGGGCAGCTTTGCTGGATCGACAGAAATCCTTGCTGAATACGCACCTGACCGACGCCTTGGCAGGTCGGGCAGGTATCGACCGGCGAATCCTTCTCCGCACCGCTGCCGTCGCAGGCGTCGCACTGCTCGAGCGTGGGAATCCGGATTTCGACCGTGTCGCCGCCGATGGCGGTTTCCAGATCCAGATCCAGATCGTAGCGAAGATCGGCGCCGCGCGAGGCACGCTGACGGCCGCCGCCCATGCCGCCGCCGAAGATGTCGGAAAAGATATCGCCAAAGATATCGCCGAAACCGCCAGCGCCCGCGCCACCGAAGCCGCCGCCGCCGCCCGCAGCGCCGCCGAGCCCGGCATGACCGAACTGGTCATACGTCTGGCGCTTCTGGTCGTCGGAGAGCACTTCGTAGGCTTCCGAGGCCTCCTTGAAACGCGCTTCGGCATCGGCGTCATCCGGGTTGCGGTCCGGATGGTTCTTCATCGCCAGCCGGCGATAGGCTTTCTTGATTTCGTCCTTCGACGCGCTCTTCGACACGCCGAGGATTTCGTAGTAATCGCGGTTCGCCATGAATCCTTGACCTTTACAACCAAAAACGCCGGGGCAACGACTGGCGCTGCCCCGGCAGTAGGACTATCCGATCGAGCGGATTACGAGTTGGTGCCGGACTTCTTGTCGTCGTCCTTGACTTCCTCGAAGTCGGCATCGACGACATCGTCGTTCGAGCCGCCCTCGCTCTGGGCCTGGCCTTCGCCAGCGGCGGCTTCGTCACCCTGGCCGTCGCTGTAGGCCTTTTCCATGACCGGAGCGGACGCCTCGGAGAGCTTCTGCGTCTTGGCGTCGATTTCGTCCTTGTCGTCGCCTTCGAGCGCGGTACGAAGCTCGGCGATCGCATCGTCGATCGGCTTCTTCTCGTCTTCGCTGACCTTGTCACCGAGATCGCGCATGGCTTTCTCGATGCCGTGGATCAGGCCGTCCGCCTGGTTGCGCGCCGTGATCAGTTCGTTGAACTTGGCGTCTTCCTCGGCGTGCGCTTCGGCATCAGCGACCATCTTGTCGATCTCTTCGTCGGACAGACCGGAGGAGGCCTTGATGACGATCGACTGTTCCTTGCCGGTGGCCTTGTCCTTGGCCGACACGTTCAGGATGCCGTTGGCGTCGATATCGAAGGTGACCTCGATCTGCGGCGTACCGCGCGGTGCCGGCGGAATATCCGACAGGTCGAAGCGGCCCAGCGACTTGTTGGCGCTGGCCTGCTCGCGCTCACCCTGGAGCACATGCACCGTTACGGCCGGCTGGTTGTCCTCGGCGGTGGAGAACACTTCCGACTTGCGGGTCGGAATGGTGGTGTTCTTGTCGATGAGCTTGGTCATCTTGCCGCCCAGGGTTTCGATACCCAGCGACAGCGGTGTGACGTCAAGCAGCAGCACGTCCTTGGTGTCGCCCGAAAGCACCGAGCCTTGGATGGCGGCACCCACGGCCACGGCTTCGTCCGGGTTCACGTCCTTGCGCGCTTCCTTGCCGAAGAAGCTCTTCACTGCTTCCTGCACGGCCGGCATGCGCGTCTGGCCGCCGACCAGAATCACGTCGTCGATATCCGAGGCCTTCATGCCCGCATCCTTGAGCGCGGTCCGGCACGGGTCGATCGTACGGGCGACCAGATCCTCGACCAGGCTTTCCAGCTTGGCGCGGGTCATCTTCATGTTCAGATGCTTCGGACCCGACTGATCGGCCGTGACATACGGCAGGTTGATTTCGGTCTGCTGCGTGGAGGACAGCTCGATCTTGGCCTTCTCGGCGGCCTCTTTCAGGCGCTGCAGGGCCAGCTTGTCCTTGCGCAGATCCACGCCCTGTTCCTTCTGGAACTCGGCCGCGATGTGCTCGATGATGGCGTTGTCGAAGTCTTCACCACCCAGGAAGGTGTCGCCGTTGGTGGCATGCACTTCGAACTGGTGCTCGCCGTCGACTTCGGCCACTTCGATGATGGAGATATCGAAGGTACCGCCGCCCAGGTCATAGACCGCGATCTTCTTGTCGCCGCCCTTCTTGTCCATGCCGTAGGCCAGCGCGGCCGCGGTCGGCTCGTTGATGATGCGCTTGACGTCGAGACCGGCAATACGACCGGCGTCCTTGGTGGCCTGACGCTGGGCGTCGTTGAAGTAGGCCGGCACGGTGATTACGGCTTCGGTGACCTTTTCGCCGAGATAGTCTTCGGCGGTGGCCTTCATCTTCTGCAGGACCTTGGCCGAAACTTCCGGCGGCGCCATCTTCTGGCCACGGGCTTCAACCCACGCATCGCCGTTGTCGGCCTTGACGATCTTGTAGGGCACCGCGTCGATGTCCTTCTGCGTGGTCGGATCGTCGAAGGTACGACCGATCAGGCGCTTGATCGCATACAGCGTATCGTTGGGGTTGGTGACCGCTTGGCGCTTGGCCGGGCGACCGACCAGCGTCTGGTCGTCGTCGGTGAACGCGACGACCGACGGCGTGGTGCGCTCGCCTTCCGCGTTCTCGATCACTTTAGGCTGGTCGCCTTCGAGCACGGCCACACAGGAGTTCGTGGTGCCGAGGTCGATACCGATAATCTTACCCATGTTTAATTCCCTCTACTTCGCACTGCATTGGCAGCGTCTTTAAAACTTGACTTGACAATCGATTTGGGGCGCGATGCGAATCTTTTCAAGCGCCCCGCCCCTTTATGCGCCGGATTTTTGCCCGCTTATGAATCGCCACCGGCGGGCTTGGCCACGACCACCATCGCCGCACGCAACACCCGGCCGTTGAGCGTGTAGCCCTTCTGCATCACCTCGGCGACGGTATTGGGCGCCAGCTCTTCACTGGGCTGGGTCGAAACCGCCTCGTGATATTCCGGGTTGAAGGCCTCACCCTTCGGGTCGATGGCTTCGATACCGACTTTTTCCATGCTCGAGGCCAGCATGCGCACGGTCATATCCATGCCTTCCTTGAGCTTGTCGTAATCGCCGCTTTGTTCCTCGGCGGCCTTCAGCCCCAGCTCGAGGCTGTCGCGTACGCCCAGCAGCTCGGAAGCGAACTTCTCGATCGCGAACTTGCGCGCCGATTCCACGTCGCGCTGGGCGCGTTTGCGCACGTTTTCCATTTCCGCATGCGCACGCACTGCCTGATCGCGATACTGCTCGGCTTCGGCGCGTGCCTGGTCGAGTTCGGCCTGCAGCTCATCGGTTTCCGAAATGCTGTCGGCCGTGGTCTCGCCGGCATCGACAAAGTCTTCGCTACCGGTCTGCACTGCTTCCACATCCGGCTGCGGCGTGTTTTCGGCCGCGGAATCCGTTTCGCCGTGCGGTGTACTGTGTTTTTCGTCCTGGCTCATGTGTTGCAAATCCCCGCTTGTTGGACGGTGCCGGCCAGATACGCCCTGCGCCGGCGTGACTGCCCTCACCATTGGGCTGGCTGGCGCCATTTCAAGCGTGCGATGTCGCCGGTTTTCGTTGAAATTGTCGTGCAAGGCGTGAATGCTTACGCGATCGACTTCCCGGCAGGCCGCAGGCAAGCGCATGGCGCAACAGTTCGAAACCGTCGGCATCCTGGCCAAGAAACACGACGATGGCGTACGCCAGACCCTGAAAAATCTGATCGCCGATCTGCAGGCGCGCGATAAGCGCGTGCTGCTGGACGACAGCCACGCCAGCGCACATGAACAGGTGGAAACCTGCCCGCGCGACCAGCTCGGCGAACGCTGCGATCTGGTGGTGGTGGTCGGTGGCGACGGCACGCTGCTGGATGCCGGGCGAGCGGCCGCTGCGTCCGGCACGCCGCTTCTGGGCGTCAACCTCGGCCGCCTGGGCTTCATGGTCGACGTACTGCCGGCCGACATGAGCGCCACGCTCGACGAGATCTTTGCCGGCGAGTACATCGCCGAATCCCGCCTCATGCTTGCAGCGCAAATCGAGCGCGCGGATGGCCAGTTGCAGCCCGATCTGTATCCGGCCATCAACGAATGCGTGATCCGCAACCAGGCCTTTGCCCGCGTGCTGGATTTCGACACCTATATGAACGGCGCCTTCATCAGCCACCACCGAGCCGACGGCATGGTCGTGGCCACGCCCACCGGCTCGACCGCCTATGCGCTATCCGGCGGCGGGCCGGTGCTGCATCCCGCGCTCAATGCGCTGGCGCTGGTCCCTATTTGTCCGCATACGCTCTCCGATCGGCCGCTGATCGTCGATGCCGATCACGAAATCGAAGTGCGCGTGGCCGATACGCTCGACGGCGCGGCGCTGTTCACCAGCGACGGCCAGGTCAGCCAGCCGCTGGGCGCGGGCGATTGCGTGCATATCCGGCGTGGCGAACACGATCTCAAGCTGATCCATCCGCGCGGCTACGATTACTTCAATATCCTGCGCAACAAGCTGCAGTGGGGCCGCGGTCAGAAACTGGCGTATTCCTGATGCTGGCTGAAATCACCATTCGCAATTTCGCGATCATCGACCGGCTGGATGTGGAGTTTGATACCGGCATGACCGTGCTGTCCGGCGAAACCGGCGCCGGCAAATCGATTCTGGTGGATGCGCTCAATCTGATTCTTGGCGATCGCGCCGATGCCCAGGCGGTACGCGAAGGCGCCGAACGCGCCGAGGTGAGCGCGCGCTTCGTGCTCGACGATGCCCCGACCGCGCGTGCGTGGCTGGCCGAACACGAGCTCGACGACGACAACGAATGCCTGATCCGGCGCGTGGTCGCCAGCGAAGGCCGCAGCCGCTGCTGGATCAACGGCACGCCCATGCCCGCACGCGAGCTGCGCGAGCTTGGCGAACGCCTGGTCGATATCCACGGCCAGCATGCGCATCAGTCGCTGTTGCGGCGAAGCGCGCAGCGCGATCTGCTCGATGAATACGGCGAGCACGCCAACGTACTCGCCGCCGTGGCCGAGGCCTCCGACAAACTGCGCGAAACGCGCGCAGCGATCGCGGCCATCGAACAGGTCGACGATGCCGGCGCCATGCGTATCGATCTGTTGCGCTACCAGGTCAGCGAACTCGAAGCGCTGGATCTGGGCGCGGACGAACTCGACGAACTGGAAGCCGAACACCGCCGTCTGGCCAGCGCCGAGCGGCTCATCGGCGATGGCCAGCGCGCGCTGACCCTGCTCTACGAAGCCGAAGAAGGCGCGGCGATGGACCAGCTCGGCAGCGCCGAGCGCCTGGTGGGCGACCTGGCCGAAATCGACGACGGCTTTGCGCCCATCCTCGAACTGGTCGCCAGTGCCCGCATCCAGGCGCAGGAGGCGGTCGATGCGCTGCGCCATCATGTCGACACCCTCGATATCGATCCGCAACGTTTTCAGGAAGTCGAACAACGTCTGGCCAGCATCCAGGACCTGGCCCGCAAGCATCATTGTGCGCCCGCCGATCTGCCGGCGCTGGCCACCCGCCTGGCCGAGGAACTCGACGCGCTCGAGGGTGCCGGCGCGCGTCTGGAAACGCTCAAGAAAGACGAAGCCCGCCAGACCGAGGCCTATCACGAAGCCGCTGCCGCGCTCAGCAAGAAACGCGTTGCCGCCGCCAAGCAGTTGGGCAAGGCCATTACCGACATCATCCGCTCGCTGGGCATGCCCGAGGGCGAGTTCAGCGTGCGCGTGGCCCCGCGTGCGCATACGCGCATCAGTGCCGAGGGCACAGACGAGATCGAATTCCTGATCGCGGCCAATCCGGGGCAGAGCGCGCGCCCGCTCGAACGCGTGGCTTCCGGCGGCGAGTTGTCGCGCATCAGCCTGGCGATCGAGGTGGTCGCGGCCACGCGTACCCGCGTGCCCACGCTGGTGTTCGACGAGGTCGATACCGGCATCGGCGGCGGTGTCGCCGAGATCGTGGGCCGCCAGCTGCGCGCGCTGGGCGCGGCCGGGCAGTCGCTGTGCGTAACCCATCTACCCCAGGTCGCTGCCCAGGCCGCCCACCATCTGCATGTAGCCAAACAGGTGCGCAACGGGCACACGTCCACGCGTATCACCTATCTCGATGCCGACACGCGGGTCGAGGAAGTCGCACGCATGCTCGGCGGCGTGGAACTCACCGCCCAGACCCGAGCGCATGCCGCCGACATGATCGAACGGGCGCGCGCTTGAATGGGCGTACTCAACGTGCAGCGCGCGCTGTTGCGCGTATCGACCCTGCCCGCGTTTGGCAGCTGCAAAAGCGCTGCCGTATGATGCCCCTCGCCAACTACGGGTCCAAGTCTATGAGAACAGTCGCCGTGCTCGTCATGCTGCTCATGCTCAGCGCATGCAGCCTACCGGTTTTCTTTCGTGTGCCGGTGGTGCAAGGCAATGTGGTGACGGCCAAGAACGTCAACCAGCTCGAACTCGGCATGACCAAGCGTCAGGTCGAATACGTGATGGGTACATCGCTGATCGACAGCAACTTCGAAAAGGACCGCTGGGACTACGTGTTCTATTACCGCGATCCGCGTGCGCATGTGCGCCAGAGCGAGTTGAACCTGTATTTCGTCGACGACAAGCTCGCCGAAATCGATGGCGACGAGGAATACACCACGCAGATCATGGACGACGAGCCCGTACCGTCGAGCGTGACCCCCGGCCCGGACAACGATCTGCCCGGCGCGGATGATCCGGATCGCTCGGAAGATCAGCCGCTGAGCGCGCCGCTACCCGGCACCTGAAGCGCCCTAGTCGCTGCGCTCGCCGCGCCGGCGGGCATCCACCTTCGCACGCCGACGCTGGCGCGGATCGGCCGTGAGCGGGCGATAGAGCTCGAGCCGATCCCCATGCTTGAGGGTCTGTTCGGCCTTGATCTTGCGCCCGTACACGCCCAGCGCCGGCAACGGGTGGCCCACACGCTCGCGATACACCCGATCCAGCCCGCTCGCGCGCAAGGCCTGTTCGGCAGTGGCCGGCGCTGTCAGGTGCACGGTCTTGCGCAGGCATTCACCCGGCAACGCCAGCACGACCTCGATTGCCACCGTTTCGCTCACGGGAACCACACGATTTCGATCAGTCGCAGCGCGCCCAGCGCATAGGCGAGCACCAGAACCAGCACGATCCGGGTGGGATAGCGCAGCAGCGCATGCCAGATGGCAAAGCCGGTCGCCCGGCTGTATTCGCCGGCGTGCTGCCAGGCGTCGACCAGACGCTTGCGGGCCAGTACCCGCCCCATGAGGATACACAGCAACAAGCCCGTCAATGGTCCGATCAGCTGGGCGGTGGCCAGCATCAGCCAGCCGAACAGGTTGTAGCCGAACACGGTCAGCCGATGCAGCATGCCGAAGGACAACAGCGCTACCAGCCCCAGCAATGCCAGTGCGACGCCCGCATACAGCGCCGAGCGCAGGCGGCTGTAGCCCGACCGATGCTGGACCAGCTGTACGACCGGCTCGAACAGCCCGATCGCGGTCGATAGACTCACCAGCGCGACCAATACGAACATGATCGGCGCCTGCCAGCTGCCAGCCAGCGCTACCGGCAACGTTTCGAACAGGCTCTGAATGCCCACATCCAGATTGGCCCCGCTGTCGCCGACGAACACCGCCAGCATGAACGCGCAGGCCAGCGAAACCGCCAGATCAATCAACAGAATGAGCAGCGACAGACGTACCACCGGCGTATCGCTGGGCAGATAGCTGCCAAAACACACCACCACGCCGGTACCCAGGCTCAGGGTGAAAAACGCCTGATAGAGCGCTTCGAACACGCCGCGCCAACTCAGCGCCGCGAAATCCACGGCGAATACCGCATGCAAGGCTGACGATGCACGCGCGTCCATGAGCGACGACACCACCAGCGCGGTCAGTGCCATGAGCATGCAGAACGCCAGCGTGCGCATGACCGGCTCCACGCCGCGGCGCAGACCGCGGGCCGCGGTTGCCGTGATCAGCGCGAAAAACAACAGCAGCCAGCCAAAGCCCCTTTCCGAATCGCGGGCGAAGGTCACGAACTGGGCATTCGCCGCGGCCACCGAACTGCCATCGAGCATGCCGGTCACGCCGCGCAGACTGTAGGCCAGACTCCAGGCCGCAACCACGCTGTAGGCCGCCAGCAGCAGGCCGGCCCCGAATACCGCGAGATAACCGCTCCAGATCCATACCCGCGAATGCGGCGTATTGCGTGTCCAGGCGGCGATCACCCCGGGCACATCTGCACGCGTGCCCCGCGCCATGAGCAGCTGCCCTGAAAACAGCGGCAGCCCCATGCTCAACAACGCGCCCACATACACCAGCAAAAATGCGCCCGCGCCGTAGTCCGACAACAGATACGGCAACCGCCAGAGATTACTCAGACTCACCACCGCCGCGATCATCGCGATCACGAAACGGGGCGACGACGACCACTGCGTGCGCTGGGCCAACGCCGCCATCAGTGCGCGGCGCCTTCGCTCGGGCGCACCGCCGCGATGGTGGTGCGCACACCGTACCCATACCTGCCGTGCAGGCTATCCCGCAATGGCGCTAACTTTGAGACGCGTGTGTGCAATGAATGATCGGCTGGCAAATCGTCCCCCGGTTACCTGCTTGCCCTGGCCCGCTATACTAAGGCCATGGCAAAGCAAAAAAACAGCAAACAGCCCAGTTCGACCATCGCGCTCAACAAGCGCGCGCGTCACGACTACTTCCTGGAAGAACGCCTGGAAGCCGGACTCGTGCTCGAAGGTTGGGAGGTCAAGGCACTGCGCGCCGGCAAGGGGCGCATCACCGAAGCCTATGTGCTGATCAAGGACGGCGAGGCGTTTCTGCTCGGCAGTCATATCCAGCCGCTGGAATCGGCCTCGACGCATGTGGTGGTGGATGCGACACGCACGCGCAAGCTGCTGCTGCACGACCGCGAACTGGCCACGCTCATCGGCGCGACCGAACAAAAAGGCTACACGGTCGTGCCGCTGGCAATGTACTGGAAGCGCGGCAAGGCCAAGCTCGAGATTGCGCTGGCCAAGGGCAAGGCCAACTACGACAAGCGCCAAACCAAGAAAGAAGCCGACTGGAATCGGCGCAAGGCCCAGATTCTGCGCACCTGATAACAGCCGGCTTGAATTTTCAGGCAGCGCCCGCACTTCGTTTGCTGTTACAATCTATCTGCCTTTTCGGGGGCGACATGGCTTCGACGCGGATGTCAAAACCCGAGGTGCATGCCGAGGTCGCAAATCAACCTCGTTAATCAATTTGCAACCTAAGCTAGTTGCGAACGACGACAACTACGCTCTAGCAGCTTAAAAGCCTGCTAGTGCCCGACCGGCAAGTGTCTGTACTTCCGGACCCGGGTATCGACTCTTACAGACTCGCGGCAAGGCCCCGCTTCGGGCCGACCCGTTAAGAGCAAACGAAGATACGCGCAGGTTTTCCCTTTTCGTCGGGTAACCTCGCGCCGACAATCAAAGACGAAATAAGCATGTAGACCCGAGGGTCGAGAATCCGCGGACGCGGGTTCGATTCCCGCCGCCTCCACCAATACGCCTGTTAAATCAGGCATGCAGGGCAGACCGAATGGTCTGCCCTTTTTCTTGCCCGGCGTCTGCCACCGAGACGGCCTGTTCGTTTTCGGTGAAACCATGCCTGCGTAGCCAGCGGCTGCGTTGAAAACAGCTGCCCCAAGCATGTTTTGGCGCCGGATTGATAGCGCGCCGGGCCACCACGCAAAAAGCCCACCATGCGCACCATGGCGGGCTTGCCGGCCACGCGGCTAGGAGATGCCCGTGGGCTTGAATACCGCTGCCGGCCGTCGGGGTTTTGTCACGCACGGCACTCGCCGACTAATCCGTGTCCGTCTATAGGGTTCGCACCCGGGCGACGGCAGCCCCGCTAAAATCCACAGACCCTCGGCGGGCCTGCCCACGTTACGCCACTACCGCGATCGCCGCGGGTACGGCGAACGCGGCGGTCGAATGAAATGCCAGAGTCCGCGCTCGGCCCTGGCGTCAATAGGTTGCCGAACGGCATGCGCACCGACGCGGGGCCACACCGCTGCAGACGATCGCGCCACGCCACACGACTTACCGCGTGGCGCCGGAACCGCTTCGCTTGGGCGAGCCGTTCGGCGCAAAGACCGCCGACACGCCTGCTGCCCGCGTTGGCGGCAAGCCGCATGTACGGCGGCCGAGATCCAGGATCTTTCATACGCCCTGCCTCTCGCTGAAATTCGAGTTGTCGAGCTGTCCCGCCGGTTGCGCGCTTATCGCGCAAGGGGTTCGCGCCGACGCCCGCACCGTCTCGCTTGTCATCTCGAAGCCGGCGTCACACCGCCCCGAAAGCTAAATGTAATCCTTTCACTTGATCGACGCCAACGGGCCGCTCGATATCCTATGCCCGCGCTGAACGCACTAAACCCCGCGCTCGATATTTACGCCCGGCTGAACGCAACACGATGGGCCGAGCGTGGCCGGTTTATGCGTTCCTGTGGGGCCTGCCGAAGAGCCTAGGTAAAGCGATGTCTTCACCACGGCGTTTCGCGGACATGACCTATGGGCATGGCATAGTTAGGCTTCGCCCGTGTTGTCTGGTTGCCGGCACGGGCCCCAAGCACGCCGTTCGTCAAACGACCTTTCCCGGATTCGATGACCGATACCAACGTCATTCTCTTTTTTGTCGGCCTGCTGCTTTTTCTGAGCGTGGTCGCGAGTTCGCTGTCGCGGTTCGGTCCACCGTTGCTGCTTATCTTTCTGATGGTCGGCATGCTGGCCGGCCAGGACGGCCCCGGCCAGATCGATTTCAACAACGTGCCACTGGCGTTTTTCATCGCCAATCTGGCCCTGGCCATCATCCTGCTCGACGGCGGGCTGCGCACCCATTTGCAGACATTTCGGGTGGCCCTGTGGCCGGCGCTATCGCTGGCGACCGTCGGGGTATTGATATCGGCCTCGCTGGCCGGCGCGTTCATCGCGTTCTGGCTGGATCTGGACTGGCGCTACGGCTTGCTGCTGGGTTCGATCGTGGCCAGCACCGACGCGGCCGCAGTGTTCTCGCAGCTGCGCAATTCCGGGGTCACGCTCAACCAGCGTGTGAGCGCGACACTGGAGATCGAATCCGGCACGAACGATCCGATGGCCATTTTCCTGGTCACGTTTTTGCTGGCTACCATCGATGCGAGCAAGGCGTTTTCGGCCTCGAGCATCTTCAGCGAGATCGCGGCCCAGTTCGGTATCGGCATTGCCGGCGGCCTGCTGCTGGGCTACGCCCTGTCGTTTCTGGCTGCGCGCATGCAACTGGTGGAAGGACTCTATGCCCTGCTGGTGGCCTCCGGCGGTTTGATGGCGTTCACCGCGATCAACCAGCTCGGGGGCAGCGGCTTTCTGGGGATTTATCTGGTTGGCCTGGTCGTGGGCAATCGGCGCAACCCGGCCACCGAGCATGTTTTTCGCGTCATGGACGGGCTGGCATGGCTGGCCCAGGCCGGGATGTTTTTGGTGCTCGGGCTGTTGGTAAACCCGCATCAGCTGTGGTCGCATGCCGGCTCGGCCGCGCTGGTGGCCCTGTTCCTGATGTTCGTCGCCCGTCCACTGGCGGTATGGCTGAGCCTGTTGCCCTTCAATTTTCCGTCCCGCGAACTGGGGTTCATTTCCTGGGTCGGCCTGCGCGGCGCGGTGCCGATCGTGCTGTCGCTGTTTCCGTTGATGGCCGAACTCGAAGGCGCACAGTTCCTGTTCGACATCACGTTCGCGGTGGTACTGGTTTCGCTGATCGTTCAGGGCAGTTCGCTGGCCTGGACGGCGCGCCAGCTCAAGCTACAGGTGCCCCAGGAGCCCGGCCCGGCGGCGAGCTTCGGCTTTCTGGGCCGGCGCGGACACAGCTATGTACTGCTGGCATTTCGTATCCAGCCGGCTTCGAGTCTGGCCGCCACCCAGGGGGAGGCCTTGCAACGCTTCGAGGGGCTACGCTGTATTGCGGTGACGCGATCGGCCCATTTACTCTTTCCCAAGGCGCATTTCGTATATGCCGTGGGCGATCTGCTCTACCTGGTCACGCCCGCCAAACACAGCGACGAACTCGGCAAACTTTTTCGCGGCGACACCAAGCATGCGCCCGAAGCGCGCCGTTTTTTCGGCAGCTTCACGCTGCGTGGCGATGCCGCGATGTCGGAGCTGGCCGTCGTCTACAACCTTGGCCTGTCCGAGCATCACTGGGAGCTGTCGATCGCCGACTATATGCGCCGTCGGCTCAAGCGTCGTCCGGTGGAAGGCGATGTGGTCGATGTCGACGGGCTGCGCCTGACGGTGCGTTCGCTGCACGCGGGCATCATCGAAACCGTGGGTCTGCAGCTACACGACGACAGCGAAGCCGAAACCGAGCCGAAGTCGGCCAAGCGCCGACCCAGCGCACCACCCGCCAAGGGCCGTTAAGGCCTCACGACTGCACAAGTGTGCGGGCGGCGGGCAAGGTCGCGCGCTGCGGTTTGGTATAGCTCAGTCGTGCGGCTGGCGCGGCCGATGAGCGCCGCCGAACCCGTGCCCCTGGGCCAGGCAGTAGGCCAGCCACTTGTTGAGCAACAGATTGCGCGGCCATTGCGTGGCGAGCACGTCTTCGTCGATTTCGGGCACGCCGGCGAGCGCGACATAGCGCGAGCGCGCATCGCAGGAAATGGCCTCGGCCAGCTGGGCGTCCTGATAGACACGCAGCAGCAAATCGGGGTCGGCATGCAGGTCCTCGCCTTCGCCGAACCAGTAGGTCAGATGCACCGTGGTCGTGTAGCGGCAACGCTCGACCACGCGCAGATACAACGTTGCGTCGGCGCCGCGCGATTCGGCCGACTCGAAAGGCAGGTCCAGCTCCGGAACCAGCCGCTCGAAGCGCCGATAATTGCTTTCGTAGAGGCCCATCAGGCCCGTAAAGCTGCGCGGCTGCGCCGAAGCCAGCCAGTGATTGCGTTGAAGTGTGGGCATCTGTCGGACTATACGGCAGGCATGGCGCTTTTCAAATCGGGGCGCGGCATGCGCGTGCGCGGCTTAGAAGGAACGGCGCCGGATATTCTTGTCCTGCATGATCATGGTGGCGATCTCTTCGATCGACTTGTTGGTCGTTTCCGAGTACGACAAGCCGTGGCGCTTGTACAGGCTTTCGGCCTGGCGCAGTTCATAGGACACCTGCGGCAAGGCCGCGTACTGGCTACCCTTGCGGCGTTCGCTACGAATCTGATGCAGGCGTTCGGCGTCGATCCACAGGCCGTAGAGCTTGTCCTTATGTTCGGCGAGCGCCGGCGGCAGCGTGCGCCGCTCCAGATCCTCTTCGGTGAGCGGATAGTTGGCCGCGTACACGCCGTGCTGCATGGCCAGATAGATACACACCGGCGTCTTGCCGCAGCGCGACGGGGCGATGAGGATCACCTGGGCCTTGCGGTAGCCGTTCTCGCCCACACCGTCATCGTGAGTGAGCGCATAGTTCATCGCATCGATACGCGATTCGTAGATATCTTCGTCGGCGATGCCATGGGCACGGCCTTCGCGATGGGTGGACTTGGTGTCCAGCGCGCCTTCCAGGGCCGGCACGAACTGATCGAACAGGTCCAGGAAGACCACGTTGCCTTCGCGCAGAATCTCGCGCACCTGTTCGCTGACCGTGGTCGAGAACACGATGGGTTTGAGTCCGCTCGCGGCACCGGTGTGCTCCATGTAGTCCAGCGCCGATCGCGCCTTGTCGGGCGTGTTGACGAACGGCAGTGTGGACTGGCGGAAAGAGCCTTCATCGAACTGGGTGAGCAACGTCGCGCCAAGGGTTTCGGCGGTAATGCCGGTGCGATCCGACAGGAAGAATATGGAGCGTTTGGGGGCATCGTTCGTGGTCATGAGCGCTATCGTGCACGAGCGTCGCAGCCACGCCTAGTGGTGGTGGGTCGTGCCGCCAGATTGTGCGCAATGCGTTTTTCGACCCGGCCGCGTGTTCGAATGTGTAAAATCGCGCTTTCGAACGTTTACCTGCGAGGACTCCATCTTGCAAAGCGAGCACGTGCTCTGGTTCAGCCAGCTGGGAATGAACGACGTCGAAACCGTCGGCGGCAAGAACGCATCGCTGGGCGAAATGATCAGCCATCTGGCCGATGCCGGCGTGAATGTGCCGGACGGCTTCGCCACCACCGCCGATGCCTATCGCCAGTTTCTTGCCCATGACGGCCTGGCGGATCGCATCAACGCCGCGCTCGACGCGCTCGACGTGGAGGATGTGGATGCACTCGCCGAAACCGGCGAGAAGATCCGTAACTGGGTGATCGACCACCCCTTCCCGCCCGAACTCGAAGCCGCGATCCGCGAATCGTTCGAAACGCTGTCGGGCGACAACCCGGACATTTCGGTGGCCGTGCGCTCGTCGGCGACCGCCGAGGATTTGCCGGATGCCTCGTTCGCGGGCCAGCAGGAAACCTTTCTCAATGTGCGCGGGCTCGACAACGTCATGCTCGCCATCAAGGACGTATTCGCCTCGCTGTTCAACGACCGCGCGATCTCCTATCGCGTACACAAGGGCTTCGAGCACAGCCAGGTCGCACTCTCGGCCGGCATCCAGCGCATGGTGCGTTCAGATACGGGCGCGTCGGGCGTGATGTTCACCATCGATACCGAATCCGGCTTCGACCAGGTGGTCTTCATCACCAGCTCCTGGGGCCTCGGCGAAGCCGTGGTCCAGGGCGCAGTCAACCCGGACGAATTCTATGTCTACAAGCCGAACGTGGACGCCAAGCGCCCGGCGATCCTGCGCCGGGTGAACGGCGGCAAGGCCGTAAAGATGGTCTATACCGCCGATCGCAGCCACGGCAAGACGACTGAATTCGTCGATGTCGAGGCCGCCGATCAGGCCAGGTTCTCGATTACCGATGCCGATGCCGAGGCCCTGGCGGCCCAGGCGTTGATCATCGAGCGCCATTACGGGCGCCCGATGGATATCGAATGGGGCAAGGACGGCGAAACCGGCGAACTGTATATCCTGCAGGCCCGCCCAGAGACGGTGAAGTCGAATAGCGGCGGCACGCTGGAACGCTATCAGCTGGATTCCGCCGGGCGCGAGGTGCTCGTCGAAGGCCGTTCGATCGGCCAGCGCGTGGGTGCCGGCAAGGTACGCAACGTCAAGTCCATCAAGGAAATGAACAAGGTCCAGGCCGGCGATATCCTGGTCACCGACATGACCGATCCGGACTGGGAGCCGGTCATGAAACGCGCCTCGGCGATCGTGACCAACCGCGGCGGGCGTACCTGTCACGCGGCGATCATCGCCCGCGAGCTGGGTATTCCGGCCGTGGTTGGCTCGGGCAATGCCACCGAGAAGCTCAGCGACGGCATGGCCGTGACCGTCTCCTGCGCCGAAGGCGATACGGGCTATGTCTATGACGGCGAGATCGACTTCAACGTCGACGAGGTCTCGCTCGACAAGATGCCCGAGATCGCGACGAAGATCATGATGAACGTGGGCAACCCCGAGCGCGCCTTCGACTTCGCCATGACCCCGAATGCCGGCGTGGGCCTGGCCCGGCTGGAATTCATCATCAACCGCCAGATCGGCGTGCATCCGCGCGCGCTGCTCGAATACGACGAGCAGCCCGACGATCTGAAAAAGACCATCGATGCGCATATCGCCGGCTATGCCAGCCCGGTGGAGTTCTATATCGATCGTCTGGTGGAAGGCATTGCCACGATCGCCGCGGCCTTCGCGCCCAAGCCGGTGATCGTGCGCCTGTCGGACTTCAAGTCCAACGAATACGCCAACCTGATCGGCGGCGAACGCTTCGAGCCGGACGAGGAAAATCCGATGATCGGCTGGCGCGGCGCCTCGCGCTATCTGGCCGAGGATTTCACCCCCTGCTTCGAACTCGAACTGGCTGCGGTCAAGCGCGTACGCGAGGACATGGGTCTGAAGAACGTCCAGATCATGATCCCGTTCGTACGTACGCTCGGCGAAGCCAAGGGCGTGACCGATCTGCTGGCCCAGCACGGCCTCAAGCGCGGCGAAGACGAGCTCAAGATCATCATGATGTGCGAGCTGCCCTCGAACGCGATTCTGGCCGATCAGTTCCTCGAGTATTTCGACGGCTTCTCGATCGGCTCCAACGACATGACCCAGCTGTCGCTGGGCCTGGATCGCGACTCGGGACTGATCTCGCATTTGTTCGACGAGCGCGACCCGGCGGTCAAGGTGATGCTGGAAAAAGCGATCGCGGCCTGCAAACGCAACAACAAATACGTGGGCATCTGTGGCCAGGGCCCGTCCGATTATCCGGATCTGGCCAAATGGCTACTCGAACAGCAGATCGAAAGCATGTCACTGAATCCGGATACCGTGGTCAGCACCTGGTTGTATCTGGCCGGCGAAAGCGTCTAGTCGCACGCCTGTCAGCCGCTTCGAGGAGATTGCATGACCGCCAAACTGCCGTTGTTCGTCGATGCCGAGGACCTGCGTGCGGTCATCGACGAACCGGACATCCAGATTGTGGCGGTCGACAGCGCCCGCGATTATGCCCAGGCGCATATTCCGGGCGCGCTACAGATCGCGGCGAGCGACTTCATCGCCAGCGCGCCGCCAGTCGCCGGCTTGTTGCCGGACAGCGAACGCCTGGCCGAGGTCTTTTCCGACGCCGGCCTGCGTAACGACGCCCATATCGTGGCCTACGATCGGGCCGGCGATGCCCAGGCCGCACGCCTGCTCTATACGCTGGATGCCATGGGCCATGGCGCGATCTCGCTGCTCGATGGTGGCCTGGCCGCCTGGCACCAGGCCGGCCTGGCGCTCGATGCCGGCCCACCCCAGGCGGGCGCGAGTTCATTCGCCGTCGAGCGCCAGGCTGATCGTATTGCCGATCGTGAATGGATCATGTCGCATCTGGATGACGACGACGTGGCGTTTCTCGACGTGCGCAGCGCCGCAGAATACGCCGGGGCGGATGTGCGCAGCGCGCGCGGCGGCCATATCCCGGGCGCGATCAATCTCGACTGGAACCTGCTCAAGGGCGATGACGGGCGGCTGCGCCCACGTAGCGAACTGCTACAACTCATCGCCGATCACGATATCGAAAGCGAGCGCGATATCGTCAATTATTGCCAGAGCCATATGCGCTCGTCCTATACCTATCTGGTGCTCAAATACCTCGGCTTCGACAAGGTCCGTGGCTACCCCGGAGCCTGGTCTGACTGGGGCAATGCCACCGATACCCCCGTCAACGACAGCCGCTAGCGCGTGGCCGATGCGAGGCCCGTGCGCAAACGCACGCAGCCCTGGCGCGTAGCGCCATTGCCATGACCACCGCCGCCACCGATCTGCGCCGCGGTGCACTCCTTGCCGTCGCCGGCGCGGGTGCGTTTGCCGTGGTCAGCGCCTGTGTAAAGCTTGTCGGCGGCGATCTGCCCAATCCCGTGGTGGTGTTCTTTCGCAACCTGTTCGCCCTGGTCGTGTTATTGCCCTGGCTGGCGCGGCGTGGGCCGAGCGCGGTGTCGATGCGTACCGCGCGCCCGGGCATGCACCTGCTACGGGCAGCAACCGGGCTCGGCGCGATGTATTGCTTTTTCTATGCCCTGTCGCAGATGCCATTGGCCAGCGCGGTGTTGCTCAATTACAGCCAGCCGCTGTTTCTACCGTTCATTGCCTGCCTGTGGCTGGGCGAGCGGCCGGCGGCGCGTATCTTTCCGGCGGTGCTGATCGGCTTTATCGGGGTTCTGCTCATCCTCAAGCCCGGTCTGGGCTGGCAGGGGCCGGCCGGGCTCGCGGGCCTGGCGGCCGGCATTCTCGCGGCCACATCCATGGCCGCGATCCGGCGCATGTCGGATACCGAGCCGACGGTACGTATCGTGATGTATTTCAGCGTGCTCGGCACCCTCGTATCGGCCATACCGGCGGCCCTGGCCTGGCAGACGCCTACAACCACGCAGTGGCTGGCGCTGGCGGGCGCCGGCAGTATCGCAACGGCTGGCCAGCTGCTGCTGACCCGAGCCTATAGCCTGGCGCCGGCGGCCCATATCGGCGCCTTAATCTATACGACGGTGCTGTTCGCGGCCCTGATCGGCTGGATCTTCTGGCAGGAAACGCCCGATTTGTTGAGCGCGCTCGGAGCGGCGTCGGTGATCTGTGCCGCGCTGATCGTGGTCGTCACGCGTCGGCAACGCGCCTAGTTTTCACTACGGGCATGCCATGAAACAGCCGCTTCTTACGTTAACCAATCGACTGATCGACCGAATCGCGGGCGGCTATCGCGGCCGGGTGAGTGATCATTTCGACGGCCGGCGTTTTCACAATGCACGCCCGAGCACCCACAGCGCGGGCGATCTGTTGCGCTGGTGGCGCAATCGCGAAAACCAGCCCTGGCAACGCGTTGAGCACTTCGCGCCGCCGCCCGCACCGCCGCAGCGGGTCGATGACGGTCTACGCATTACCTGGATCAACCACGCCACCGTACTTATCCAGACGGCTGGCCTGAACCTGCTCGCGGACCCGATCTTTTCCGAGCGCGCCAGCCCGCTGTCCTGGGCCGGCCCGCGCCGCTATCACCCACCGGGCGTTGCGTTCAACGATCTGCCGCCCATCGATATCGTGGCCATCAGTCACGCCCATTACGATCATCTCGACCGCGCGTCAGTGGCCCGCCTGGTCGCGCGTTTTGATCCGCATTTCGTCGTGCCGCTGGGTGTGGATGGCTATCTCGCGCGTTTCGGCGCGCAACGGATTACCTGCGGCGACTGGTGGCAGGATGTCGAATTGAACGATCGGCTGCGCCTGACCGTCACGCCAGCCCAACACTGGTCACGGCGCGGCCTGCTCGATCGCAACCGGAGCTTGTGGGCAGGCTTCTGGTTCGATACGCCGGCCGGCGCCGTCTATTTCGCCGGCGATACCGGCATGGGGCCGCATTTCGGCACCATTCGTGAACGCCTGGGTGCACCGCGCGTCGCCCTGTTGCCGATCGGCGCCTATGAGCCTCGCTGGTTCATGGCACAACAACATATGAATCCTGCCGATGCGGTCGACGCCCATCAGATTCTGGACGCTCAACAGAGCATCGGCATTCACTTTGCCACCTTCAAGCTGACCGACGAGGGCCAGGCAGAACCGGCCCGAGCACTGGCGCGCGCCCGCGATGCGGCCGGGCTGAACACAGACCGTTTTATCGTCCCGACATTCGGCCAGGCCTTGGCCATCGCGCCCGTCGCGCATAAGACCGGCTAGCCAGCCGGCAAGGCCCGCCGCCTGGCCCCGGGCCGCCCGGCGCTTACCGGCTGTGCGATGACTCGCCGATCGCTACCGCCCGCGATTGATGATGCAGTTGCCACTCGGCGAGCCATTCGCGCAGCTTGTCGATAGGCATCGGCCGGCCCATGTAGTAGCCCTGGATGATGTCGCAGCCCAGCTCACGCAGACGCACGCTCTGGTTTTCGTGCTCGATGCCCTCGGCAACCGCACGCAGACCCAGCGCATGGCCGAGTTCGATCGTGCCCTTGACGATGGCCAGGTCCGTATCGGACTCGAGCATGTCGGTCACGAACGAGCGATCGATCTTGATCTCGCTGGCCGGCAGACGTTTGAGATAGGTCAGCTGCGAATAGCCTGTGCCGAAATCGTCGATCGAAATATGGATGCCCATATTCGAGACGCGGGTGACCACATCCATGGTACGGCGCTGATCGGACATCAGCGTATCTTCGGTAATCTCGATGGTGAGCACTTCCGAGGGCACATCGTATTCGGCCAGCAGGGCCGCCAACACGTCCGGGAACTCCGGATCGAGCAGTGAGCGCGCCGACAGATTCACCGACACGCCGATCGACCAGCCTTCCTTGCGCAAGGCGGCGTTGTATTCCAAGGCGCGCCGCAGGACCCATTTCGACAGGTCGTGCATGAGCCCGGCGCGTTCGGCGCGGGGAATGAACTCGCCCGGCGGCAGGAAACCGCGACGCGGGTGCTGCCAGCGTACCAGCGCTTCCACCCCATGCACTTCGTCGGCCTGGATATCGATCAGCGGCTGCAGATACAGCACCAGCTGGTCCTCATCGATCGCCGCGCGCAGTTCGGCGCTGAGACTGTGCATTTCGGCGTCCTCGACCGGCAACGCCGTCTGCACCAGCTCGAAGCCGCCGCCGCCTGCCTTGGCGTGCTGCATGGCACCGTCCGCGGCATTGACCAGCCCATAGGAATCGGTGGCGTGATCGGGATACACCGCACCGCCGATACTTGCCGCCAGATTCAACGAGAGCTTGTCGAGGGTGCACGGCGGCGCGAGTACATCCTGTATACGCGCCGCCATGTCTTCGAGCACGCCATTGGAATGCAGCGTATCGATGGCCAGGCCAAAGCTGTCACCGCTCAGACGCGCAAGCACGGCGCCGGTGTTTTCCACCGCATTGGACAGCCGACGGGCCACGCTCTTGAGCACGCGATCGCCATTGGCCGCACCGAACTGGTCGTTGACTTCGGAGAACCCGTCGAGATCGAGCACGATCACGCCGACGCGGGTGCGATCCAGCTGTGCGGTTTGCAGGGCAGCGTCGAGCTGCTTGAGAAAATGGCCGCGGTTAGCCAGCCCGGTGAGCGCATCTTCCTGTTCGAGGCGACGGGCTTCGGCTTGCAGGGCGACTTTCTCGTTGTCGTCACCGGCACGCTTGCGTGGTCGCTGATTGTCGGTATCGCTCGAAAAGGTTGCGCCAAACCCTTGCCCCCAAAGGGCAAAGATAAAAGGAACCGCGTCCAGGGCAAGCAACATCGGATTATGCGTCTGCGCCGCATAGAGGCCGGCCGGGGTCAGCGGCAAACCGGTGAGCATCGCGGCCGCAATCGTGGCCACGAGCACGGCCACCAGTGCGATGGCAAATGCGTACAGCGCATAGCGCGAGATGCCGCCGCGAAAGATCGACGTCACCCGTGACATAAATTCGGCATTCGACTGCTGCAAAACACTCTCCCCCGGGGCGAGTCGTTCGACTCTAGCACCGGCAGCACTAAAAGATATCGCGATTCAACCCTATATATTCGCGCCAGCCTGTGTGGACGCTTACGGCCGGCCGCGCCCCAGCGGCACGCCAGCCGTATCGAGCGCATCGATCAGCGCCCTGAAGGCATTATCGGCAGCAACCGGCCTTCCCCGTACCCCAAATTCGATAGAACGCTTGCCACTGGCGTTGGGCAGGCAGGCAATTCGCACTTCGGGATGGGCATCCATGACCTGCTGCATGAGATCGATCAACGCGCTTTCCGGGGTGTCGAGCACTTCGACGAGCCGTTCGATATTGCGCTCTTCGCTTTGCAGATGCCGATAGTGGGTATCCAATACCCACTCGATCATCGGCCAGGCCATATTCGGGAAGCCCGGCACGAAATGATGGTGGCCGAAGGAGAATCCGGGCACCTGATTGACCGGGTTAGGGATCACGCGTGCGCCCACCGGCCATTCGACCATATGAATACGCTTGGGATAGGCCGCGTCGCCGAAGCGAGCTTCCAGCAGTGCCCGACCCTCGGCGTTGAATTCGAGCGCCACGCCGGCGGCCGCTGCGGCGCATTGGCGCGTCCGATCATCGGGCGTTGCGCCAATACCACCGAAACTGAACACGATATCGTTGCCCGCCATCGTTTCGCGCAGAGTCTGTTCGAGAAGGCCGGCATCGTCGCCCACCATACGTGCCCACGACAGTTCCATACCGCGCGCGTCGAGAATCTCGATAACGCGGGGCATATGCTTGTCGCTGCGCTTGCCGGACAGCAGCTCATCGCCAATCAGCACGATGCCGATTCGCTCCGGCGCAGAAGATGGCCTGTGATCCACTCGGTACGAAGCCTCTTGAATATTCGATAGATACAAACAAACAGGCCACGTAAAAACGTGGCCCGTTCGTATCACTTCATGTCATGCCGACATCAGGCCTCGGGCAGCCAGCCGGACTGCTCGATGGCACCGAAAATATCGGTTTCGGTGGTGATGCCCATCGGCTCGCCGTCCTTGCCCGCCACCAACAGACGACTGATGTTTTTCTCGGCGATGGTATTGGCCGCTTCCCGCAGATGCGTTTCCGGGGCGACGGTCACCACCGGACGCGAAGCAATCTCGCCAACGGTAATATCGGTCGGCGATTTACCTTCGCGCACGATCTTGGTGACGATATCGCGACGGGTCATGATGCCCCACTCGCCGGAATCGTTCGGCTCAACCACCAGCGAAGACACCTCGTTCTTGCGCATTTCGTGCATGGCGTCGTGCACGCTGGTCTCGTCGGTGACGGTAATCAGCGTACGCGTCATCACGTCCGATACGCTCGTGGGCGTACGGCCACTGGCGATCATCTCTTCCATGGGCTGCAGTAGACGACGGATTTCACGCTGCTTGCGCTCGCGGGCGAGTTTTTCGCTGCGCTGCTTGCGCTTGGTTTCCAGATCGATACCGCCGTTGATCTGCTCGATCAGCGCATCGGCGAATTCCTTGGTGCCGACTTCCGTGGCGCCTTCCATGTTGCGGGCGAAATCGTAGGTCACGATCTTGTCCGCGAGCACTTCCGGATAGGCCAGCGAAATCAGGTCGGCAGCTTCCTGCCAGCCGATGTATTCGAGCATGTTCACACCCGAGAACAGCAACGAACCCGGGTTGACCTTGTTCTTATCGGCGTACTTCGGCGCGGTGCCGTGGGTGGCCTCGAACACGGCGATGTTGTCCGACATGTTGGCACCGGGGGCGATGCCGATACCGCCGACCTCGGCCGCCGCGGCGTCCGAGAGATAGTCGCCGTTGAGGTTCATGGTGGCGAGCACGTCGAAATCGTCCGGACGCAGCAGCATGAGCTGGAAGATGATGTCGGCGATGCGATCCTTGATCACGATCTTGCCTTCCGGCTGACGACCGTTGTACTCGGAGTAGAGCTGATCCTCGGTAATCGTGCAGTGACCGAACTCTTCGCGGGCGACTTCATAACCCCAGGCACGGAACGCGCCTTCGGTGAATTTCATGATGTTGCCCTTGTGCACCAGGGTCACCGATTCGCGGCCGTTGTCGATCGCGTACTGGATGGCCTTGCGCACCAGGCGCTTGGTGCCGAATTCGGAAATGGGCTTGATGCCCAGGCCCGCGTCGTCGAAGAAGTCCGCCTTCATTTCCTCCTTGAGGAACTTGGCCAGCTTCTTGTTCTCGTCGGTACCGGACTGGTATTCGATACCGCAATAGACGTCTTCGGTGTTCTCGCGAAAGATCACCACGTCGACCTTGCCCGGGTCCTTGAGCGGCGACGGCACGCCGGTGTAGTGGCGTACCGGGCGCACGCAGGCATACAGATCCAGTTCCTGGCGCAGCGAGACGTTGAGCGAACGAAAGCCCTCGCCCACCGGCGTGGTCAGCGGGCCCTTGATGGCCACCCACAGATCCTTGATCGCTTCCAGGGTTTCGGCCGGGAAGTAGTCGCCGTCATAGACCTTGGCGGCCTTTTCGCCCATGAACAGCTCGGCCCAATGGATCTTGCGCTTGCCGCCATAGGCTTTTTCCACTGCGGCATCCCAGATGCGCAAACAAGCCTTGGTGATATCGGGGCCGATCCCGTCGCCCTCGACATAGCCGAGGATCGGGTTGTCCGGCACATTCATCTGATCGTTTTCGACGGTGATCTTCTGACCGTCTTCGGGCAAGCGTACGTGCTTGTAGGCCATTAGCCGCTACTCCTTGTGAATCATGTCGCGCAAAAACTTGCGCCGCCGGCAACAGCCGACGGCGCGAAAATTGTTCTCAGGCCTTGTTGGCCGCCTCTTCGAGCAGCGTCTTGAGCTCGCCGGACTGGAACATGTCGATCACGATATCCGAACCGCCCACGAGTTCGCCGTTGACGAACAGCTGCGGGATCGTCGGCCAGTTGGAATAGATCTTCACGCCCTGGCGATAGATCTCTTCGTCGTCGAATACGTTCACGGCCTTGAACGGTACGCCGCAGGCCTTGATCGCCTCGGCGCTGCGTGCCGAGAAGCCGCACTGCGGAAAGTCCGGCGTGCCTTTCATGTACAGCACGATCGGGTTGTTCTCGACCTCGTTCTTGATCACTTCCATTGCCTTGGCGCTCATGGCGTTATCCTCTGATTCGAAAAACTGTTGTATTGCGCCGATTATAACGCGCCTGTCGAGGCCTCGTTACGACGCCTCGCCATGGCCGCCTCCGCCGGCCGAAATCACCGTCAGGCGCTGCCCGGCACAGGCGATACCGGTGCATTTGGGTGCAATCGTTTCGCCGTCGAGACGATTCTCGCCGGGCGCGCCGTCGGCACCGCCCGCGCGTCCCCAAGGCGCATGCCGGCGACGTTCGGCAAGCACGGTGTAGCTGGCATCGTCGAGGAATTCGATCTCGCGGATCAGCCCGTCGCCGCCGTGCTGAGCACCCGCGCCACCGCTGTCGCGGCGCAAGGTATAGCGGCGCATGCGTAGCGGAAAATGGCGCTCGAGCACTTCCACCGGTGTATTCAGCGTATTGGTCATATGTGCCTGCACGCCGCTGGCGCCAGCATGGCTCGGACCGGCGCCAAGACCACCGCCCATGGTTTCGTAGTAGTCCCAAGGCGTGGCCGAATCATGCGAGCCGAGCGCGACGTTGTTCATGCTGCCGTGGCTGGCTGCCGGAATGCGCTCGCCGATGGCTTTGGCGAGCGCGCCGAGCACGGCATCGACCACGCGCTGGCTGGTTTCCACATTCCCCGCCGCCACGGCATGGGGTGCCCGGGCATTGAGCAGACAGCCCTCGGGCGCACTGATCTGAATATCGTCGAACGCGCCCGCACAGGCCGGTACCTGATCCGGCATCAGGCAACGAAAGACATATAGCGTGCCCGCCGCAGTGACCGAAAGCGGACAGTTGACGTTGCCGGCCGTCTGGTCGGCGCTACCGGCGAAATCCACCGCGATGCGGCCGTTGTCGATATCGATACGACAGGCAATGGCGAGATCGGTATTGCCCTGGCCATCGTCATCGAGCACATCGGTGAATTCGTAGCGGCCATCGGGCAGTTCGCGCAGGGCGCTCGCCGCCAGCGCACGGGCGTAGTCGTTGTATTCGCCCAGCTGTTTCTTGAATGCTGCTACGTCGGCGTCGCCGCCCTCGCCGATTAACGCCGACAAGCGCTTGAGCCCGATTCGGTTGGCCGCGATCTGAGCACTGAAATCGCCGCGCGCGATCGGCGGGTTGCGCAGATGTTCCAGCCAGCCGCCCAGCACCGATTCGTCGATCGCGTCATCGTCGACCAGCGCTACCGGCGCGATCACAAGCCCTTCTTCGTCGAGGTTCTTCGACAACGGCATGGAACCGGGCGAGTCGGCGCCAATATCGGCATGGTGCGCCCGGTTGGCCACGAACGCGACCAGTTCGTCGCCCACGAACAGCGGCGCAATCAGGGTGACGTCCGGCAGATGTGTGCCACCCAGATACGGATCGTTGAGCGCGATCATCTGCCCCGGCGCCCAGTCGCGCGCGGCCACGATATCGGCCATGGCATAGGCCATGCTGCCCAGATGCACCGGAATATGCGCGGCCTGCGCGCACAGCCGTCCCTGGGCGTCGAACACCGCGCAGGAGTAATCCAGGCGATCGCGGATATTGGGCGAAAACGCTGCCTGCGCCAGGCTCGCCCCCATCTCCTCACACACAGCCGTGATCCGGCTGGCAAAGATCGCCAGTTCGATGGCGTTGGCGGGCTTGGCGGTGACGCTTGTGTTCATACGCGCGAGTCTAGCAATGCCGCGAGCAAAGAGCAGAGATATCGCCGCACTGGCTGGGCGACCACCGCTGGGATATGTGCTCGCGCTTTGAAAAATGACGAACAAACCCTATATAACTAGTCGGCGTTGATTCACTCATCTCAATACAAGGGATACGTCATGGCATTCGAACTGCCCGATCTACCGTATGACTACGATGCGCTCGAACCGTATATCGACGGTCGTACGATGGAGATCCATTACGAGAAGCATCACAACGCTTATCTGACCAAATTCAAGAAGGCCATCGAAGGCACGGAACTCGAAGACCAGGATCTGGAAACGATCCTGTCGAAGGCCGGCCAGCACGGCCCGGGCGTGCGCAACCAGGGTGGCGGCTATTACAACCACATCCTGTTCTGGGACAGCATGTCCCCGTCCGGCGGCGGCAAGCCGACCGGCGGCCTGGGTACGGCCATCGACTCCAGCTTCGGCTCCTTCGATGCGTTCAAGGAAGAGTTCACGAACGCGGCCACCGGTCTGTTCGGTTCGGGCTTCGTATGGCTCGTGCCGCAGGGCAACCAGCTCAAGATCGTGTCCACCCAGAACCAGGACAACCCGATCATGGACGTCGTGTCCGAGTCCGGTAAGCCGGTCATGGGCCTGGACGTCTGGGAGCATGCCTTCTATCTGAAATACCAGAACCGCAAGCCCGAATACGTGGATGCCTGGTGGAACGTCGTCAACTGGGACGGCATCGCCAAGCGCTACGACGAGCAGGTCGACTAGAACGATCCGCAGTTTGCGCTAGAATACGGCCCCGTCGCGTTGCGGCGGGGTCGTTTTTCGTTTGGGGTATCGGTGTTGCGGCCACTGGGTTTCGGCCGTGTACAACCACTCCATCAGGACGCCTTATGGCCATTTCGCATCTGATTCCGACCTACAAGCGCCAGCCCATCGCATTCGAACGCGGCCAGGGCGCGTGGCTTTTCGATAGCGACGGCAAGCGCTATCTCGATGCCTTGTCAGGCATCGCGGTCAACACGCTCGGCCATGCCCATCCGGCCCTCGTCGAAGCCATCAACGACCAGGCCAGCCGACTGTTGCATACCTCGAATCTTTACGAGATCGAGGTACAGACCCGCCTGGCCGATCGCCTGTGCGAGCTGGCCGGCATGGACGCGGTGTTTTTCGGCAACAGCGGCAGTGAAGCCAACGAGGCCGCGATCAAGCTCGCCCGCCTGCATGGTCACAAGCGCGGCATCGACAAGCCCGTGGTCGTGGTCATGGAGAATTCGTTTCATGGCCGTACGCTCGCCGCACTCGCCGCGACCGGCAACGCCAGCGCACAGAAAGGCTTCGAGCCCATGCCGGAAGGCTTTGTGCGCGTACCCTATGGCGATATCGATGCGATCGCCGCACTCGAGGATGCCAATATCGCCGCCGTGCTGGTCGAACCGATCCAGGGCGAAGGCGGTGTTCGCGTGCCCCCGCCCGACTTTCTGGCCGACGTGCGCAAACTCTGCGACGAACGCGACTGGCTGATGATGGTCGACGAGGTTCAGACCGGCGTCGGCCGCAGCGGCCACTGGTTCGCCCATCAGGCTGCTGGCATCACCCCCGACGTCATGGGCCTGGCCAAGGGGCTTGGCGGGGGCGTACCGATCGGTGCGTCGCTGGTGGCCGGCAAGGCCACGCCCCTGTTCGGGCCCGGCAGCCACGGTTCGACTTTCGGCGGTAACCCGCTGGCCTGTCGTGCCGCGCTGGCCGTGCTCGACACCATCGAAGCCGACGGCCTGCTCACGCATGTTCAGGCCATGGGCGATTCGATCCGCAGCCAGATCGAGGCGCGCGTGGATGGCCTCGACCATGTCAAGGATATCCGCGGCGCGGGGCTTATGATCGGCATCGAACTCGCCGAGCCCTGCGCCTATCTCGTGGACGCCGCGCGCGAACAGGGCATTCTGCTCAACGTGACGGCCTCCAATGTCATTCGCCTGTTGCCACCGCTGATCATCGGCCCCGCCGAAGTCGAGCGGCTGGTCGACGGCGTGTGCTATCTCATCGAAAGCATCGCTACGCCCGATGCGTCTTCAACCCGTTCCAACCAAGCAAACTGACCATGACCCTGCGCCATTTTCTCAGCCTGGACGACCTGGGCGCCGACGGCATTCGCCGTGTTATCGACAATGCCATCGCGCTCAAGCACAAGCCGCTGAAAAAGCAGCCTTTCGTGGGCCGCACACTGGGCATGCTCTTCGAAAAGGCCTCGACGCGCACACGGGTGTCGTTCGAGGCGGGCATGACCCAGCTGGGCGGCCATGCAATCTTCCTGTCGCCCGGCGATACCCAGATCGGGCGTGGCGAACCGGTCGAGGATACAGCGCGTGTGCTCTCGCGCATGGTCGATGTGGTGATGATTCGCAACCACTCGCACGACACGCTGGAACGCTTCGCGGCCTATTCCAGCGTGCCGGTGATCAATGGCCTGACCGATCGCTTTCATCCCTGTCAGCTACTCGCGGACCTGCAGACCTATCAGGAGCACCGCGGCGATATCGCGGGCAAGACCGTGGCATGGATTGGTGACGGCAACAACATGTGCCACTCCTATATCCTGGCCGCGCGCCTGCTCGGCTTCGAGCTGCGTATCGCGACACCCGAAGGCTATGGCCCGAATGCACAGATCCTCAAGGCCAGCGGCGAACGCGTGGTGATCTGCGAAGACGCGCCCCAGGCGGCCGACGGCGCCGATCTGGTGGTCACCGATGTCTGGGCGAGCATGGGCGACGAGGACGACCGCGAAGTGCGGCTGGCCGATTTCGCCAACTTCCAAGTCAACAAGGCGTTGATGAGCTGGGCCAAGGACGACGCCCTGTTCATGCACTGTCTGCCCGCGCATCGCGGCGAGGAAGTCAGCGCCGAGGTCATCGATGGGCCCAACAGCGTCGTGTGGGACGAGGCCGAAAACCGTCTGCATGCCCAGAAAGCCCTGCTGCTGGACCTGCTCGATGCCTGATACCCGGCAGAAAAACGCAGATTCAACGCAGATGATTCGCCTCTGGCGAGTGTAAAACCCGCCCTGACCGGTTACGACAGCTCACCATCGCAGCGCTGCGTCAATCTGCGCAATCCGTGGATGTCTTTTACAAAAAGACATCGATCCGCAGATTACGCCGATTGCAAAGATTTTTTGGGCCACGGGTCTCACCCGCCTCGCGCTTCGTGCGCGGCTTGGCTCACCCCAGCGCAGACATCAGCGCACTGAAAGTCGTGGACGTCTGCAAAGCGCTTGAATCTGCGCACTGTCCGGGTCTGCGACCATCCCAGCTCAGGGGTTAGCCTTGCCGGCGAGCACCAGCGAATAGGCGCCGCCTTCGGCTTCGAAGTGGCGCTCGATGGTCAGCCCGGCGGTTTCGAACAGCGCGGCGAGCGTATCCGGGGTGAACTTGTGGCTGAATTCGGTGACGATTTCCTCGCCCGCCTCGATATCGATCGCCGTATCCAGCGCGGCCAGCGTGACCCGGTGGGCATGATCGGCCGCAAGCCGCATCTCGATACGAGCCATGTCGCGGTCGAACACCGCACGGTGGCTGTAATCCTGTACCGGGAAATTGGCATCAAGCTCGCGATTGAGCACGCGCAGCACGTTGCGGTTGAACTGGGCGGTCACGCCCTCGGCATCGTCGTAAGCGGCTTCCAGCGTGGCCGTATCCTTGACCCGATCGACACCGAGTAACAGCCGGTCGCCATCGCGCATGAGCGCTGCGATCTGTTCGAGCATCGCCGTGGCTGCCGGCGGTTCGAAGTTGCCGAGGGTGCCGCCGAGAAACACGATCAGACGCCGGCCGGCCTCGGGCAACGGCACGTTGGCCAAGCCGCCCGTGTAGTCGCCGATGAGTGCATGCACCGACAGCCAGGAGTAATCGGCGACCAGCTCGGCGCCGGCATCGAGCATCATCTGGGCGCTGACATCGAAAGGCCAATAGGTACAGCCCTGGCCCAGCGCGTCGCAGGCATCGAGCAAATGCCGCGTCTTGCGCGAACTGCCGCTGCCCAGTTCGAGCATATGATCGGGGGCAGCGTATTCGACGATTTCGCGCCCGTGCGCAGCCAGCAACGCCGCCTCGGTACGTGAGGGGTAATACTCGGGCGTCGCACAAATGGCTTCGAACAGCGCCGAGCCGCGATCGTCGTAGAAATACTTCGGCGACAACCAGCGCGGACGCGACAACAGCCCGGCGCGCACGTCGTCGGCGAGACTGGCCAGGGGGCGTTCGGGCGCGACATCGGTACTGGTCAGGCGGCGGCCAGACTGGGTCATGGTCATAAACGGGTCATCCGCACAGCGGATCGTTGGGCGTGTTGATTTCGCAAGGTTATCATCGGCCGGTAACCTTAATATTTCGGACTTGTACGGATGTGCCGAATCGCCGGCTATATCGGCCTGCAGCCGCTCGCGCTGCGCACCCTGATCTGCGACCCACCCCACGGCCTGGCGCATCAATCCTGGGCGGCCCGGGAAATGGTGAGTGCGACCGTCAACGCCGACGGCTGGGGCGCGGCGTGGCTCGACGCCGACCACCAGCCCGCGGGCTATCGGCAGGTGTTGCCGATCTGGGCGGATGCCAATCTCGACTCGCTCGGGCGCAGCCTTCGCTCGCCGCTATGGCTTGCCAACGTACGCAGTGCCACCGCCGGGCTGGGCACCGACTATGCCAACACCCAGCCGTTTTACGACGATGCATTGTTGTTCACGCACAACGGCTTTATCGACCGCTTCGCGCACACGCTGCGCGCGCGTCTACGCGCCGAGGTCGCGCCCGAGATCGAAACCACGATCAACGGCAATACCGATTCGGAATATCTGTTCGCGCTGCTGCGCCAACAGACCGGCCCACTGGAAACACGCCTAGGTTCGGTGATCACGCAGGTGCGTGACTGGCTTGCCGACACACCGCAGGTACGCGCGCTGCTGAACATGATCGTCAGTGACGGCCAGTGCATGGTGGCGGTACGCGCGGCAGTGAACGGCGATGCGCCCTCGTTATATTTTCATGCCGACTGGCATGGCGGCATCGCGATTGGCTCGGAAGCGTTCGACAACCACAGCGGCTGGACATGCGTAGAGTCTGATCAAATGATCATTGCCCAAGCCGGCCAGACGCCGCGGCGAGAATCCCTATGACTGCCAATCCGCCCTCTCGTATCGCACAGCTGCGACAAGCCAGCGTTGCCATGCTCGACGGCCTTACGCCCGCGCAGCAGCGCTGCCAGAGCCACCCCGAACTCAGTCCCATGCTCTGGCATGTGGGCCATGTGCTGTTCATGGAAACCTACTGGCTGGCCGAGCGGGTATTCGGCGATGCCCGCATCACCGATGCATGGCGCGATCTCTATGTGCCCGAAATATCGGCCAAGGACGAACGCAGTGCCCGGCTGCCCGACGCCGACGCCCTGCGCGCGTGGGCGGCCGAGATTTCCGAACATAACGATACCTGCTGGCAGCGCGCCCGGGATATGGCGCATCCGCTGCTCGCCGACGGCTACCTCGCCGCCTTTTTACGCCAGCACTACGCCCAGCATCTGGAAACGATGCGCCTGGTGCGTGCCCAGCTGGCGCTGGCCGAATGCGATCCGGCCGCTATCGACATGCGCGCCGCCGCACCGGATACCGACTTCACCCCGCTGGCTGCCCATGCCGTGGATATCGGCACCGCCAGCATCGATGCCTACGACAACGAGCAGCCCGTATTCACCGCCTATCCGCCAACGTTCGCGATCGCCGAGCGCTGCGTGAGCAACGCCCAGTGGCTGGGTTTCATCGAAGCCGGCGGTTACCAAAACGCCGACTGGTGGGACGCCGACGGCTGGGCCTGGCGTGAAGCGGCCGGCATCGCGCATCCACAGCACTGGCGGGCACTGACGAATGGCTGGTTCGTGTTCGCGCCGGGCAGTACGGATATCGCGAATGCGCCGGTGCACGGCATCGGCTGGTACGAAGCCCGTGCGTACGCCCGTTATGCCGGCGCGCGGCTACCGCGGGAAACCGAATGGGAAGCCGCACGCCGCGTCGGCGTGCTTACGGATGTCGAACAGGTCTGGGAATGGTGCGACGATGCGTTCTACCCCTACCCGGGCTTTCGCGCATTTCCCTACGACGGCTATTCCCTGCCGTGGTTCGATGGCGGGCATTTTGTCGCCCGTGGCGCGAGCGTGCACAGCGAACCGGAGATACGTCGGCCGGGCTTTCGCAATTTCTACCCGCCTACCCATCGCCATATCCACGCCGGGCTGCGTCTGGCGAGCACCTGAACGCAGCGCCGGCTCGGCCCGATCCTGGAATGGCATATACTGCGCGCCGGTATTCGCAGCCGAGATAAGCCATGTCGGAAAAAGACCTGACTCTGCCCGACGATATCGAAAGCGTCGTGAAAGCGGCGCTGGCCGAAGATATCGGCGACGGCGATCGTAACGCAGCCCTGGTCGACGAAGGCCTGGAAGCCCGCGCGCGGGTGATCGTGCGCGAAAACGCAATTCTATCCGGCGCGGCCTGGTTCGAGCGCAGTTTCACGGCGCTCGACGAGCGGGTACAAATCGAGTGGCTGTCCAACGACGGCGAGAGAATCCACTCCAATACGCCGGTGTGCGAAATCCGCGGGCCGGTACGCGCGCTGCTCAGCGGCGAACGCACGGCACTGAATTTTCTGCAGCTGCTTTCGGGTGTGGCCAGTTCCACGTTCGAATTCGTGGAACGGGTCAAGGGCACGAACACCCAGATCATCGATACACGCAAGACCCTGCCGGGCCTGCGCAGCGCGCAGCGCTATGCAGTACGTTGTGGCGGCGGCGTGAACCACCGCTTCGGCCTGTTCGACGCCATCCTGATCAAGGAAAACCACATCATGGCCGCGGGCTCGATCGAAACCGCGGTCGAGCGCGCACGCGAAACCGCCGCCGGGCTGTTCGTCCAGGTGGAAATCGAAACGCTGGAAGAACTCGAACAGGCCCTGGAAGCCGGCTGCGACGGCGTGTTACTCGATAACCTGGCCAGTCACGTGCTCGCCCGGGCGGTCAACATGGCCGATGCCCACCGGCGGCGCTTTCGCCGCGATATCGTCATCGAGGCCTCGGGCGATATCAATTTGCGCAATGTGCGTGAAGTCGCCGATACGGGCGTGGATCGTATTTCCATCGGTGGGCTGACCAAGCACCTGCGCGCCACCGATTTTTCCATGCGCATGCATACCGACTAGGGCGTTTCGTCATGAGATATGACGACACGCCCTAGACGCAGACGACCGGGATGGAGCACGCCATCCCGGCGCTCTAACGAAGTGCTTTACGCCGCCCGATCTTTCGATCAGAAGCGATAGTCCACGCCCAGCATCACCACCGGATACAGCGGCAGCTTGTCCAGATCGTCCTGGATATCATCCTGTTCCTCTTCGACCGCGTCGCGGGCGATCGGATTCGCGCTCGAGGCGCCACTGAGCCGTACGTCGACATCGGGCTCGCCGAGATAGAACACGCCGATATCGGCACTAAAGCCCAACCCGCCTTCCGCGCCCGGCGACTTGCCCCAGCCGAAGCCGATATAGGGCGATACGGAATCGTAGCGCGCCGTCGCATCGAGGCGGTCGCCACGCACGAGCACGCTTTCGTTATCGCCGAGATCGCAGGCCAGCTGTTCGCAGGTCGCACTGCCGTCGATCTTGTCGTCGTTGAGCATCACGCCGCCGGTCAGGCGAAACACCCCGCCGAAGGGATGATAGTCCAGCAGCAACGCGCCGTGCAGCAGATCCACGTTGCCGCTGTATTCCAGATCGCTGCCGCCATCGGCCTCGAAATCCACATCGGCACTGATGCCGGCCACCATCGCACGCGTCTGGACACGCTCGGTCCACGCATAGGTGACCTGACCGCCCAGGCCGAGCGTGCCCGCCACCGCGCCTACGCTGAAATCGCTCGCCTGCGCACCGCACGCGATCACGCTCAGGCCGGCCGCCGCCAGCCACTGTTTGTTGTTCATCGAATCGCCCTCGATATGCGCGCCGCCGGCGGCGACGCTTCTTTAGGCGATATCGGCTAACCGCGCAGCCTCTTTAAACCCGCAGCCAGATCCTCGACGAGATCGTCCACGTCTTCGAGCCCGGCATGAATACGCAGCGTCGGGCCGTCCGCCTCCCACTGGGTGGCACTACGGCTGCGCTCGGGATTGACCGCCAGGATCAGGCTTTCATAGCCGCCCCAGGAAAAGCCCATGCCGAACAGCGCGAGATGATCGAGCATCGCCGCCAGTCGTTCGCGGGCCACCGGATGCAGCACGATGGAAAACAAACCACTCGCGCCACTGAAATCGCGTGTGAACAGTTCGTGCTGCGGATGATTAGCCCGCGCCGGATGCAGCACGCGCGCGACCTCGGGCTGTGCGGCTAGCCAGTCCGCAAGCGCGAGCGCGTTGGCCTGATGCACGGGCAGGCGCTGGCCGAGCGTGCGCAGGCCCCGCAGGCCGAGATAGATATCGTCCGGCCCGGCGCAGTAGCCCATGCCCGCCGCGGCTTTGCGCACCGTCATGTAGTGGGCTTCTTTGCAGTTGATCACGCCCAGCATCGCATCGGCATGGCCAACCAGATATTTGGTCGCCGCATGAATGGAGATATCCACGCCGTGTTCGAGGGCATTGAAATACAAGGGCGTGGCCCAGGTGTTGTCGGCCATGACCGTCACACCGTGGCGATGGGCCACCTCGGCCAATGCCGGCACGTCACTGATTTCGAAAGTCAGCGAACCCGGCGCTTCGAGAAATACCGCGCGCGTCTGTGCGCCGATACGCGACTCGAGCTCAGCCGCGGATATCGTCGGGTCAAAATATTCGGTCGTCACACCCAGACGCGCGAGCAGACCATCGCAAAGTTTTCGCGTCGGCCCGTACACGTTATCGGTCACCAAGAAATGCGCGCCCTGCTCGGCCTGACTCATCAAGGCGACGGTGATCGCCGCCAGCCCGGAACAGGTCGTGACCGCGCCGAAGGCGCCTTCCATCTGGGCAACCGCGGCTTCGAAGGCAAACTGGACGGGCGTGCCGTTGCGCCCGTAGTACACACCTTCGAACGGGTTCGCCGCGGCGCGCTCGAGCGCATCCAGCGATTCGAACAATACCGTCGACGCGTGATAGACGGGCGGATTGACCATGCCCTGCTGGGCCGCCGGATCACGTCCGGCATGAACGAGTCGGGTCGCGTTTTTCATGCAGCACTCAAGGTTTGTGGTCGTCGATACAACGCAGTCACCGTCACTGGCTCTATACTCGCGCCAATACTCGGGCCCGGATCGCCGCCTGCTGTGAATCGACATCTCGAAGCCATATTGTCCCATACCGCCGAAGCCGTGCTGGCACGCCTGCCGCATTCGCGCCCCGATGACGCCGCCCTGGCTCACGCGCGGGTCGTTTCCCACCGCGGCGAGCGCGACGGCCGACGCGTGCGCGAGAACACCTTTGCCGCGTTCGATCCGGCCGTCGCGGCGGGCGTAGCCGGCATCGAGTTCGACATACGCTATACCCGCGACGACGAACCGGTGGTCGTCCACGATGCCGATTTGAAACGCGTATTCGGCTTCGCCGATATCGTTGCCGATACGCCGTGGCAGACACTACGCCGGCGCGTGCCGGAACTACCCCACCTGCAGAGTTTGCTCGAGCGCTATCACGCACGCGCGCATCTGATGATCGAAATCAAGACCCGGGGCACGCCGCGTGCCGAACAGCGCCTTGTCGATCTGCTGGGCGGACTGACGCCGTCTCGCGATTTTCATGTCCTGGCGCTGGATACACAGCTGTTCGAGGCCGTATCGGACTTGCCTGGCCACGCGCGCTTGCCGGTGGCCAAGTTCAATCTGAGCGCGCTACACGACTGGGCTATTAACAACGACTGCGCTGGCCTGGCCGGACCGTTTGCACTGTTGCGTTCGCGTCATATCGACACGCTCCAGCATCGCGGCGCGTGGGTCGGCAGCGGCTTCGTTCGTACGCCGGCCATGTGCCTGCGCGAAATCGCGCGCGGCGTGAACTGGGTGTTTTCCAATAACGCCGTGCGCATACAACAAGGCCTCGATCGCGCACGCGAACGCCGCTGAAGCGCTCTCCCGCACCCGGGCGCGCCCCCGCGCGAGCGGCCAATACGGCACTTGAGCCTGTACTCGGTTGCTCGACCGAAGCTTTCCTGGCACGCCGCTACGGGAAAGATTTTGACAATGTTTCGTGACCCGATCGCTTTTTGCTGGTTCATGAATTAATTGGCGTGGCGTAAACGTAGTTTTACGGATAGAGACCTTCCTTATTGAAAGCAGCCAATAGATCGCTTCAGGAATCCATCTCCTCGATTACCCGAATGTCCCGTAACGAGCGGATTCAAGACAGCAATACGGTGCGCTTTTCCGACCAAAGTCGTTTGACGAACGCCCCAACCTTGTGGTGATACTCAACACCTGATCGTTTTCGAAAAATGTCGCCAAGTGCGCCATCGGGAACGATCTTATTGAGCGGCGGGGGGATATCAACGTGAAATCGCCGATTGCGATTTTTCTCGTGCTGTTACTTTTCTTTGCAGTACTGATCGGCGGCGCCGGCTATATCTATGCCGAAAGCCGAATGAACGCGGTAGTCGATGAACTGGTGAACCAACAAGGCGAAGCGCTTTCGACGAGTTCGGAGCGTCTGGCCGAACGTTTACGTGACGCGCTCGCAGATATTCTGCTTCTGCGCGAGCAGATGCATATCGCCGAAGTCTTCAGCGCCGACTCGAGCTCGCGTCGCGAACGCGTCGCGCGATATTTCGCGGCCTATATCCAGACCAACCGCAGCGTCGATCAGGTCCGCTGGATCGACCAGCGCGGCATGGAATCGATCCGCGTCGATACCAATGGCCGAGTCCCCATCCGCCGCAGCGAAGACGCACTGCAGGATAAATCGCGCCGCGACTATATAAAACGTACGAGTCCACTGGGTGGCGACGATATCTACGTCTCGCCGATGAACCTGAACATCGAAAACGGGCAAATCGAAGTACCGTACAAACCCGTCATGCGCTTTGCGCTGCCGCTGCGCGACCCCGATGGCCGCTCTCAGGGGGCGCTGGTGGTGAACTTCCTGGGCGAGCGCTGGCTGGATGCGTTCCATGCCTCGCACCTTACCGGCAGCGGCGAGCTGATGCTCGCCAACTATAAGGGCTACTGGCTGATCGGCCCCGAACCGCAGGACGAATGGGGGTTTGAACTGGGCCACGCCGCCAGGCTCCAAAAAACGTATCCCAATGTCTGGCGCACGGTGCACACCCAACCCAGCGGCAGCATGCTCACTGCCGATGGATTATGGTCTTGGCGCACAATCGATCCGCTGGCCGAGGTTCGAGCAACCGCCGCGGAACTACGTAATAACAGCGACGTGAAAGTAGTCGGGCGCAGCGATTATCTATGGCATGCTCTGGCCTACCTGCCCCGGGCCCGTTTCGCCGCGATCCAGCAGGACATCATCTGGAAACAGGCCGCACCGGTAATGGTTGCCGCCTTTGTGCTCGCACTGCTCATTGCATGGTCGGTCGCGCGCTCTCAGGCAACCATCGCCCGCCTGAACAGGCAACTGGGCAGCCGTGCCCGCACGGCGGAATCAGCCAACAGCGCCAAGACGGCGTTCGTGGCCAATATGAGCCACGAAATCCGTACGCCGATGAACGCGATCGCCGGCCTGAGCCATCTGATCGAGCGCCATGCGCCGACCCAGAACATGCGCCAGCTCGCGCTCAAGATGAAGCGTGCAACCGGCTCGCTACAGAACCTGATCAACGACATCCTCGACTTCTCCAAGATCGAGGCCGGCCGTATCGAACTCGAGCACGAGCGTTTCTATCTCGCCGACCTGCTGGACAACATCGCCACCATCATGGCTCTCAACCTGGGCGACAAGCCGCTGGAACTGGCGATCACGCCGCCCAATCCCAGTGTCGACCCGTTGCGTGGCGACGGACTCCGTCTGGAGCAGATACTGATCAACCTCGCCAGCAACGCCATCAAGTTCACCGACGAAGGCTTCGTCGATGTGCGCATCACGCCGCTGGAAATCGAAGACGACCACACCCGACTGCGATTCGCCGTGCGCGACAGCGGAATTGGTATCCCGGCCGACAAGCAGGCAGAAATCTTTGCCGAGTTCACCCAAGCCGACACGTCGACGACCCGCCGCTTCGGCGGCACCGGCCTGGGGCTGGCGATTTCGCGCCGACTGGTCGAGTTGATGGGCGGATCGCTACGACTCGAAAGCGCGCCCGGTCAGGGTAGCGAGTTCTGGTTCGAACTCGTGCTCGACCGCGATCCGGCGCCGGCGGGATTAGGCGCGAACGAATTGGACGTACTGATCGTCGACGATAACGAACTCGCCCTGGAAGCGCTGTCCCATACTGTCGGAAGCATTGGTTTTTCATGCCAGACCTTCAAAACCGGGGCCGCCGTGCTGGCGCATTTGCAAGCCGCGCGCAACGATCCCCCCAGGCGCCGCCGCGCGATTCTACTCGATTGGCAGATGCCGGACATGGACTGCATCGCCGTACTCAAGACGTTGCGTGAACGCTATCCGGCCGATGATCCCAATCGGCCGATCGTGATCATGATCACGGCCGCCTCGCGCGCCGACCTGATCGCCGAGCCGGCGAGCGATCTCGCCGACGCGGTGTTGGCAAAGCCCGTGACACCGTCCTCGCTGCACGATGCACTGGCGCCGAGTCTCAGCGGCGCCGGCAAAACACAGGCCACAAGCGATGAGGGACAAAGCCTGGACGGCGTGCGCGTACTCATCGTCGACGACAGTGATATCAACCGTGAAGTGGCCCAGCGCCTGCTCGTCGAAGAAGGCGCGCGGGTCTGGCTCGCCGAAGACGGCCGCGAGGCCGTGGATTGGGTCAGCGCGCATATTGGCGAGGCCGACGTGGTACTCATGGATATACAGATGCCGAATATGGACGGTGTCGAGGCCACCCGGCGAATCCATGCACTCGACGGCTGCCAGGATTTGCGAATCGTGGCGCTAACCGCCGACGCCTTGCTTGCGCGCAGCAGCGATGCCCCGCGGGCCCGGTTCGCCGAATACCTGCCCAAGCCGCTCGATCCGGCCCAGCTGTTTCGGGTACTCCAGCGCCTGACCCGGGCCGAGATGCCCGAAACGAGCGCGGCCCAGGCGCCAACGGCCGAGGCTCTACCCGGCCTGGATATCGCCCGTGGGCTGGCCACCTGGCGTGACACGGCCGTCTATCGACAGTATCTGTTGCGCTTTCTACGTGAACACGGCGAGGCCGCACGCGAGCTTCAACAGGCCGCCGATATTACCGAGGTACGAGCGCGCGCGCACAGGCTCAAGGGCGTCGCCGCCAATCTGGCGCTCGTGGAGGTCGCCGACGCGGCCGGACGCATCGAATCCGGGGCCGCCAAGGACCAGCATATGCGCACGCGACATCTGCGCGCGCTCGCACGGGCCTTGCGACAGGCGCGTCGCTCGATAGAACGGTATGCGCACACGCAAGCAAACAGCGCCCCCCAACCGGCGCCTGCGGATTCGAGTGAGTCTCTGGCGAGCCTGTTGCAGCAGGCGCATAGCGCGTTCGATACCGATGATCCGGATGCGGTGGAACCGATCATTCAACGCTTGCGCATGCATCTGTCGCCCGAGCGGCTGGCACCGCTGACCGCGGCGCTGGAAGCATTCGACTTCGACAGCGGGCGACAACGCACCGCCGAACTCGCGCATGAACTCGGCATTTCGCTCGACGACAACTAACGCTTATGCAGCCGATTCTCATTGTCGACGACGAACCGGAAAACCTGGCCGCCCTGCGTCAGATTCTGGCGGGCGAACGCCGGCTGGTGTTCGCGCGCAGCGGCGAGAACGCGCTTGCCGCGGCTCGCAAACACAGCCCGGCGCTCATCCTGCTCGATATCCAGATGCCGGATCTGAACGGCTACGAAGTCTGCCGGCGTCTGAAAAGCGATGCCGATACCGCGGCGATGCCGGTGATATTCGTTACCAGCATGGCCGATATCGGCAACGAGGCCGAAGGCTTCGCCGCCGGTGCGGTGGACTATATCGTCAAACCGGTATCAGCGCCGATCGTGCGCGCCCGTGTCCGTACGCATCTGTCACTGGTACAGGCCACCCGACTCGATCAAAGCTATCGTGATGCCCTGAACATGCTCGGCCACGCCGGGCATTACAACGACACCGATACCGGCGTACATATCTGGCGCATGGCCTATTACACCACCGAACTGGCCCGCGCCTACGGCCTGAGCGCCGAACAATTGCACCTGATCGAACTCGCCGCGCCGCTGCACGACACCGGCAAGATCGGCATCTCGGACACGATCCTGCGCAAGCCCGGCAAGCTTGACGCCGAAGAATGGCGCATCATGCAGACCCATACGCGTATCGGTCACGACATCCTCGCGAAAAGCCGTGCGCCGGGCTTTAAAATGGCCGCCGAAATCGCGCTGCATCACCACGAAAAATGGGATGGCAACGGCTATCCGGACGGCCTGGCAGGCGAACAGATCTCGATACCGGCACGCCTGACCGCGATCGCCGACGTATTCGACGCGCTGACGACAACGCGTCCCTACAAGGCGGCCTGGCCGGTCGAACGCGCCCGCGACACCATGCTCGGCGAAGCCGGGCGGCATTTCGACCCAGAGATGATCGCGGTATTCGACTCGATCTTCGAGCGCATTCTCGACATCAAGGCCGAATGCGACGCCTGGGAAGCCACCGGCGATAGCGGCTTCGCCGAAAACATGCCCTTCGTACCGCTGTCGGATCTGGACCTATGACGCAGCCGCGGTCGCGGCACGGCCGTGCGGGGCATACAGATCCAGCTCCGGGCCGACCGGCACGATCCCGGTGGGGTTGATCGTGGGATGGCTGCGGTAATAGTGCTGCTTGATATGGTCGAAGTTGGTGGTCACGGCGATGCCGGGCACCTGATAGAGCTCGCGTAGATAGCCGGACAGGTTCGGGTAGTCGGCGATGCGGCGCAGATTGCATTTGAAGTGGCCGACATAAACTGCATCAAAGCGCACCAGCGTCACGAACAGACGCCAGTCGGCCTCGGTGATCCGGCTGCCTGCGAGATAGCGCTGCTCGGCCAGGCGTGCATCGAGCCAGTCGAGCGTGGCAAAGAGCTTTTCGAAGGCCTGCTCGTAGGCCTGCTGGGTGGTGGCAAAACCGGCCTTGTACACGCCGTTGTTCACGTCGTGGTAGACCCGCTCGTTGACGGCATCGATTTCGCTGCGCAACTCACTCGGGTAGTAATCGCGCTCGGGGTGCTCGGCCACGGCGTCGAAAGCGCTGTTGAACATGCGCACGATATCCGCCGACTCGTTGGAGACGATGGTTTCGTGCTGACGATCCCACAGCGTGGGCGTGGTCACGCGTCCGGTATAGCTGCTGGCAGCTTTCTGATACAGCTCGAACAGATGATCCAGGCCGTAGAGCGGATCGGCAATCGTGCCCGGGGCATCGGAGAAGCTCCATCCCCACTCGCCCATGTACGGGTCCACGATGGATACGCCGATCGCGCCTTCCAGGCCCTTGAGCTTGCGCAGGATCAGGGTGCGGTGCGCCCAGGGGCAGGCCAGCGACACATACAGATGATAGCGCCCGGCTTCGGCGGTAAAGCGCGAATCCGGATCGGCACTCACCCAGTCACGGAAACCGGCCGATTCGCGAACGAACTTGCCGCCGGTGGATTCGGTGTCGTACCACTGGTCCTTCCACTGGCCTTCGACGAGTAATCCCATGCTTCACTCCACACGTTTTTGAGGTAGCGAGACCTGTGATGCGGGCGGTGCACCGTTGTCGATCGCACAGAAACAATGCGCATACAGATGCCGCGGGTCGTTGAGTCCCGTACGCAGCCAATCGAGTGCCGATGCATCGGTGACCTTGGACAGCCACGCTGGCACGACGGCGGATTGCACGTTCGAACTCAGAAATTCCCGGATCGCCGCACGCCAGTCCGAAGGCGGCTGCATGGGCTGCAACGTATAGTCCTCGGCTCCCAGGCCGGCGAGTTTGGCGGTGGCCTGTTCGGCGTCGAGATAGCCACCCAGTTTGTCGACCAGGCCGATGCGCTCGGCGTCGATGCCGCTCCAGACCCGGCCCTGTGCGATCTTGCGCACCGCCTCGGGCTGCATGTCGCGCGCTTGCGCGACCCGCGAGACGAACTCATCGTAACCGTGCTCGACGCCGGCCTGCAGCATTGCCTTGACCGGCTCGGACAGCGGCTGATCGAGACGCAGCGCGCCGGACAAGGACGTGGTGCCAATGCCGTCGGTATGGATGCCCAGATCGTTGAGCGGTTTGGCAAAGGTCGGCACGATGCCGAAGATGCCGATCGAGCCGGTGATCGTGGCCGGCTCGGCCCAGATCTGATCGGCGTTCATGGAAATCCAGTAGCCACCGGACGCGGCCATACCGGCCATGGAGACCACCACCGGCTTGCCGGCTTCGCGGGTGAGTTGTACTTCGCGGCGGATCTGCTCGGAGGCGGTCACCGAGCCGCCGGGCGAATTCACGCGCAGCAACAGCGCCGCGACATGATCGTCGCGCCGTGCATCGGCAATCAAACGTGCCACGGTATCGCCGCCGGCCGAACCCGGTACGCTTTCGCCGTCGACGATTGCGCCTTCCACGACCACCACCGCGATCCGGCTTTCGGTCGCCGGTTTCGACTCGTCGGCATCGGTCGCGCCCAGATAATCCACATAGTGAATCTGGCGAAAGCTGCCGTGGGTATCGTCCACGCCCACCTGTTCGCTGACCTGGGCACGTATATCCGCTAGCGGCGCCACCGTGTCGACCAGACCGGCATCGCGCGCCACGGCCGCGGCATCCCCGCCGGCACTGACCAGCGCATCGGCATAGGTCTCGGTATAGCGGTCGATATCCTCGGCCGCGAAATCGCGATCGGCACTGACCTCGTCGCGATAGGTCTGCCAGAGCGAATTCATCCAGGCCTGGTTGGCCGCGCGGGCCTGCGGCGACATGTCGTTGCGGGTATAAGGCTCGACATAGGACTTGTATTCGCCCACCCGGAACACATTGACCTCGATACCGAGCTTGTCGATGGCGTCCTTGTAGTAGTTGCGATACACGCCGTAGCCGGGGAGCAACACATAGCCCAGCGGGTCCAGGTAGATCGTATCGGCATGGCTGGCCAATGCGTACTGGGCCTGATTGTAGGCCGGCGACCAGGCATAGACCGGCTTGCCGGAACGCTTGAAGCGATCGATCGCGGCGATCAGATCCTGTAACTGACCGGGTTGGGCGCTCACCAGTTCGTCGAGCTTCAAGAACGCCAGCTTGATACGGCTATCGGCGGCCGCGCGATCCAGCGATTCGATCAGATCGCGCACCACTGACTGCGGCTGCGGCTGCGAAACCGCCGCACCGAGCAACGAACCCACGCCGTGATTGCGCTGCTCGACCAGCTCGCCGCTGGGCGTCCAGACCAGGGCCGTATCCTGCTCCACGGTGACATTCGGGGTACTGAAAAACGCGAAATACACGCCCACCGGTACGAGCACCAGCGTCACGATCAACAGCAGTGCATAAAACAGCAGGATCGTGCGCCAGATACCACGAAAAAGACGACGAATGAGCGAGGGTTTCTTGGCCACGACAACTCCGTAGGATCAACGCGGGACCCGAGGACGGGCCGGTCGATAGACAAGCGTGATGGATGCAAACGCGTGCGACGCGTGGCAGTGTAGCCGCTCGCACTGCCCTTCGCGACTTGAATTCGGCGTCGCGACACCGCATGAACACGCATCTAGATCGCTAATTCTGCGCCAGGATCAACCATGAGCAAAGACGACAGCAAACCCGTCATCCACCACCGGCTGATCATTCTCGGTTCCGGGCCTGCCGGCTATACCGCTGCGGTCTATGCCGCGCGCGCCAATCTCAAGCCCGTGCTGCTGACCGGCATGGAACAGGGTGGCCAGCTCATGACCACCACCGATGTGGACAACTGGCCCGGCGATGTCGAAGGCCTGCAGGGCCCGGGGCTGATGCAGCGCATGGAAGAACACGCCAAGCGCTTCGATACCGAGATCGTGTTCGACCATATCCACACCACCGACCTGTCGAAGCCGCCCTACCGGCTGGAAGGCGATCGTGGCATCTATACCTGCGACGCACTGATCATCGCTACCGGCGCGACCGCCCGTTACCTGGGTCTGGAATCGGAAACCGCGTTCATGGGCAAGGGCATTTCCGCCTGCGCAACCTGCGATGGCTTTTTCTATCGCAACAAGAACGTCGCAGTGATCGGCGGCGGCAATACCGCGCTCGAAGAAGCCCTGTATCTGTCCAATATCGCCGCCCATGTCACGGTCGTGCATCGGCGCGACAAGTTCCGCGGCGAAAAGATTCTGGCCGACAAACTCTTCGACAAGGTCGCCAACGGCAATGTCTCGATCGTCTGGGATCACGAGCTCGATGAAGTGCTCGGCGACGAAATGGGCGTGACCGGCGGGCGGATCAAACACCGCGAAACTGGCGAGACGCAACAGCTCAATGTCGATGGTATCTTCATCGCCATCGGCCACAAGCCCAATACCGATATCTTCGAAGGCCAGCTGGATATGGCCGGCGGCTATATCAAGGTCCAGAGCGGCACACAGGGCAATGCCACGGCCACCAGCAAACCCGGCGTATTCGCGGCCGGCGACGTGATGGATCATGTCTATCGACAGGCCATTACCTCGGCGGGCACCGGCTGCATGGCCGCACTCGATGCCGAAAAATATCTCGACGCGCTCAGCGAAGACGACAACGCCCGCGAAGCCCATCTGGAAAGCCAGGTCGCCCACCGCGAGGTATGAGCCATCGTATCGGCCACGATGCGTACCGACTGGTCGGGCGCGTCGTGGTTGAGGCATGATGAAGGCCATGACAGCTTCGATTCGCATGGCGACTGCGTTACGCGCCTACTGCCCGATCCTCGTAGTAGCGCTGCTACTGGCCCTGGCGGGCTGCAGCAGCGCGCCGCGCGGTAGCGAGCAGGATATCCCGCCCACCACCGCGACACGTACGGCAGTGGCCGATGCCGCCCTGCAGATGCTCGGCAGCCCCTATCAGGCCGGTGCGGCAGGCCCGCAAGCCTATGACGACAGCGGCCTGGTCTATGCGGCCTATCGCAGCGTGGGTGCGGCCCTGCCCCGCGATCTTCAGGCCCAGCTGGATACGGGCAAACCCATCGAACTGGTCGAAGCTCAGCCGGCCGACCTGCTGTTCTACCGGGTCGAGGATAGTCAGGGCGGCGACCGGCTGGTCGTCGGCCTGTATACCCAGGCCGGCGAGATGCTCATGGCCAATCCCGGTTTCGGCGCCAGCCCCGGCGTGGCGCTATTCGATACCGACGACGACTTCTGGCAACAACGCCTGGTCGGCGTGGTCCGCCAGCTGCCCTGACGACAGCGCTTTTAAACCCGCGCTTGATTATCGGCCGGATTCAGCATCCTGGCTGAACATGAGCTCACCCGGCCTGCGGCCGACTTGTACTTCGCGTTCATTGGCTAACGACCTGCTTGCTTGAGAACAGCCAGCGGCGTTTCGCCCGTATGCAAGAAGCGATTTATCCGCAGATTACGCCGATTACGCAGATGTGTTGATTTCGGCGTGATGGGCGATCGACCGCATCGGCGCCTTGGCTTGGGTGGCACTCGCGGTAAGGCACAGTCCTCAGATCGACGCAGATCACGCAGATCGGGGAACGGAAACCGTGATCGGTCGCTGTCGCATCGCAGAGGTGCCGCGCGCTCATCTGTGTAATCTGCGCAATCTGCGGTTGCGCTTGAAGGACGAAGCCATCAGACGGTCGACTACCGCGATTCGCGCACAGCGGCGCCCGGCCTGGATTTATCTTTAGCGTGCTGCACGCCGGGTTCTGTAAAACCATTTATCCGCAGATTACGCCGATTACGCAGATGTATTGATTTCGCCGTGATGGGAGATCGACCGCGTCGGCGCCTTGGCTTGGGTGGCACTCGCGGTAAGGCACAGTCCGCAGATCGACGTAGATCGACGCAGATCGCAGATCGAAGAACGGAAACCGTGATCGGTCGCTGCCGCATCGCGCAGGTGCCGCGCGCTCATCTGCGTAATCTGTGGTTGCTCTTGAAGAACGAAGCCATCAAGCGGTCGATTACCGAACTGCGCACACGTCGTTGTGCGTCCATTGGCGGCCCACCTGCTGGCTTGCGTTCAGCCAGCGGCGTGTCATACCGAATCGCGCAACCGATTAATCGCCGCCCGATACAAAAACGGCGCCTCTCGGGCGCCGTTTTCTTTGCGGCCATGCATCAGGCTGCATGGCGGCCGGGAAAAGCGTTTACAGCTTTTCCTTGATACGGGCCGACTTGCCGCTGCGCTCGCGCAGATAGTAGAGCTTGGCGCGACGCACGTCGCCACGACGCAGCACCTTGATTTCGGCTACGTTCGGCGAAAAGGTCTGGAACACACGCTCCACGCCTTCGCCATGCGATACCTTGCGTACCGTGAAGGCCGAATTCAGGCCACGGTTGCGCTTGGCGATGACGATGCCTTCGAAGGCCTGCAGACGTTCGCGCTCGCCTTCCTTCACGCGCACCTGCACGACCACCATATCGCCGGCCGAGAAATCCGGAATATTCTTGCCGCTCTGCTGCTCGGCTTCCAGTTCGTCGATGATGTTGCTCATGGTCAGTCTCTAGTAGCGTTCTTGAAGGCCACGGGGGCGTTGAAAGACGCGGCAGTATACCGGAACTCGTCGCGTTTTTCGCCACCCGTGGCGAGGTTTTTCGTCAATTTCTAGTCGTACGACCCGTCCGCGGGCCCGGATACATCCGCCTGCTCGGCGATATACGCCTCCAGCACCGCTTTTTGTTCGTCGCTGAGCGTGCAGCGCGCGAGCAGATCGGGGCGCCGTCGCCAGGTCGCGCCCAGGGCCTGTTTTTCACGCCAGCGCGCGATCCGGGCATGATCACCGCCGAGCAGCACCTCGGGCACGTCCCGGCCGGCAAATGTCGGCGGCCGCGTGTAATGCGGATGATCCAGCAGCCCGCTCATGAACGAATCCTGGGTGGCCGAGCGACTATCGCCGAGCACGCCGGACAACAGCCGCGCCACCGCGTCGATGATCATCATCGCCGGCAGTTCACCGCCGGAGAGCACGACATCCCCCACCGACAGTTCCATATCCACATAGGCATCGACAAAACGCTGGTCGATGCCTTCATAACGCCCGCAAACGAGCACGAACCCCGAGCCTTCGGCCAACTGCTGGGCCCGTGCCTGATCGAAAGGCGCACCCTGCGGCGAAGGCATGATCACCGGTACGCTGTCGTTGCGTGCAGCGCGCACGCGTTCGAGCGTCGCCGCCAGCGGCGGGGCCTGCATGACCATGCCCGGGCCGCCGCCATAGGGGCGATCGTCGACCCGCCCGCTGGCGTTATCGGCCGCCTCGCGCGGATTCCAGCAGGCCAGTTCCAGGCGTGATTCGCGCAAGCCGCGCCCGACCACACCGAACTGCTCGAGCTGGCTGACCCATTCCGGGAACAGCGTAACGACGTCGATACGCACGTCTAGAAGTCGGGGTCCCAGTCGGCAACGATCCGCCCAGCATCGAGATCGACCTCGTCGATGATTTCGCCGACGACGAACGGCACGAGGCGCTCGCGATCGCCCTTGAGCACGAGTACATCGTTGGCGCCGGTTTCCATCATCGCTTTCACGCGGCCCAATGCCACGCCGTCACGATTGACCACGTCCAGGCCGATCAAATCGAACCAGTAGTACTCGTCGTCATCGGGCTCGGGCAACTGATCGCGTTCGACCGCGATCTGCAAATCGATGAGTTCGGCGGCGGCATCCCGATCGGGCAAGGGCGCGCCGTTGCTGGCCAGCTGGGCCACGAGTGTCTTGCCCTGCTCGCGTGCATCCAGAACGCGAAAAGGCCGCCAGGTATCGTCCTGGCGGCCTATCAGCCACGTATCGTATTCGAACAGATTAACGGCCGGGCGGGTGTAGGAATAAACCTTGACCCAACCCTTGACGCCGAAAAGCCCGCTTACATGGCCAAGAACGACCGGTCGATCCGCCATGCCAGCAGGCGCGCGCTGTTATTCCGCGGCGCCGGCCTGGCTTTCGTCGGCCTGCGGGGCGGCATCGGCGGACTGATCGCCCGTCACGCCGGCCGGCACGGTCTGATTCGGGGCTTCCTTGGCCTTGCTCACCGGCGGCGCGGCACGGGCCGGAGCCTGACCTTCGCCATGACGGTTGAAGCTCTTGACCAGGTTGGTCACACGCTCGGAAAGCTGTGCCCCATGGCCCTTCCAGTATTCGATCCGCTCGATATCGAGACGCAGCGGCACTTCGCCACCGATCGCGACCGGGTTGAAGAAACCCAGGCGTTCGATATAGCGCCCGTCGCGCCCGTTGCGCATGTCGGTCACTACGATGTGATAGAAGGGACGCTTCTTAGCGCCACCGCGCTGCAGCCGAATTTTGACCATAGCTGTTTGTATGCCGTTGATATGAATGAACGGTGTCACAGAGCGCGACCGAAATCGCCGCTTGCGCCCGTACAAAGATCGCGCATTGTACGCCAATCACTGAAAAAGGAAAGCACCGATACGGCAATTCGACCGAACCGGTGCAAGCCGGTGCGCGCTAACGCCCCATGCCCGGCGGCAGACTGCCGCCACCCCCCATGCCGGGCGGCATGCCACCACCGCCGCCGCCCATGCCCTGCATGGCACGCATCATCTTCTTCATGCCGCCGCCCTTGAACTTCTTCATCATCTTGCGCATTTGCAGATGCTGTTTGAGCAAGCGGTTGATGTCCTGTACCTGCGTGCCCGAGCCGTTGGCGATGCGGCGCTTGCGCGAGGCCTTGATCACGTCGGGAAAGGCACGCTCCTGGGCGGTCATGGAGTCGACGATGGCCAGCATGCGTTTGACCTGGGTATCGTCGGCGGCCGCGGCCATGCCCTTGGGCATCTGCGCCCCGCCCGGCAGTTTTTCCATGAGCGCGCCAAGGCCGCCCATTTCCTGCATCTGACGCAGCTGGTCGGCCAGATCGTTGAGATCGAAGCCCTTGCCCTTCTGGAGCTTCTTGGCGAGTTTTTCGGCCTTCTGGCGATCGACCTTCTGCTCGGCTTCCTCGACCAGCGACAGCACGTCGCCCATGCCGAGAATGCGCGAGGCCACACGGTCCGGATGAAACGGCTCGAGCGCTTCGAGCTTTTCGCCCACGCCCAGGAACTTGATCGGCTTGCCGGTGATCTGGCGCACCGATAGCGCCGCACCACCACGGGCGTCACCATCGACCTTGGTGAGCACCACGCCGGTCAGCGGCAGCGCGTCGCCGAAGGCCTTGGCCGTGTTGGCGGCGTCCTGGCCGGTCATGGCATCGACCACGAACAGCGTTTCAGCGGGCTTGAGCGCCTCGTTGAGGCCACTGATCTCGGCCATCATCTTGTCGTCGATACCCAGCCGGCCGGCGGTATCCACGATCAGCACGTCGTAGAAGCCCTTGCGCGCGGCCTCCATCGCCGATTGCGCGATCTTGATCGGCTTGTCACTCGACTGGCTCGGATGAAAATCCACGCCCACATCGCTTGCGACCCGCGCGAGCTGATCGATGGCCGCCGGGCGATACACGTCGGTCGAGACGACCAGTACGGATTTCTTCTCGCGCTGCTTGAGATAGCGCGCGAGCTTGCCGGTGGAGGTGGTCTTGCCGGCGCCCTGCAGGCCGGCCATGAGCACCACCGCCGGCGGTTTGACGCGCAGATCCAGGCTTTCGTTGGCCTCGCCGAGCAGCGACGTGAGCTCGTCCTTGACGATCTTGATAAGCGCCTGACCGGGCGTGAGGCTGGTCATCACCTCGTTGCCCACCGCGCGGGCCCGAATATCGTCGACGAACTGCTTGACCACCGGCAGCGCCACGTCGGCCTCGAGCAGCGCCATGCGCACTTCGCGCAGGGTGGCCTTGATGTTGTCTTCGGTCAGCCGGCCGCGGCCGCGGATGGTCTGAAAACTGCGATTGAGCCGATCACTCAGACTGTCGAACATGCACGCGCTCGATCGATGGAACCATGAAGGCGCCCAGTATAACGTCGCAGGCGCTCGCTGCATTCGATAGCCGCACGATCGCGGCTCGCCCGAGACGAGAAATACGGCACAATGGTCCACATGGCTTTCGAGTCCCTCTTGGTTTAAATGGCACTGGTCGTAATCGAAGTGCTGCTCGCAGCGCTGCTCTATGCCGGCGCCGCTGCCGCGGTATGGCGCCATCTGGCGCAGGGCGCGCCGTACTGGCACGTCACCGCCGTGGCCGGGCTGGCGCTGGCTGCCCAGATCGGCTCGCTGGTTCATCTGAGCCTGCATTCGGGCATGCTGGTCATCGGCCTGGGCACCGCGCTGTCCCTGTTCGCCTGGCAGGCTGCGTTGCTGTTGTGGCTGTTTTCGTTGCGCGAATCGGTCGGCGCGCTGGGGCTTGTGATCTATCCGTTCGCCGGCCTGTGCGCGATTGCTGCGCTGCTTGTACCCGATTCCCACAGTGCAACCGAAGCCCTGGCCTGGCCGCTGCAACTGCATATCCTGCTATCGATCCTCGCCTACGGCCTGCTCACGCTAAGCGCGGTACAGGCCATCGTGCTCGCCTTGCAGCATCGTCAGCTCAGACGTCGGCCACCGGCGGGGATGTTCACCCGCCTGCCCGCACTCCAGACCATGGAAACGCTGCTGTTCCGGCTGATCGGCGCGGGTTTTTTCCTGTTGAGTCTGGCGATTGCCACCGGCGCGCTGTTCATCGACGACCTGTTTGCCCAGCATCTGGTCCACAAGACCGTGCTGTCGCTGTTCGCCTGGGTCTTCTTTGCGGTGCTGCTCTACGGGCGCTGGCGCTATGGCTGGCGTGGCCGGCTGGCGGTGCGCGGCGCGCTGGCCGGTTATGTACTGCTCGTGCTCGCCTACTTCGGCAGCAAGTTGGTGCTGGAGCTGATTCTGGGCGAACATTGGTAACGCGCGCGGCCAACGTGCCGATAGTCTAGATACTCGACGCGTACTCATTTGATTCAGGGCTGACTTCTTGGACGCCATCTCGCTGCCGGTTCTGTTCGGCATATTGCTGTTGATGCTCGTGTTATCCGCCTTCTTTTCGGGCTCGGAAACCGGGTTGATGACGCTCAACCGCTACCGCATGAAGCACCTGGCCAAGACCGGTCATGGCGGTGCATCGCGTGCGGCCCATCTGCTGGATCGCCCCGACCGGCTGATCGGTTTGATCCTGTTGGGCAATAATCTGGTCAATATCGCGGCCTCGGCCGTGGCCACGGTGATCGGTATTCGCCTGTTCGGCAATGTCGGCGTGCTCGTGGCCACGGTTACGCTGACCGTGTTCGTGCTGATCTTTTCCGAGGTCACCCCGAAAACGCTGGCGGCCCTGCACCCCGAGCGCGTGGCCTATCCGGCCTCCTATGTGTATGCGCCGCTGCTACGCGTGGCCTGGCCGGTGGTCATGGTCATCAACTGGGCCGGCAACGGCCTGCTGCGCCTGTTCGGAGTATCGGCCGACGATGCGGCGGCCCATTCTTTGTCTTCCGAGGAGCTGCGCACCGTGGTCACCGAAGCCGGGGCGATGATTCCGCGCCGACATCAGCAGATGCTGTTGTCGATTCTGGATATGGAAAACGCCACGGTCGAGGACATCATGGTCCCGCGTAACGAGATCGTGGGCATCGATATCAGCAAGTCCTGGTCCGAGATCCTCGAACAGCTCGTCCACAATCAACATACGCGGCTGCCGATCTTCGACGGTTCCATCGACGAACTCGCCGGTATCGTGCATATGCGCCGGGTGCTGGCACTGATCTCCGAAGACAATCTCGACAAGGACGCGCTGCTCGGCCTCGCCCGCGAGCCGTACTTCGTGCCCGAAGGCACGCCGCTCAACCAGCAGCTGCTCAACTTCCAGAACCAGCAGCGTCGCATCGGTTTCGTGGTGGACGAGTACGGCGATATCCAGGGCCTGGTCACGCTCGAGGACATTCTCGAAGAGATCGTGGGCGAATTCACCACCGACCCCGCCACGCGCGTGAAAAACGTCTATATGGACGGCGACGACAGCTATCTGGTGGATGGCACGGTCACCCTGCGCGCGCTCAACCGCGCCATGGGCTGGAAGCTGCCGGTGGACGGGCCCAAGACCATGAACGGGCTGATCACCGAACACCTGGAGACCATCCCCCAGCCCGGCACCAAGCTCAAGGTGGGCAAATACGTGCTGGAAATCGCGCAGACCCGCGCGAACCTGGTTCAAACCGTTCGGGTCAAGCCACCGCGCCGTCGGCTACGGCGCACGGCCGACGAGGACATGCTCCCGCGCGATGAGCGTGACAAGACCGATCTGGATAGGGATCGCTAAGCGAGCTAAGCGATGGCGTCGATCGCCTCGCTCAGGCGCGCCACGCCGACGATTTCCATTTCGCCGATACGCTTGCTGCGCGGCGTGTTGGCCTTGGGCACGATCGCCCGGGTGAAGCCGTGCTTGGCGGCCTCGGAGAGGCGATCCTCGCCGCCCGGTACCGGCCGGATTTCGCCAGCCAGGCCGATTTCGCCAAATATCACTAACCGTTCGCCGAGCGCGCGATCGCGAAAACTCGAAAGCGCCGCGAGCACCACGGCCAGGTCGGCCGCGGTTTCGGTCACGCGCATGCCGCCGACCACGTTCACGAACACGTCCTGATCGCCCAACGGGATACCGCCATGACGGTGCAGCACGGCCAGCAACATGGCCAGGCGCTGACTGTCCGGGCCGAGTGCGACGCGGCGCGGGTTGTGCAGCTGGGATTCGTCGACCAGCGCCTGGACTTCGACCAGCATCGGTCGCGAGCCTTCGCGGGTGACCATCACCGCACTGCCGGGCACGGCCGTTTCATGCCGCGACAAGAAGATCGCGCTCGGATTGGTGACCTGCTTCAGGCCGGTGTTGGACATCGCGAACACGCCCAACTCGTTGACCGCGCCAAAACGGTTCTTCACCGCCCGAATCACGCGAAAGCGACTGGACGCCTCGGCTTCGAAATAGAGCACGGTATCGACCATGTGTTCGAGCACACGCGGGCCGGCGATGGTGCCTTCCTTGGTGACATGCCCCACCAGAATCAACGCCGTACCCGTGGCCTTGGCAAAGCGCACCAGCATGGACGCCGATTCACGCACCTGCGACACGCTGCCTGGCGCCGAGGTCACGGCCTGTGAGAACACGGTCTGAACCGAATCGATCACCACCAGTTTCGGTGCCTGCGGTTTGGCCAGCGCCAGCACGCGCTCGACACAGGTTTCGGCGAGCACCGCCAGTTCCGCCTGATCCACCCCCAGGCGCTGCGCGCGCAGGTGAACCTGCTCCAGCGACTCCTCGCCGGTGACATAGAGTGCCGGGATTGCCGCCGAGAGCTGGGCCAGCACCTGCAACAGCAGCGTCGATTTACCGATACCCGGATCGCCGCCGATCAGAATCACGGAGCCCGGTACGAGGCCGCCGCCGAGCACGCGGTCGAGCTCCGACAAGCCGGTGGGCGTACGCGCGGTTTCGGCCGGTCGGATCGCATTCAAGCGTTCCACCTGCGGCGCGGCATTGCCGAAACTCGTCGGCACGCCCGCCCCGGGCTTGGCCGGCGCGGCCGCAACGCTTTCCACCAGCGTATTCCAGGCGCCACAATCGCTGCACTGGCCCGCCCATTTCGGGTGGCTCGCGCCACAGGCCTCACAGATGAAAACAGTCTTGTTGCGCGCCATCACACTCTCGAAAATCATGCCGGCCGGCACCACGAAACGCGGCCCTGCCCGCCGTGGCCCACGTATTCGCTCGCTGGAGTCGCGATACGGACTTACGGCGCCGGAAAACAAACCGGCATACTAGGCGCTGTATTTCAGCGATGCACGCACCGCGCGCCGATGATTGGCAGACGCCGTGGTGAACGATCAGCGAGGTTTCGATGCACGAACGCCTGGATATCGACTTCATCAGCCGTGGCACGACCTGTCGCGCCTGGTTCTATCCCGCGCGTAGCGATGCCCTGCGAACCGACAATGGCGTGCCCTGCGTAGTCATGGCGCACGGCCTGGGCGGCACGCGCGACGCCGGGCTCGAACCCTATGCCGAACGCTTCGCCAGCGCCGGGCTGGCCGTGTTCCTGTTCGACTACCGCTATTTCGGCGCCAGCGACGGCGAGCCACGCCAGCTGTTTTCCGTTCGCGCGCAACTCTACGATTGGAAGATCGCGATCGCCGTCGCCCGGCGTCAGGCCGATGTGGACCCCGAACGTATCGCGCTCTGGGGCAGCTCGTTCTCGGGCGGGCATGTTGTGGCCGCCGCCGCGCGCGATGGCCATGTCGCCGCGGTCACCGCCCAGGGGCCGATGATGGACGGGCTTGCCGCGGTGACCAACTTCGTCTCGTACGCGGGCTTCGTGCAGTTGCTCAAGCTCACCTGGGCCGGTATTCGCGATGCCATCAACAACCTCGCCGGCGCCGACCCGTACATGATCCCGATCGTGGGCCGGCCGGGTACGCTCGCCGCGATGACCAGCGAAGATGCCTACGACGGCTATAAGGCCATCACCCCACCCGACTGGCGCAACGAAATGGCGGCGCGCTTTGCCCTTACGCTGGCCTTCTACCGGCCCGGCCGGCGCGCCAACCGGCTGCCCTGCCCCATACTCGTACAGATCTGCGACGAAGACAGCGTCGCCCCGCCGTGGGCCGCCGAGGCCACCGTCCTGCACGCCGGCGAGCGCGGGCGCGAGCGCCACTACAAGATCGGCCATTTCGATATCTACCGCGGTGCGGGCTTTCGCCAGTCCAGTGCCGACCAGATCGCCTTCTTCCACGAACACCTGACGCCAGAGGCGACCGATAACCGCCGCCGCGAGCGGGGCCGTGCGAAACGGGAAGAACGCGGGCGCAGCCCAATCAGTCTGCGGTAACGCCCGCACCGCCCCAGCAGATCGCCGCAGGCGCAATCGACAGCGAAGGAAAACGGTCCGCGAATGCACGCCAATAAACGCGAATGAAAAGCAGCGCTTGATTGGCTAAACCGTTGGCACGCGAGGCGTTAACCGCAGCGCAACCGCCCTTCGAGCAACCTGTCGTGCGCCTTATTCGCGTGTCTTCGCGGACAATCTGTCTGCAATTGGATTTCATACATAAGCCAAGAAGCCATTGATCCGCAGATTACGCCGATTGATTGATTTGGCCGTAGTGGGCGATAGACAGTATTGACGCCTTGGCTTGGGTGGCACTCGCGGTAAGGCACAGTCCGCAGATCGACGCAGATCACACAGATCACACAGATCAAGACACTAAATCGCGGTCATTCACTGCCTTCCGACGCATGTGGCGCGCGTGTTCATCTGTGTAATCTGCGAAATCTGCGGTTGCTCTTGAAGAACGAAGCCATCTCGCGGTGGATTACCGAAACTGCTTATAGAGGGGCCATCTGCGGACTGCATTGAGCGTGCGGCGTGAACACCAGGCCAGCCGGCCTTGGCGCACTACGTCTTTGCCTTATTCGCGTGTCTTCGCGTTCATTCGCGGACGACCTGCCTGCTTCGGAAAACAGCCCGCTGCGCTTCACGCGTAATTAGGAAACTGTTTATCCACAGATTACGCCGATTACGCAGATTGATTGGTTTGGCCGTAGTGGGCGATCGACCGCACCGGCGCCTTGGCTTGGGCGGCACTCGCGGTAAGGCACAGTCCGCAGATCGACGCAGATCACGCAGATCGAAGAAAGGAAACCGTGATCGGTCGCTGTCGCGTCGCGCAGGTGCCGCACTTGCTCATCTGTGTAATCGGCGCAATCTGTGGTTGCTCTTAAAGAACGAAGCCATCTCGCGGTGCATTACCGAAACTGCTTATAGAGGGGCCATCTGCGGACTGCATTGAGCGTGCGGCGTGGACACCAGGCCAGCCGGCCTTGGCGCACTACGTCTTTGCCTTATTCGCGTGTATTCGCGTTCATTTGCGGACAATCTGCCTGCAAGAGGATTTCATACATAAGCCGAGAAGCCATTGATCCGCAGATTACGCCGATTACGCCGATTGATTGATTTGGCCGTAGTGGCCGATAGACAGTATTGACGCCTTGGCTTGGGTGGCACTCGCGGTAAGGCACAGTCCGCAGATCGACGCAGATCACGCAGATCGAAGAAAGGAAGCCGTGATCGTTCGCTGTCGGGTCGCGCAGCTGCCGCACTTGTTCATCTGTGTAATCTGCGGTTGCTCGTTGAAGAACGAAGCCACTACGCGGTGGATTACCAACATCGCTTATAGAGGTGGCCATCTGCGGACTGCATTGAGCGTGCGGCATGAAAACCAGGCCAGCGGGCCTGGCGCAATACGTCTTTGCCTTATTCGCGTGTATTCGCGTTCATTCGCGGACGACCTGCCTTCTTCAGAACAGCCCACTGCGTTTCATACCCAAGCAACGCTCACACCACCTCGAAGCGCACCCGCGGCGTCAATCGACAGAACAGTTCGTAGGCGATGGTATCGGCATGCCGGGCGACTTCATCGACATCGAGGCCGCCGCCCCAGAGGGTGGCGCGATCGCCCACGGCCGCATTCGGCGCGTTGCGCAGATCCACGGTAATCATGTCCATCGATACCCGGCCGACCAGAGGGACACGCACGCCATCGATCAGCACCGGCGTGCCCGAGGGCGCATGGCGCGGATAGCCATCGCCGTAGCCGATACCGATCACGCCGATATCCATCGCCTCGGGGGTACGCCAGGTCGCGCCGTAGCCGATGGTTTCGCCGGCGGCGATATGGTTACGCGCAATTAACGGCGCACTCAAGTGCATGGCCGGCTTGAGATCGTAGCTGGCCGCATCGCGATCGCACATGGGCGAACTGCCATAGAGCATGATGCCTGGCCGTACGATATCGGCATGCGCGTCCGGCCAGGCCAGTACCGCAGCCGAATTGGCGATCGAACGCAAACCACGATGATTGGCGGTGGCCTCGGCGAATACCGCCAGCTGGGCCGGGGTTTCGGGGCGCGACGGCTCGTCGGCACATGCCAAATGGGTCAGCCAGCCGACGATTTCGACGCGTTCGAGCGCTTCCAGCCGTGCCTGTACCTCGTCGAGATACGCCGGCGCAAAGCCCAGCCGGTGCATGCCGCTATCGATTTTCACCCAGACCTTGAGCGCCGGGCCGATATAGTGTTCGAGCGCGTCGAGCTGGCTTGCATGGAATATCACCGGCTCGAAGGCATATTCGCCGGCCTGTTCACAGACCGTGGCATCGAGCTGCTGGGAGAGCATGGCGATGGGCTTGTCGATCCCGGCCCAGCGCAGCTGCAGCGCTTCGTCGAGGCTGGATACGGCAAAACCATCGGCCTCGGCCAGCGCATGGGCAACCGTGGTCGCGCCGTGCCCGTAGCCGTCGGCCTTGACCGCGGCATACACGCGGGCGTGCGGCGCCATTGCACGTACGCGCATGAGATTGTGGGCGATCGCGGCGCGGTCGATGACGGCGCGGGCTCTAATCATGGCGCAATCCCGATTTGGCTGAAAACGGCGATCATTCCATGAAATCGTCGTCGTAGTGTTCCTGGAGATTCTCGAAACGCGTGAAATGCGACAAGAACGCCGTGCGCGCGGTGCCCAGCGGACCGTTACGCTGCTTGCCGATAATGATCTCGGCCACCCCCTTGTCGGGCGTGTCTTCGTTATAAACCTCGTCACGATAAACGAACATGATCACGTCGGCGTCCTGCTCGATACCGCCGGACTCACGCAGATCGGACATGCGCGGACGCTTGTTATCGCGTTGTTCGACCTGGCGGTTGAGCTGGGAGAGCGCGATCACCGGCACGTCCAGTTCCTTGGCCAGCGCCTTGAGCGAGCGCGAAATCTCGGAAATCTCGTTGGTACGGTTTTCCTTGGTACCCGGCACCTGCATGAGCTGGAGATAGTCGACCATGACCAGGCCGATATCGTGTTCGCGCTTGAGCCGGCGTGCACGGGCCCGCAGCTCGGAGGGCGACAGCGCAGGCGTGTCGTCGATAAACAGCCGCGCATTTTCATTCATGATGCCGATCGCCGAGGTGACCTTGGGCCAGTCATCCTCGGTGAGCTGGCCGGAGCGCAGCCGCGACTGATCGATACGCCCCCACGACGAAATCATACGGATGACCAGCTGTTCGGCCGACATCTCCAGCGAGAACACGGCGACCGGCACTTTTTCCTTGATGGCGACGTTTTCGACGATATTCATCGCGAAACTGGTCTTGCCCATCGACGGGCGCCCGGCCAGGATCAACAGATCCGAGGGCTGCAGGCCGTTGGTCATCTTGTCGAAGTTGTTGAGCCCGGTCGGCAGTCCGGAAAACGAGCCCTCGTTGGCCACGAGTTTTTCGATCCGGTTGACCGCCTTGGTGAGAATCGAATTGAGCCCCTGCGGGCCCTCGCCGCCGCGCCGGCCGCGCTCGGCGATGGCGAAGATTTCCTTCTCTGCCGACTCCAGCAGGTCGGCCGCGGTCTGCCCCTGGGTATCGAAACCCATGGTGGTGATCATGTCGCCGGCGCGGATGAGCTGTCGCATGATCGAGCGTTCGCGCACGATATCTGCGTAGGCCTTGATATTGGCCGCGCCCGGAATATCGGCAGCGAGATTGCCCAGATAGCTGGCCCCGCCCGCTTTCTCCAGCAGGCCGCGGCTACGCAGCCATTCGGTGAGCGTGACCAGATCGCGCGGCTGGCCGGTATCGGCGAGATCGGCCAGCCCGCGAAACAGCAGGCGGTGATCCTCGCGATAGAAATCGTCTTCGTTGATGCGCCCGGCGACTTCGTCCCAGGCACGCTCGGACAAAAGCAGGCCGCCGATCACGGATTGCTCGGCCTCGATGGAATGCGGGGGCAGCTTGGCTTCGGCCATGGCGTATCGCCTGTTTACACGAACGAGGGGCGTCTCGCCGTGCGTGCGCGGCGAGAATGAAGCTGGAGTTTACGCAAGGCGCGGACCAAAAAAAACGCCGCCCGGAGGCGGCGTTTTCAGGTCGGGCAGAAAATGCCGCGACGGCGACCGAATCAGTCTTCGCGCTCGCCCAGCGGCGCGTCGGCTTCGGTGCCGGTTTCGTCGGCCGGCTCGCCGGCGTCTTCGACACGCTCGCCATCGAGCTCGTCGGCGGTGGCATCTTCTTCGGCCTCGTCGGCAGCCCGACGCGGCGGCATGTTGATGCCCATGTCGGTCTTCTGGGCGACGATCACGGTGACCTCGACCTCGACCTCGGCATGCAGCTGCAACAAGGCGCTGTACTCACCGACCTGGCGGATGGTGCCTTCGGTCAGGGTGACTTCCTTCGGGCTGACCTCAACGCCTTCTTCGGTGATCGCGTCCGAGATTTCCTGCGGACCGACCGAACCGAACAGCTTGCCTTCGTCACTGGCACGCATGGCGATGACGTACTCGGTGCCACGCAGCTTGTCGGCACGCGCCTTGGCCTGATCCTCGCGTTCCTGCGAGGCAGCCTGCAGCTCGGAACGACGCTCTTCGAAGACCGCCAGGTTGGCCTTGGTGGCCGGCAGCGCGATGCCACGCGGCATCAGGAAATTACGACCGTAACCGGGACGGACCTTGACGGTATCGCCCAGGTCGCCGAGGTTGCGGACTTTCTGTAGCAGAATGACTTCCACGAGGGCCTCCTAGGACGAATGCCGATCGGTGTACGGCAGCAGCGCGAGAAAACGCGCGCGCTTGACCGCGGTGGACAACTGACGCTGATAGCGTGCCGCGGTGCCGGTAATACGGCTGGGCACGATCTTGCCGGTTTCAGTGACGTACTGCTTGAGGGTCTCGATATCCTTGTAATCGATCTCCTCGACGCCTTCGGCGGTGAACTTGCAAAAACGACGGCGACGGAAAAAACGGGCCATGTTCGAAACTCCTTAGCTGGCGTTGGCAGCAGGCTTGCGCTCGCCGCGATCGTCGGCGTTCTTGGCAAGCGGGGACGGGTCGGTATCGGCCTTGTGACGGGCGATCACCAGATGACGCAGCACGGCGTCGTTGAAACGGAACGCGTCTTCGAGTTCCTCGCGCGCTTCCTGCGAGCACTCCACGTTCATCAGCACGTAATGCGCCTTGTGGATCTTGGTGATCGGATAGGCCAGCTGACGACGGCCCCAGTCTTCATGGCGATGGATGGTCCCGCCATCGTTTTCGATGATGCCGCGATATTTTTCGACCATCGCCGGCACCTGCTCGCTCTGGTCCGGGTGGACCAGAAACACGATTTCATAGTGTCGCATTGTGTTTCCTTTCGGGTTGCAGCCCCCGGCCTGTTCGATTGCCTGAATGACCGTGGAGCAAGGACTGCGGCGCGAACGCCGCGAGGCGCGGTAGTCTAAGGGCTTGACGCGCCCAACGCAACGCGTGCGCGGGCTATTTCAGCCCTGCGTGGCCAGCCGGCGCTGGCGCAGCGCTTCGAACAGGGCCACGCCCGTGGCCACCGATACGTTCAGGCTTTCGATGTCCCCTGCCATCGGAATCGAGACCAACGCATCGCACTGGCGTGCGGTGAGCGCCCGGATGCCCTTCTCCTCGCCGCCGGCCACGAGCACCAGCCGTTCCGGCAGGTCGCTGTCGTAGATCGAACGTTCTGCCGTGCCATCGAGGCCAACCGCCCAGAATCCTTCGTCCTGCAGGCGTGCGATCGCGCGGGTGAGATTGGTCACCGGCACAAAGGCAATACGCTCGGCCGCGCCCGCGGCCACCTTGCGCACGGCAGCGGTGAGCCCGGCGGCACGCTTGCGCGGTGCGATCACGGCGGTCACGCCCGCGGCGGCCGCACTGCGCAGACAGGCCCCGAGATTGTGCGGATCCTGAACCTGATCGAGTGCGAGCACCCAGGGGCGCTCGGCAGCGGCGAGCAGATCCGGCAGGTCTGATTCGCGTTTTTCGCGCGCGAGCGCACGCTCGGCGATACAGCCCTGATGACGTACATCGGCGAGCATGGCATCGAGCGCGGCCATATCCGCGCTTACGATCTCGATACCGCGATCGGCCGCGGCAGCCCGCAACGCGTCGGCGCGCCCGTCACGCCGGCCGCTGGCCAGCCAGATGCGCGCCAGGCCGCGATCCTTTTCAATCGCACTCATCACGGCATGAAAGCCGCCGATCAGGCCCTGTTCGTCTGCGCTTGTCACCGGCTATGCCCCGCTCTTGTCGCTCGAAAGAATTGCTGCAAACAAAGAAGCCCGGCCATGCCGGGCTTCATCGATCGGCACGATGGCCGAAAACGCCTCGCTTACGAGCCGAGGTACGGCGGCTCGGAGAAAGCCTGCGATTCCTGGCCTTCCACGATCGGCTTGATCACGATATCCACACGACGGTTTTCCGCACGGCCGGCTTCGGTATCGTTGCTGGCGATCGGCTCGGATTCGCCGCGCCCCCAGGTGAGCACGCGCTGCGGATCCACGCCGCGGCTGGTCAGGAACTGGGCCACGGCCTGAGCACGCTGCTGCGACAGCTTCATGTTGTACTGCTCGCTGCCCGTGCTATCGGTATGACCGACCACGTGAATCGCGGTCTTGTCGTAGTCCTTGAGCGTTTCCGCGATCTTGTTGAACGTGCTCTGGGCGTTGCCCGACAAAGTGGCGCTATCCACCGCGAACGAGGCATCGCTGGCCACGCCAATCTTGAGCGCGTCGCCATTCAGACGGGTGATATCGAGCATGTCGCGGGCCTGTTCGGCCGACAGCTTCTGGTTGAGCTCTTGCTGCTGGTTATCCATATAGCGCCCGGTCGCGCCGCCGGCGAGTGCGCCGATGGCCGCGCCGATCGCGGCATTGGTGCCGGACTTGTCGCCCAGCTGCGAACCGGCAATGCCACCGAGGACCGCGCCTACGCCGGCACCGATCTTGGTCTTGCGATTGGGGTCGCCCGCGCAGGCGGTCACGAACAACGCCGTGCACAGCAGTGCGACGAGCAGGATTGCAGAATTCTTTCGGGTCATGGACCGGTTCATCAACGTTTACCTCGTTTGCTTTGACGGCGCGACTTGCCGGACGACTTGCGCTTGTCGGACTTGCCCGAGTCAGACTTCGGCGCCGGTTTGCCGCGTTTGGTGGCCGCACTGTCGGGCGCGACCAGCTCGAAATCGATCTTGCGCTCGTCGAGATCGACGCGCGCGACCTTCACTTTCATCTTGTCGGCCAGCCGGTGTACCACGCCTGAACGTTCACCACGCAGACAACGCGACTGGGCGTCGAAATGATAATAGTCATTCGACAGGCTCGATACATGCACCAGGCCGGTGGCATAAATACCGTCGAGCTCGACGAACAGCCCGAAGGAGGTCACGCCGGTGACCGTGCCTTCGAACGTCTGGCCCAGCGAATCGCTCATGTATTCGCATTTGAGCCAGTCGTCGACATCGCGGGTGGCGTCGTCGGCGCGCTTTTCGGCTTCCGAGCAGACGGTGCCCAGGGCCTCCATCATGCCCATGTCGTAGTCGAAGGTCTTGGGCTTGCGCCGCGCCTCCAGGTGCTTGATCGCGCGATGCGCCAGCAGATCCGGGTAACGCCGGATCGGCGATGTGAAATGGGCGTAGTTTTCCAGCGCCAGACCGAAATGGCCGTCGTTGTGGGGCGTGTAGACCGCCCTGGACAGACTGCGCAGCATCACTGTCTGGATCAGATGCGCATCGCTGCGATCGGCGATGGACGCCAGCAGCCGCGCATAGTCGGCCGCCTGCGGATCGCTGCCACCGGGCAGCGAGAGTCCGCGCTCGGCCAGGAACGCACGCAAGTCCTCGAGCGCGTCGGCCGCCGGGCCGCTGTGCACGCGATAAAGCAGCGGCATGCGTTTTTTCGACAGATGCGTGGCCGTAGCCACGTTCGCTGCGATCATGCATTCCTCGATGATCTTGTGCGCGACATTGCGTTCGGTGGGCACGATGCGCTGAATCTTGCGATCTTCGTTGAAGATGATGCGCGTGGCCGTGGTTTCGAACTCGATCGCGCCCCGCTCGCGGCGTTCGGCGAGCAGTGCCTCGTACAGCCCGTGCAGGTTGTTCAGCGGCTGAGCCAGTTCCCGATAGCGCTCGGGCATGTTCTCCGGGTTTTCCAGCCAGTCGGCGACCTGTTCGTAGAGCAGGCGCGCATGCGAGCGGATCACCGCCGAATAGAAGCGGCTCGAGCGCATGCGCCCCTGTTTGTCCAGGCGCATTTCGCAGACCAGCGCCAGCCGGTCGACCTCGGGATTGAGCGAACACAAGCCGTTCGACAATGCCTCCGGCAGCATGGGCACGACATGATCGGGGAAATACACCGAGGTCGCACGGCGCTGGGCTTCTTCGTCGAGCGCCGAGCCCGGTTTCACATACGACGACACGTCGGCGATGGCGACCCACAGCCGCCAGCCGCGTGGGGTCTTGCGGGCATAGACAGCGTCGTCGAAATCGCGCGCGTCGGCGCCGTCAATGGTGACCAAGGGCAGATCGCGCAGATCGGTGCGCCCCTGCTTGTCTTTTTCGGCGACCGCGTCGCCGAAGGCTTCGGCCTCGGCCAGCGCCTCGGGCGGCCATTCGTAGGGAATGCCGTGCGAGCGCATGGCGATATCGATCTCCATGCCCGGCGCCATGCGATCGCCCAGCACTTCGACGATCTCGCCAATCGGCTGTACGCGCTTCGACGGCGGCTCGACGATACGAACGGTCACCATCTGGTTATGTTCGGCGCCGTTGCGATCGGCCTCGGGCACGCGGATATCGTGGGCGATGCGCGCATTGTCGGGCACGACATGACATACGCCACGCTCTTCGACGAAGCGCCCGACGACCGTGTCGTTGACACGCTCGAGCACCTCGGCGATACGTCCTTCGCGCCGGCCACGCTGATCGCGTCCGACGATACGCACCACCGCGCGATCACCGTGCATGAGCAGGCGCATCTGACGCGGGTTGAGAAAGACATCGTCCTGCTCGCCGTCGTCGGGGATGAGAAAGCCAAACCCGTCGCGATGACCCTGTACGCGCCCACGCACCAGATCCATCTTGTCGAGCGGGCCCAGCGCGCCGCGCCGGTTTTCCAGCAACTGGCCGTCGCGCAACATGGCGCGCAGGCGGTGCTCGAACGCTTCAGCGGCATCGCCGGTCAGCGCATAGCGTTCGGTCAGCTCGGCCCAGGTCAGGGGCCGCCCGGCCTCGGCGAGGTCATCGAGCACGAGCTGGCGGCTGGGCACCGGTTCGGCGTAGCTGCCTTTTTCGTGTTTGAACTGCGGATCGCGGTCGCGCCAGTCGGCGCTACCGCTCGTTTTCTTATTCAAGATTTTGCTCCATATGCGCGCACGATACCGTAACCACAGGCATGCACAAGCAACGATTGTCGACAGCGATTGACAACTGCCTGACCAATCGCTAAATTGCGCGCTCTTCGAGCCCAGGTGGCGGAATTGGTAGACGCGCTAGCTTCAGGTGCTAGTGACCTAACGGTCGTGGAGGTTCAAGTCCTCTCCTGGGCACCAAGTTCGAATTGATGACTCACGATTGGCCGAGCCAAGCGTGAATCGCGAAAAAGCCGCGCTAGTAGCGCGGCTTTTTTTATGTCTGTCGAAAGCGCGTGCGCAGCGCCTCAACCCTTCAGACACCGCGGTCACCAGGCGGCGACCGCGGCCAGGCAACCTCAGCCCGCGAACGGGTCGCGCAGCACGATGGTGTCGGCCCGATCGGGGCCGGTGGACACCACGTCGATCGGCGTACCCACGATCTCGGTCAGACGATCGAGATAATTACGCGCGGCCTGCGGCAGCGCATCGTATTCGCGTACGCCCACCGTGGACTCCTTCCAGCCGGGCATCTCTTCATACACCGGCTCGCAACGCGACAGCGCATCCGCGCCCAGCGGCGGCACGGTAATCAGCTCGTCGTCGCAGCGATAGCCGGTACACAGCTGAATCGCATCCAGGCCGTCGAGCACGTCGAGCTTGGTGATACAAAGCCCCGACAGACTGTTGTTGAAGGCCGCCCGGCGCAAGCCCACGGCATCGAACCAGCCACAGCGACGCGCGCGCCCCGTGGTGGCACCGAACTCGGCGCCCTTGGAGGCCAGATGGCGGCCGTTGGCGTCGTCGAGTTCGGTCGGGAACGGGCCCGAGCCCACGCGCGTGGTATAGGCCTTGACCACGCCCATGACATAGTCGAAATACACCGGGCCCACGCCGGTGCCGGTGGCCGCCCCGCCAGCCGTGGTGTTGGACGACGTTACGTACGGATAGGTGCCGTGGTCCACATCCAGCAGCGCGCCCTGGGCGCCTTCGAACAGAATCGATTCGTCGGCGACATAGGCCTGGCGCAGCAGCTCGGCCACGTCGGCCACCATCGGCGCCATCTCGTCGGCATAGCGCAGGCATTCGTCGAGCGTCGACTGAAAATCGATCGGCGCAACGCCGAAATAGTTCTTGAGCACGAAGTTGTGGAAGTCCAGCGCCTCGCCGAGCTTGGCGGCCAGCATCTCGCGCCGGAACAGATCGCCCACGCGAATCGCACGGCGGGCCACCTTGTCTTCATACGCGGGACCGATACCGCGGCCGGTGGTGCCGATCGCGGTCTTGCCGCGGGCGGCTTCGCGCGCCTTGTCCAGCGCGATATGGCTGGGCAGGATCAACGGACAGGCCGGACTGATGCGCAGGCGACTGCGTACCGGTACGCCCCGCGCCTCGAGCGTGGCCATTTCCTCGATCAGTGCTTCCGGCGAGAGCACCACGCCGTTGCCGATATGACAGGTCACCCCATCGTGGAGAATGCCCGACGGGATGAGGTGCAGCACCGTCTTCTCGCCATTGATGACGAGCGTATGGCCGGCATTGTGGCCGCCCTGAAAGCGCACGACATGGCGGGTGCGATCGGTGAGCAGATCCACGATCTTGCCCTTGCCTTCGTCGCCCCACTGGCTGCCGATGACGATGACACGTTTGCCCATGACTAATCCTTGCTCGGGTGAGTCGTTTCAGACAGTGGTCGCACGTCCCAGCGACCGTCGATATATTCGAGTGCGCGATCGCAACCAGGGTCGATACGATCGCCGCTATCCGGCGTGGCCACGACCACGCGTTCGCCCGCCGCGCGCAGCCGGCGAACACTGGCCAGCAGCTGCGGGTCGCTACCGGCCGGCGCATGGATCGCGCCGCCGCGCGGCGCGACATCGAAGCGCCCGAGCGCGGCCAACAGGTTGAGATCGGCCGAAAAACCCGTCGCCGGGCGCGGCCGCCCGAACGCCGCGCCCACATTGTCGTAGCGCCCGCCACGGGCCAGTTCGCGCCCGAGACCGGGCGCAAAGGCCGCATACAGCAGGCCGGTCTTGTAACGATAGCCGCGCAGCTCGGCCAGATCGAGAAACAGCGGTACCTGCGGGTAGTGGTTGGCCAGCAGCGCGACCATTTCGTCGAGCCGATCCAGGGCACTGTCGATGCCCGGGTCGATTCCGGCCAGCGCCTCGCGCGCATCGGCGAGCACGCTGGGCGCGCCATTGAGCTCGATCAGCTGGGTGAAGCGGGCATGGCTCTGGGCATCCAGACGGCCTGAGGCGGCGAGCGCGTCGAGGTCCGGCCGTGACTTGCGTTGCACCACATCGAAAAGCTGCGGCTCGAGCTCGGCCGGCATATCGGCATGGGCGACCAGCCGCCGGTAGATCGCGACATGGCCGAGATCCAGACAGGCGTTGTCGATACCCATCAGGCCCAGCGTTTCCAGCATCAGCGACACGATTTCCAGATCGCTGTCGATATGGGCATCGCCGAATTTCTCGGCGCCGACCTGCAAGGGCTGGCGGGAACCACCCGGCTCTTCGGGCCGGGTACGCAGAATACTGCCGATATAGCAGTAGCGCGCGGGCCCCGTGGCCGCCAGGCGATGGGCATCGATACGCGTGGCCTGGGTGGTCATGTCCGAGCGTACGCCCATCATGCGCCCGTTGAGCTGATCGGTGAGCTTGAATGTCTGCAGATCGAGCTCGTGACCGGCCCCGGTCAACAGCGAGTCGAGATATTCGATCAGCGGTGGGCGAATGAGGTCATAGCCCCAGCGCCAGTACAGATCGAGAAGCTGCCGGCGGGCAGATTCGAGGCGCCACGACTCCGGCGGCACCATTTCCTGTACGCCCTCGGGCAAAAGCCAGCGGTTGGATTGCATCGCGTTCCGACGTCTTTGAATCAATGAATGAATTGCAACAGCACCGCGCCCACGCCGATGAGCACGCCGCCGAACACGCGCAGGCTGCGGCCGTCGACTTCCGACAGCCGCAGCATCATCTCACGCCAGCGCTCGGGGGCGATGAACGGCATCAGCCCCTCGATCACCAGCACAAGCGCCAACGCGCGCACAAGATCCGGCCACATGCCGCGCTACGGGCTCGATCCGGCGTTCGACGCACTCGGGTTGAAGTAGCGGAACAGCTTGCCGTCCGGGCGCAGCAGCATCAGATCGTCGCTGCCCAGCGCATCGCGATAGAGCTCCAGGCTGCGATAGAAGCTGTAGAACGTCGGGTTGGCCTGATACGCCTGGGCATAGAGCTCGGCGGCCTGGGCGTCGCCCTTACCGCGGATCACCTGCCCCTGGCTATAGGCGTCGGCCAGGATGATCGTACGTTCGCGTTCGGCGTCCGAGCGGATCTCCTGCGCGGCCGCGTCGCCCTGGGCCCGCAGCGTACGGATGACTTCCTGACGCTCGGAGCGCATGCGCTCGTAGACCGACTCGCTGACCTCTTCGGGCAGGTCCAGACGCATGATGCGCACGTCCTCGATCTGCACACCGAGTTCCTTGGCGTCCTGATTGGCCTGCACCTGAACCGCGGCGACGATTTCGTTGCGATCGTCGCCGACCGCCTGGCGAATCGTGCGCTTGGAGAATTCGGCCAGCAGGTCGTTCTCCACGATTTCGGTGAGCAGGTCGCGAGTGCGTTGTTCCTGACCCTGGGTCGACAGGTAATAGTCGACCGTATCGTTGATGCGCCACTTGACGTAGAAATCGACCGCGAGGTTCTTGTTCTCGGAGGTCAGCACGCGTTCGATCTCTTCGGTGAAGGTCATCACGCGGCGATCGAAGGAGTGCACGGTCTGGATGAAGGGCGCCTTGAAATGCAGGCCCGGCTCGTAGTTCTGGCCGACGATCTCACCCAGCTCGACCACCACGACACGCTCACGCTCGTCGACGATGAAGGCCGAATCGAGCGCTGCGTAGCCGATGACGAGAACGACGATGATCGCGAAAATATGCTTGGGGCTCATGAGTTGCGGTCCCGGCTGCGAAGACTGTCGGACGAACGGCGGCTGGACGACGAGCTATTGTCGTTCGATCCGCTGTCGGCCGAGCCGGCGTTGGCGCTGTTGCCATCCGAATCGGCGTTCATGCCGTCGTTGGCTGCGTTCTCGAGCTGTTTGTTGCGACGCGATTCATTGAGCATCTTTTCAAGCGGCAGATACATCATCGGCCCGTTGCCGCCCTGCTCGGCCAGAATCAGGTTCGCGTTCGACAGCACGTCGCCCATGGTTTCCAGATACAGGCGTTCGCGGGTGACTTCCGGCGCCTTTTCGTACTGGGCCAGCAGTTCGGTGAAGCGCTGGGCCTCACCCTTGGCGCGGGCCGTCTTCTGTTCGCGATAACCCCGTGCATCCAGCAGAATCCGAGCCTTCTCACCCTGGGCACGGGCCACGATATCGCGGGCATAGGCTCGGGCGATATTCTTCTTGCGCTCTTCTTCCTCACGCGCCTTGATCGCTTCCTCGAACGCACCCTGGACCTGCTCCGGCGGCTGCGAGTACTGCACGTTCACGGCCACCACATCGATACCGGCGTCGTAGCTCGACAACGTGCTCTGCACGATCTTGCGTACGTTTTCCGGCAACGCGGCACGCGAACGGTCGGTGATCTCGGGGTAGCTTTCCTGCTGGGCCTTGATCTCGTTGACGAGCTTGTCGTCCACGCCCTGCAGGGCATCCTTTTCGGCCGGCTGGCCGGAGCCTTCCTTGAGATCGACGTTCTGCAACGCGCGATCCTCGAGCTCTTCGACCTGCACGCCCTCCTGGATCACCTGGTTCATGCGGCTGGTGCCCACGATCTCGCGTACCGCCGAACGCAGCACCTGCTCGACGGTGGCATCGGGCTCGCGCAGCTGGAACAGATAGTTCATCGCATCCGAAATGCGATATTGCACGGCGACCTCGACCTCGACGATGTTTTCGTCCTTAGTCAGCATCACCGCGCGGTTCTTGGCCCGGCGCACCTGCTGGGTGTCGACCTTGTAGACCCGATCCACCGGATACGGAATCCGCCAGTGCCAGCCCGGCCCCTGCGTCTCGATATAGTCACCGAAACGCAGCACCACGCCTTTTTCACCCGGCTGCACCACGTACAGACCGGTCAGCAGCCAGATCACCAGTGCCACCGGCACGATGAACAACAAAATCGCCGGGCTCGGCCCACCGGCGCCGCCGCCGTTGTCCGAACCACCATTGCCGCCCTTGTTGCCGGACATGCGGGCACGGAACTTACGCCAGATCTGATCCAGATCGGGCGGGCCGCTACCGTTGTTCTTGTTGCCGCCGCCCCAGGGGTCCTGACCCTTGCCGGGCTCATTCCAGGCCATATCAGCAGGCTCCCGTTGCCATGTTGTGAACAGCGCACGCGCCACGCGCGCCGCGCCCGAATCGGGTGCAGCGCAACGATAAAGCGAGTGCCTGAACCGCCGAGCTGGGCGGTTGCGTTATCGATCGTTCATTTGCCATGAGCAAATCTGTTGTTTCCTTTACATTGCCATCGCGCACACAGCTCGCGGCGTAACGGCACGCGGCTGGAACGAAGGATTTGGCCGCCGGCGCGGGGCGAAAGCGCGATTCTATCGACCCCCCGTACCCCTGTCGAACGCTGCTGGCGCATACACCGACAGCCAGCACAGCAACAACCGCAGCCTGCAAGCGCCTTACGCAGACGGCGAAGCCGAAGATGCCGAGTCCGCCGTGGCCATTCGCGCGGCCCGCCGCTCAACCAGCACGTCGTCGAACGCAAGCCCGGCCTGGGCGACAATTCGCTCCAGGTCGCCCTGCGAAGCGGTCACGTTCAGCCGGCTCGCGCCGTCGTCATCGTAGCTTTCGTCATCCACCACGCCCAGCTCGAACAGCGCCGAGCGCAGCCGCCCGGCTGCCGCCGGCACGCGCAGCACTCCGGCGATCATATCCGGATTGCAGAAATCGGCCAGCACCGCGCGCAGCGCATCCACGCCCTCGCCGCTGGCCGCCGACAGCCAGACACGCAGCGGCCGGCCGTGCGCATCGGTTTCGATACGCGCGGATTCGTCGTCGATCAGATCGACCTTGTTGAACACCTCGATCTGGGGCACTTCACCCGCACCGATTTCTGCCAATACGTTATTGACTTCGCGTGCGTGGGCGCGGCGCTCTACGTCGGCGGCATCGATGACATGCAGCAATACGTCGGCCTCGCGTGTTTCTTCCAGCGTGGCCTTGAACGCCGCCACCAGTTCGTGCGGCAGATCGCGGATGAAACCCACGGTATCGGCCACGATCAACGGCTCGCCCACCGGCACACTCATACGCCGCAGGGTCGGATCGAGCGTAGCGAACAGCTGGTCGGCGGCATAGATGTCTTCGCCGGTGAGTCGATTGAAAAGCGTCGACTTGCCGGCATTGGTATAACCCACCAGCGACACGATCGGCGTACGGGCACGCCGACGTGCCGAACGGCCCTGCTCGCGCCGCGCACTGACCTTCTCCAGGCGCTGGCGCAGCATCTTGATACGCTCGTTGAGCAGGCGGCGATCGGTTTCCAGCTGGGTTTCACCCGGCCCGCGCAGGCCGATACCGCCCTTTTGACGCTCCAGATGCGACCAGCCGCGCACCAGCCGCGTGGCCAGATGCTGAAGTTGGGCCAACTCGACCTGCAACTTGCCCTCGTGCGAACGCGCACGCGACGCAAAGATATCCAGAATGAGCCCGGCGCGATCGAGCACGCGCGCGTTCAGGCGCTTTTCGAGGTTGCGCTCCTGACTCGGCGACAAGTCGTGGTTGAACACCACGAGTTCGGCGCCGTGTTCGACCACGAGCTCGGCAATTTCGTCGACCTTGCCGCCGCCCACGAAATACCGCGGATCGGGGCTGCGCCGACTACCGCCGACATGGGCAAGCACTTCGCCACCGGCCGACGTGACCAGTTCGTGGAACTCGCGATCGGCCTCGTCGTATTCGTCGAGGCCGAAGGCGAGATGCACGATCACGGCCGCCTGGCCGGTCGGCGGACGCTCAAACATGCCGACTACTCATACGCGCTGTATCAGGAATTACCGTCAACCTCACTGTTCTGATTCATTTCCTCATGCATTTCCGAGCGGACGTTGCGCGAGGGCACGATGGTGGAAATTGCGTGTTTGTAGACCATCTGGTTGACCGCATTACGCAGCAGTACCACGAACTGGTCGAAGGACTCGATCTGACCCTGAAGCTTGATGCCGTTGACCAGATAAATCGACACCGGCACGCGCTCCTTGCGCAAGGCATTGAGGAATGGTTCTTGTAGTGTTTGGCCTTTTGCCATGGATTCAGACTCCGAAAAAGCAGGGGTATAAAATTCGTATGATTCGATTATAGCACGGGCCCAACCGGCTGGCCGGCTGCCCGGATGGCTTCTAATGCCTGATTTGTAATGTTTTTTTCTTCACTTTCCAGCCATGCAACCCGTTCCAGCGAGCGTAGCCAGGTCAGTTGCCGTTTGGCCAGCTGACGCGAGGCAAACACCGCGCGAGTGATCCCTTCGTCCAATGTCATCTGCCCATCCAGCACCTGCCAGAGCTGGCGATAACCGACCGCCCGCATCGACGGCAATTCGAGGTTTAGATCGGGCCGGGCGTGCAGCTTTTCAACCTCGGCATACAAGCCTTGTGCCAACATCGTCTCGAAGCGCTGGGCGATGCGTGCATGCAGCGTTTCGCGCCGCGCTGGCGCGACCGCGATCTTGCAGATAGACCACGGCAGCGCAGCCACGTTCCGGCGCGCCTTGTCGCGGGCATGCAACACGCTGGGGGCGAGCCCGGTCAGCGTATGAATCTCGAGCGCGCGCTGAATACGCTGGGCATCGTTGGGATGAATCCGCTGCGCGGTCTCGGCGTCGATCGCCGCCAGGCGTTCATGCAGTTGCGCCCAGCCGTGGCGCTCGGCCTCGGCATTCAGATGGGCGCGCACGGCTTCATCGCGCGACGGCATTTCGCTGAGCCCATGTTCGAGGGCGCGAAAATACAGCGAGGTGCCACCGGTGAGCAGCGGCAGCCGGCCGGCGGCATGAATGCGCTCGATCTCGGCGATGGCATCGGCCCGAAAATCGGCGGCCGAATACGGCTCGGCCGGGTCACGAATATCGATCAGCGCATGCGGCGCACGGGCCAGCGTTTCGGCATCCGGTTTGGCGGTACCGATATCCATGCCGCGATAGACCATGGCCGAATCCACCGACACGATCTCGGCATTCAGGCGTTCGACCAGCTCGATGGCCAGACCGGTCTTGCCGGAGGCGGTCGGCCCGAGCAGAAAGACCACGCCCGGTCTGTGCGTATTCATCGTCACTTGCCGCGCATGAACAGCCGGTCCAGGCCGGCCATGTCGACCTGAACCCAGCTCGGGCGGCCATGATTGCAATGGCCGGCCCGCTCGGTATGTTCCATATCGCGCAACAGCGCATTCATTTCGGTCAGGGTCAGCCGGCGCCCGGCCTTCACCGCAGCCTTGCAGCCCATATCGGCCAGCACGTCGTCGATACGATCGCGCACGCCGGCCGCGCCGCGCAGGCCCTCGCCGAGTTCGCCGATCATGTCATAGGCCAAGGCCACGTAATCCTCGTTGGCCAGTAGTGCCGGCACCGCGCGCAGCAGCCCGCTCGTCGGGCCCGCGCGGGTGATTTCCAGCCCCACCGCCGCCAGCGCCTCGGCGTGGGTTTCGATGGCGGCGGCTTCCTGCTCCGATACCGACAACGTTTCCGGTACGAGCAAGCGCTTTGACTGGATATGGCCCGCCGAATACTCCTGTTTGAGTTGTTCGTAGAGCACGCGCTCATGCGCGGCATGCATATCCACGAGCACCAGGCCCTCGCGGTTCTGGGCCAGAATATAAATATCGTGCAGTTGGCCGATGGCATAGCCCAGCGCCGGCATGGGCGCGCGCTCATCATTCGCGCTCGCAGGCGCTGCCGGCGGCGCCTGCAGCGACGGCTCGGGGGCGCTCGGCATCTGGAAGGCATAGGCCGCACGCGACTGGGCGACACCCGGCGCCCCGCCACTGTATGGCCGGGTATCGAAGGATTGCTGCACGCCCACGCCGGCGATCGGGTTCGATGGCGGCGGGCTTTCACTCGCGGTTACCGGCAGCTCGACCTCGCGTGCGGCATGCGGTTTGGCCTCGACCGCGGCCAGTGCCCGGCCGACGCTGCGAAACACGAAATCGTGTACCAGCCGCGATTCGCGAAAACGTACTTCGGCCTTGGCCGGATGGGCGTTCACATCGACCTGGCGGGTATCCAGCGTCAGATAGAGCACATAGGCCGGGTGGCGCTGGTTGTGCAACAGATCGCGATACGCCAGGCGCACGCCGTGATTGAACACCTTGTCGCGAATCGGCCGGTTGTTCACATAGCTGTACTGGCGATCGGCCTGGCCCCGGGAAAACCCCGGCGTGGCAATCCAGCCGGACAGGCGCATGCCGGCGGCCTGTTCATCCACGGCCACGGCATGATCACCAAACGCCCCGCCGATGAGTTTGTCCACGCGCTGCTGCATGGCCTCGGTACTCTGCGCGGGGGCGATACGCGCGACTTCGGTGCTGTCGTGATGCAGTACGAAGCCGATATCGAAGCGCGACAGGGCCAGCTGATTGAAAGCCTTGCGGATATGCGCGAATTCGGTCGCCGGCGCGCGCAGGAACTTGCGCCGCGCCGGGATACGCGCAAACAGTTCGCGCACTTCCACGCGCGTACCACGATCGAGTGCTGCCGGGCGCGGCGTATCGCTGCTGGCCGGGCTGATCGCATAGGCGCAATCGGCGTCGGCCGTGCGCGACGTCAACGTCAGCTGCGATACCGAGGCAATACTGGCCAGCGCTTCGCCACGAAACCCAAGACTTGCCACCGACTCGAGTGCATCCAGGCTATCGATCTTGCTGGTGGCATGACGGGCCACGGCCAGTGCCAGATCGTCGCCTGCAATACCGTGGCCATCATCGGCCACCACAATACGACGCAGACCGCCATGTTCGATCGTCACGTGAATCCAGCCCGCGCCCGCGTCGAGGCTGTTTTCCATGAGTTCCTTGACGATCGACGCGGGACGTTCGACCACCTCGCCGGCGGCGATCTGGCTGATCAACTGGTCATCGAGTCGGCGAATCGGCATGAGGCTGCATCGGGTCTGGGCAGCGCCATAGTGTCGGCCAAGTCTGGCACGTTCGCAAAATCGCGTGCGCGCCGGAGCGCGACCGGTGCGCCCGATTTGGCCGGCTGCCCGCGCTTGTGACGCCAGGATTGACTGTAGCCAATCGTAAACTTGACTCGTTCAAGTTTATCGCCGAGTATCGGCTGGCCATGAGTCGAGACATGACACCCATCGTTCAACAGCTTCGTGCCCGCGGAATGCGGGTCACGGCCGCGCGCCATGGCGTGCTCGAGTGGCTTGCGGACAACCCCCATGCCACGGTCGAGCAGGTGCATGAAGGCGTGCGTCAACGGCTGGGCTCGATTTCGAAACAGGCGGTCTACGACGTACTCAATGCCTGTCTCGAAGCCAATCTGGTACAGCAGATCAAACCGGCCGGCCATCCGGCGCGGTTCGAGCGGCGCACCGGCGACAACCACCATCATCTGGTGTGTCGGCGGTGCGGGCGTATCGAGGATGTCGACTGTGCCGTTGGCGTGCGTCCCTGCCTGGATCCCGATCACGACCACGGCTTTGAAATCGACGAAGCCGAGGTCATGTACTGGGGCATCTGCGGCGTGTGCCGTACGGCCGACACCGCCAGCACGGACGATGATCAGTCGCGACGATAACGATATGCGGCGTACGCGTCGCGTAAACCACCACCTGGAGGGTAAAACCTTGACGGACGATATCCATAAAACAGAAACGACCACCGGCGGCGAACCGTATCCGAGCGACGAGCATTCGCTAACCGTCGGCAACGACGGCCCGATCGTCATGCACGATCACTTCCTCATGGAGCAGATGGCGGCCTTCAACCGGGAAATGATTCCGGACCGCCAGCCCCATGCCAAGGGCGGCGGCGCCTTCGGCCAGTTCGAAGTCACCGAAGACGTCAGCAAATACACGAAGGCCTCCTTCCTGCAGAAAGGCGCCACCACCCCGATGGTCGCGCGTTTCTCCACGGTCGCCGGCGAATCCGGCAGCCCCGACACCTGGCGTGATCCGCGCGGCTTCGCGCTGAAGTTCTATACCGAGGAAGGCAACTTCGACATGGTGGGTAACAACACCCCCGTGTTCTTCGTGCGCGACCCGATGAAGTTCCAGCACTTCATCCACTCGCAGAAGCGTCGTGCCGACAACGGCCTGCGCGACCACGACATGCAGTGGGACTTCTGGACCCAGTCGCCGGAATCGGCGCATCAGGTCACCTGGCTGATGGGCGATCGCGGCGTGCCCGCCACCTGGCGCCACATGAACGGCTACTCCAGCCATACCTATATGTGGGTCAACGCCGAAGGCGAGCGTTTCTGGGTGAAGTACCACTTCAAGACCGATCAGGGCATCAAGTGCCTGACCCAGGAACAGGCCGATCAGATGGCCGGCTCCGACGCCGACTATCACCGTCGCGATCTGTTCGAAGCGATCGAACGCGGCGAGTATCCGACCTGGACCCTGCAGGTTCAGATCATGCCCTACGAAGATGCCAAGACCTATCGCATCAACCCGTTCGACCTGACCAAGGTCTGGCCGCACGAGGACTACCCGCTGCATACGGTGGGTCGCATGAAGCTCGACCGCAACCCGACCGATTTCCATACCGAAATCGAACAGGCGGCCTTCGAGCCCAACAACATGGTCCCCGGCACCGGCGTGAGCCCGGACAAGATGCTGCTGGCCCGCACCATTTCCTACGCCGACGCACACCGTGCCCGTCTGGGCGTGAACTACAAGCAGATCCCGGTCAACGTGCCGAGATCGCCGGTTCACAGCTACACCAAGGGCGGTGCCATGCGCATCCAGAACGTGAGCGATCCGGTCTATGTGCCCAACACCAAGGGCGGCGCCCATGCCAACCCGGATGCCTACCCGGCGAACAACGTCTGGGAAGCCGACGGTGCCATGGTTCGTGCGGCCTATACGCTGCGCAAGGATGATGGCGACTTCAACCAGGCCAACGATCTCGTCAACAAGGTGATGAACGACGAAGAACGTGACCGTCTGGTGCACAACATCGCGGGTCATCTGTCCGACGGCGTGGGCGAAGACGTACTCCAGCGCGCCTTCCAGTACTGGCGCAACGTCGATGAAACCATCGGCGAGCGCGTCGAGAAGGCGGTTCGGGAAAACCTTCAGTCCGCGTAACCGCGCACCGTCGGTTTAACGACGATCCGGTTGGAGGCGGCGCATCGTTCGATGCGTCGCCTTTTTTATGCGCGGTTCAGAATCGATGGCCTATTAGAAGGCAGCTCAAGCCAGGGCCGACGCATTGGCAGCGTTATCGACTGACGGGCGCATATTGCGCAATCAACGCCAGCCATTTCGCGTGAGAACGCGCCTTGCGACGTGCCAGCGCACGGCCCTGCCACCACAACCGGCCACGCCACCCGGCTGCCTGTCCATCGCCCAGATCGACCACCGTAGCGCCAGCGTTTGCGCGCACACTCTGAAAAGGGCGCTGTCGCGCGCCTGCCTCGATATTGTGGGCGAGAACGCGTGCATGGCGTTCGCTATAACGGTGTTCGCCCTGCGCGCCGAGCACACTGGCACAGGCGCCTGCTGCATAGACGCGCGCATCCGATGGCGATTGCAGCCGCCGGGTGACATAGAGCCCGGCCTGCTGGGCGGGCAGGCGCGCCGCGTGTACGAACCGTGCGGCACTGGCATCGCCAGCGAGCACGGCATGATCCATGGCGAAACGCCGACCATCGTCACTCACGATCGCCCCGTCGACCTTTTGGATAATTGCCGTGTGCGCGATGATCTCCACGCCGCGCGCGGTCAACCGCCGCCGGATACGACGCTCAAGCGCCACCGGCGCGCCCGGCAATATCCGCGCATGCGGCACGAACCAGGCGATCTGGAATGCGCGCGCCTGCGGGTGTGCGCCCAACCCGGCGACCACCTCCAGCGCGCGTGCACCGGCGCCGACCACTGCGATACGCCGCAGTGCCCCGCCCCGGCTTTCCGACATCAATGTATCGGCGAACTGCAACAATGCACTGACATCCACCGCCGACCATAGCTGCGGCGGTTCGTGACTGCCGGTGGCCACCGACAAGCTGTTCTCCAGGCCGACATCCATCGAAAGCGTATCGAAGTTGAGCATGTCCCCGCTGGCAAGCCACAGCCGGCGATGACGCGTATCCATGCCGATTGCTCGATCGGCGCGGTAGTGCACACCGCGATCGGCACAGAAACGGCGTAACGGCAGCTTGAGCGCGACCTGGCTGAATTGTCCTGCCAGCACGCCAGCGGCCGCGCCGCCATACCAGAAGCTGCCCGGGTCGACGAGGGTTATGTCGAAACCCGCCGCACGCAGGCGCTCTGCCCGCCCAAGCAGGGCAATATGACTGTGGCCAGCGCCGACGAGCACGAGCGGTTTCATAAGCTGGCGCGGATACTGCCCATTACCGCCACCCACAGCGCCAGCGCTGCAACCACGGTCAGAACACCCAGCACGCGATGGGTCGCCGCGAACGGCAGACGCTGCTGCACCCGGCGCGCGATGCCCATACCGGCGACTGTACCCAGCACATACAGGCCGGCCGTATAGCCGGGCACGTCGGCGACGAACAGAAACTGCCAGCCGGCAGTCAGGGTCGCCACGACCGCTGTCACCAGGGCCAGCGTGCCGACTGCCAGATGCGGCTGGCCGGGCCAGCGCTGCTGGAGTACGCGCCAGCCGATCCAGGAACCGGGCGCCGACACCAACGCTGTCAAGACGCCGCAGCCCATACCCGCGAACAACAGGCCGACATTATCGCCCGGGCTACGCGCGATGTGCGTGCTGGCATCGGTAAGACTGCGCCGCGGCGCATGCAGCAGGGCCGCGGGCGGCAGCGCGACATGCGCGGCAAAGGCACGCACGGTCAGGAGAAGCAAAGGCCCGAATATGATCGCGGCCACCACGAACAGCGTTGCCAGCACCGAGTCCGACAACGAATGCGCCAGCGCGCCCAGCGCCAGCGCCACGGGCAACGAACCGCCCATCAACCAGACACTTGCGAAAATATCGCATTGGCGCGCACGCACGGCATCACCGGCTGCGATCGCGGCACAGATACCCAGCGCAAACAGGGCGATCGGCAGTGCCATATGAAAAGTCACGCCCGCAAACAGTACAAGCAAGGGTACGGCCAGGAATGCGCCCGCGAACGCGGTCAGCCCGTAGGCGAGCCCGGCCGCGACCCCCAGGAGAAGAACCACTGCTGCCTCTCTTTGCCACGCCCGGCGCGGCGTTGATCCAGCGCGACCATTGCGCGCGGTATCCGCCCAGTCTAGGGCGTGTTGAGGTTTCATACGAGTCCGCCACCACGGCCCGGCCTACGCTAGACGACGTAGATCGTGCGCACACGCGCCCCAGGCGATTCTCCCGAATCCGGCGACTCAGGCCACGCGATCCAGAGCGCCCTATCAGGCGCGCCCATACAGCGCCTTAACGCAGCTCGGCGACCTGCTGGTTACCCGGCGCCGGGATCTGAAGCTCGGCACCCACGCGGATGGTATTGCCGTTGAGGCCATTGGCACTGCGCAGGGACGCCACGCTCACACCGTAATCCTGGGCGATCTCCGAGAGCGTTTCACCCGATCGCACGGTATGCACCTGGTTCTTGGCGATGAAGGTCGCCGGCCGATAGCTGGCGAAATAGCCCTTGATACCGCGCAGCATGGCGCTTGCCAGCTGACGTTGATAGGCAGCGCTTTTGAGCTTGCGCTCTTCGTCGGGCGTGGAGATGAACGCGGTTTCGACCAGAAACGACGGGATATCCGGCGACTTGAGCACCATGAACCCGGCCTGTTGCACCTTGGCCTTGTGCAATGGCCCGAGCGCGTCCAATTCGCTGAGCACCCGTCCGCCGGCGTCCATGCTCGCCTCGATACTCGCACTTTGCGACAGATCGAGCATGAATGAGGCGAGGCTGTCGTCCTTGTCCTTGAGGCTGACGCCGCCGACCAGGTCCGAAGCGTTTTCGCGGCGCGCCAACCAACGCGCATGTTCACTGGTCGCGCCATGGTGTGACAGCGCATAGACCGATGCGCCGGTAGCACGCGCGCCCCGCGGCGCGGCATCGGCATGAATCGAGATGAACAGATCCGCCTTCGCCTTGCGCGCCCGGACCATACGTTCGCGCAGGCCGATGTAATAGTCGCCGTCGCGGGTCAGTACACCGCGCATGTTCGGCTGGTCGTCGACCATGGTCTTGAGGCGCCGCGCGATCTGCAGCACGACATCCTTTTCGTTGGTGCCGCCACGGCCGTGGGCGCCCGGGTCCTTACCGCCATGGCCGGCATCGATGACGATCACGATATCGCGCGACGGACGTTCCGGCGTTCTGGCCACGCGCGTCGGCGCGGCCTGTCGGCTGGGCGCCTCGGATACCTGGGCCAGCGCATTGGCATTGGCGGCGGCGGTGCCATGACCGACGGCATCGTCGTCGCTGTGGCTGGCGCCGGCTGCGTCCGAGCCGGCATCGGCTGTGATAGTGGGTGCCGGACCACCGTTCTTGGGCTTGAGATCGACCACCAGTCGATAGCCGTGGTCGGCATCCGGGTCCAGCATGAAACTCTTGGGTGTCACCTGCCCGCCGAGATCGAGTACCACGCGCAAATCGGTGCCGTGACGCACGCCGGTGCGCACCCGCTTGACCAGGCCGCTGCCGTCGATATCGCCGGTAACGCGGTTAAGCGCCTGCGCATTGGGCAGATCGACCACCAGCCGCAGCGGGTTGTCGATCATGAACAGATCCGGGTTGGTGGGACCGGCGAGGTCGAAAACCACGCGCGTCTTGTCCGACGACGCCCACAGACGGACATCCTGCAGCGTGGCCTGTTTCGCCACGGCCAGTGTCGTCAGGCTTATCAGAAGCCCGAAAACAAGCCATTGCATGCTCGCGCGCATAGTTCGCTGCCTAGAACATCGTGAGTAATATTCCCCGATTGCGAGACTAGCGCCGTGCTTTTCTGTGCGCAACTATTTTTTATCAATCAAAACAGCCAATAGGGGCCGTTACCTTCATATCCACTTGAAAGCACGTGCCTATCTCGCAAAATCGAGCGCGGCCACTAGCTGCTCTCCTATCGGCGTGAGCGCGCAAAACTCCACCTGTCGCGCGGAACCGGCATATGCAAGCCGGATTTCCAGATCCAGCGGCGGCAGAAAACCGGCGCCACGCTCGGCCCATTCGATGAATACCCAGTCGCGACCGGTGTCTATTTCGCGAATGCCCAGAAACTCGAGTTCTTCCGGATCGCCCAGCCGGTAGAGGTCGAGATGGAAAAGCGTGCGCGCGCCCAGCGTATACGGCTCGACCAGCGTATAGCTGGGCGATACCACCCGCCCTTCATGGCCCAGCCCGCGCAGGATCGCGCGTGCAAGCGCTGTCTTGCCCGCGCCGAGTTCGCCGCGCAGGGATATCACGATACCGCGATCGAACACCCGCAGCGCCGCGGCCAGCCGGTGGCCCAGGGCATCGGTGGCGGCGGCATCGGCGAGGTGGATCACGCCTGCCCGGGATTGACGAACCCGCGAATGGCCGCGAACAGATCGGTAGGTAGCAGGCCGCGCTGGCCGGCCTCGGCCGCAGCCCGGTCGCCGGCGCGCGCATGCACATACACGCCGAGGCTGGCGGCATCGGCGAGCGTGAGGCCTTGCGCGGCAAACGCGGCAATCACACCGGTGAGCAGATCGCCCATACCGCCGACCGCCATACCCGGATTACCATCGGTACACAGCCACAGTTCTTCGTGCGTGGCGATCAGGCTGCCGGCGCCCTTGAGCACCACCGCGCCGCCGTAGCGCCCGTGCATCGTCTGGACCGCTTTCACGCGGTCATCGAGCACATCGGCCGTGGGCCAGTCGAGCAGTCGACCTGCTTCGCCGGGATGCGGGGTGAGTATCCAGTTGTCGCGCTCAAACGGTTCACGGGCAAGCCGGTTCAGGGCGTCGGCGTCGACCACGAGCGGCTTGTCGCTGGCGATGACCTGGCTCCAAAGACTCTCGGCCCAGCCATCGCTGCCCAACCCGGGCCCAATGGCGATGATGTCGCAGGCGTCGATCAGCGTGGCGATCGATTCGTCATCGCCCACGCCGAGACACATCAACTCCGGGCGGGCCTGACTCATGGCCCCGGCATGATCGGGGTGACAGACCGCACTCACCAGCCCGGCCCCCGATCGCAGCGCGGCTTCTGCGCTCATGCGTATGGAGCCGCCCATGCCCCGGTTGCCGCCCACACACAGCACGTGGCCGTTGTCGCCCTTGTGCTGATTGCGTGATCGTGGCCGCAGCGCCTTGCGCAGACGCCGATGGGTCAGGCGCCGGGCGATATAGGGCTGATCGACATACAGCTCATCGGGTGCGTCGAGGGCGTTGAACGCGATATCGCCACAATGCGCCGGGCCTTCGCCGGTGAGCATGCCCAGCTTCAGGCCGATGAAGGTCGCCGTGGCATCGGCACGCACGGCATGCGACCACACATGGCCGGTACTGGCATCGATACCGGAGGCGATATCGATCGCGAACACGCCGATGCCGGCATCACCGGCTTCGTTGATACGCTCGATCGCGGCCGCGAAATCGCCTTCGACATCCCGGTTCAGGCCGGTGCCGAGCAACGCGTCGACCACCACGTCGGCCTCGATCGGCTGATTGGCGAACGCCTCGACAGTCCCACCATTATCTATGAAACGCGACAGCGCCCGGGCGGCGTCGCCACTGTACTTCTGTGTGTCCACGAGGCTGATCACGCGCACGTCCCAGCCGCCGTCACGGGCGATATCGGCCACCAGCAGCCCATCGCCGCCGTTGTTGCCGGGCCCGCAGAACACACACAAGGTGCCCGGCATCGCCCAGATATGGGCGAGCTCCTCATAGGCCGCGCGCGCGGCGCGCTGCATCAGTTCGAAGCCCTCGACCTCGAATGTCTCGATAAAACGGCGGTCGAGCGCGCCGACCTGGTCTGCACCGTAGACGACTTCGGGCAGGTATTCACTGGATTCGGTCATGGTTTCATTCTAGCGTTATCGGCGACCGGGCGACGATACGTGCGGCAGCTTCTAGTCCTCGCCCTGCCCCCAGGCCTGGCGTACACGGGCCATGAGCGCCGCAGTCGAACCGTCGTGGGCGACGGCTGCCACGCGGTCTTCGAGCTCGCCCTGCAGCTGGCCGGCCATGGTCTTGCCCAATTCCACGCCCCATTGATCGAAGCTGTTGATATCCCAGATCACGCCCTGCACGAACACCTTGTGCTCGTAGGCGGCTAGCAGCGCGCCCAGATGATGAGCATCCACGCGCGCCATGAGGATGGTCGAACTGGGGCGATTGCCGTCGAAGCGGCGGGCCGCGAGGCGCTGTTGCAGCGCTTCGCCTTCCAGACCCTCATCCGCCAGTTCCGCGGCCAGGGCCTGGCTATCGCGACCACACATCAAGGCTTCGGCCTGGGCCAGGCAATTGGCCACGCGCTGGCGCTCGCGCTCGTCGACGCCTGCCTGGGCGTCGGATAGCGGCAGCACGAAATCCACATCGGCGGCCAATACCCCCTGATGGAGCATCTGGAAGTAGGCATGCTGGGCATTGGTGCCCACGCTGCCCCAGATCGCCGGCACCGTATCCACCCCGGCGCTATGACCATCGCGGGTCACGCTCTTGCCGTTGCTTTCCATTTCCAGCTGCTGCAGATAGGCCGGCAGCTCGGCAAGCCGTTGTGCATAGGGCACTACCACATGGCTGGGCAGGCCCAGGAAATTGATATTCCATATGCCGACCAGCGCGAGCGCGGCCGGCAGGTTTTCGCCGAGCGGCGCCTGCTTGAAATGCGTATCCATCGCATGGGCGCCGGCCAGCAACGACTCGAAGACCTCGTTACCCAGGCCCAGCGCGATCGACAGGCCGACTGCAGACCACAACGAAAACCGTCCGCCAACCCAGTCCCAGAAACCGAACATGCGCTCAATGCCGAATGCCTGAACCGCCTCGGCGTTGGTCGATACGGCCACGAAATGACGGGCGATATCGGCCTCGCCAGCGCCCTGGTCGAGCAGCCACTGGCGCGCGACGCCGGCGTTGGCCAGGGTTTCGGCGGTGGTGAACGATTTCGACGTCACCACGAACAGCGTCTGTGCGGCGTCCAGATGCGCAAGCGTATCGTCGAGATCGGCCGGATCGACATTGGCCACGAAATGACAGCGCACGCGCGGGCCCTGGTCCGCCAGGGCTTCGTAAACCAGCCGCGGGCCGAGATCCGAGCCGCCGATGCCGATATTGACCACATCGCGAATCGGTGCGCCGGAATAGCCGGTCCACTGGCCGGAACGCACCGCATCGACGAAATCCGCCATATCGGCACGTACGCGATGCACGTCTTCGCACAGGGGCGCATCGGCCGGCTGGCGCAACGCAACATGCCAGGCTGCGCGTGCTTCGCTGGTGTTGATGGGCGCGCCGGCGAACAGGCCGTCGCGCATTTCGTAAAAACCGCGGCTTTCCGCCAGTTCTTCGAGCGCGGCGACCACGCGCGCATCGAGACGCTGCTTGGAGAAGTCGAGGGTCAGCCCGGCGGCTTCACGGGTAAAGCGCGCGGCGCGTTGGGCGTCGTTGTCGAACATCGTGTCCACGCGCGCGTGTTCGAGCCGCGCGGCCAGTTCACCCAGTTCGCGCCAGGCCGGCTTGTCGCGTAGATCACTCATGCCGATCGCCGACCGTGAGAACGGTACGGCGCCTGGCTAGGCCGCCTGCACCGGGATGGCGTTGCGCGTATGCGTGACCTGGTTGTGCTCGTCGAGATAGATCAGACGCGGCTTGTGCGCATGGGCTTCGCCTTCGGGCATACGTGCATAGGCACAAATGATCAGTCGATCACCGGGGCTTGCCTTGTGGGCCGCCGCGCCGTTGACCGAGATCACCCGCGAACCGGACTCCGCGCTGATGGCATAGGTCGAGAAACGCTCGCCGTTGGTGACGTTGTAAATCTCGATCTGTTCATACGGGAAAATGCCCGCCGCATCCAGCAGATCGGAATCAATCGCGCAGGAGCCTTCATAATCGAGCTCGGCGTGCGTGGTGCAGGCCCGATGAAGTTTTGCCTTGAGAAGCGTCACTTGCATGACAGTTTCCTGTAATCGTAAAAACGAAGGGAATAAGACTAGGGAATAGGACCAAAGCCTAACGAAAAACGCCGCGTTCGACTACTGGGCCACGTCCGCCGCGACCGTCTCGACGGCGATGTTGTCGATCAGCCGGGCACGACCAAGAAAGGCCGCGGCGAGCACACGGAATGCATTCATATCGGCACGCGGTGCAATGAGTTCAGGCGAGCGGATCTCGAAATAGTCGGCTTCCAGCCCGGCGTCAGCCAATAGCGCGCGTGCGCGCGCCTCGAGCGCGGCGAAATCGCGATCGCCGGCCAGCAGGCGCTGTTTGCAATCCTCGAGCGCCGCCGCCAATGCCGGCGCACGGGCCCGTTCGTCGGCCTCGAGATACTGATTACGCGACGACAGTGCCAAGCCATCGGCTTCGCGCACGGTGGGCACACCGACGATGTCGACGTTCATGCACAGATCCTCGACCAGGCGCCGAATGACCGCGAGCTGCTGAAAATCCTTCTCGCCGAAGAAAGCACGATGCGGGCAAACGAGATTGAGCAGTTTGGTCACCACCGTAGCCACGCCCTCGAAATGCCCCGGCCGTCGGCTGCCACAGAGCATATCGGTAATGCCCTGCACGCGCACCGTGGTCGCCGTGGTACCGCCGTGCGGATACATCTGATCCACACTCGGCGCGAACACGGCATCGGCGCCGGCGTCTTCGAGCGCGAGGATATCGGCTTCGAGCGTGCGCGGGTAGCTGTCGAGATCCTCGTTCGGGCCAAATTGCAGCGGGTTGACGAAGATACTCACCACCACGTGCTCGCAGGCCGCACGGGCGGCAGCCACCAGCGCCAGATGGCCGGCATGAAGGTTGCCCATGGTCGGCACCAGGCCGACTTTGCCGCCGGCCCGGCTGCGCCATTCACGAAGCGCATGCGCCGTGTGGAGTCGCTGCATCGCGGGACTGCCCGTGGTTAGGAAAATGCGTGCTCGGGGCCGGGATAGCGGCCGTTCTTGACCTCGGCCACATAGTCGGTGACCGCGGCATCGAGGGTATCGGCGCTATCCATGTAATTCTTCACGAAGCGCGGTTTGCGGCCCGGCGACAACCCAAGGATGTCGTAGATGACCAGAATCTGGCCGTCGGTATCCGGCCCGGCGCCGATGCCGATGACCGGCACGCTGGCGTTGGCGGTGATCTCGGCACCCAGCGCCGAGGGCACGCATTCCAGCAGAATCACGTCCGCGCCCGACTCTTCGAGCAGCTTGGCATCGCGGATCATGGTTTCGGCCGCATCACCGCGGCCCTGCACCTTGAAGCCGCCCATCTTGTGCACCAGCTGCGGCTGCAGGCCGATATGCGCACACACCGGCACGCCGCGCATCGACAGATGCTCGATGGTATCGGCCTGAATCTCGCCGCCTTCGAACTTGACCATCTGGGCCATGCCCTCGCCCATCAGCCGGCGCGAGGTTTCCAGCGCATCGTGCTTGGTGCCATAGGACAGAAACGGCAGATCGGTCATCAGAAAGGCGCGCGACAGCCCGGCCGCAGTGATCCGGCTGTGATAGACCATATCGTCAACGGTCACCGGCACGGTGGTGGAATTGCCCTGTACCACCATGCCCAGCGAGTCGCCCACCAGTACGACATCCACACCGGCGCGATCCTCGAGCGCGGCGAAGCTGGCGTCGTAGGCGGTCAGGCAGGCGATCTTCTCGCCCTCGGCCTTCATGCGCGCCAAATCGGAAACCGTGACGGGTTTGGCGTCACGCTGTTGCAGATGCGGATAAGGACTGGTCTTCATGGCGCGGGACTATACCAAAGACGGGTTGACATGCGTCGAGTCCCGCGCCGATCAGCCGCTGGACGCGGCCTGATCGAGCACCACATGGCGCTGATCGCCGGTCAGCGCATCCACCAGCGCGCGATAGTCGCCGTCGCTGGCCACCAGGTCGAGCGCGGCGGCATCGACACGAATCAGGCGGGTCGCCCCGTATTGGGCAAAAAAGTCGCGATAGGCCGCCACCACGCGATACAGATAATCTTCGGTGAGTCCGCGCTCGGCCGGGCGGTCGCGCTTGGCAATACGCCGGGTGAGCACCGCGACCGGCGCATCCAGATAGACCACGCAGTCCGGCGTGGGCGCGGCCCAGGCCAGGCGCGCATAAATCTCCTCGTAGAGCGCAAGTTCCGCGCCCGAGAGCGTCAGGCGCGCAAACAGCGGATCCTTGTCGAACATGAAATCGGCAATACAGCCACGCTCGAACAGATCAACCTGACGCAGCGTATCGATCTGGCGCGCCCGCTGGAGCAGAAACGACAGCTGGGCGGCCAGTGCGTTGGCCGCCGGATTGTCGTAGAAGGCCGCCAGGAAAGGATTGTCTTCCGGGGCCTCGCGCAGTTCGCGCGCGCCCAGCGTGGCGGCCAGACGGGCGGCAAGCGTGCTCTTGCCGACGCCGATCGGCCCTTCGATGGCGATATAGGCACCGGCCTTCATGCGCAGTCCCAGCGTTCGACACCCTGGCGATCGACGCCGGCCACCCGATCGACCACCCGCCCGTAGCCTTCAAGCACCAGCGCGGGCGCGATCTCGGCCAGCGGCACGAGCACGAAGCCACGCTCGAAAGCCCGCGGATGCGGCAGTTGCAGGGCGGGATCGTGACAGCGCATATCGTCGTAGGCCAGCAGATCCAGATCGAGCGTACGCGCGCCCCAGCGCACGTCACGCACACGGCCATGTTCGGCCTCGATGGCATGCATCCGATCGAGCAACGCGCGCGCGCTGACTGTCGTCGCAAGGGCCGCGCAGGCATTACAGAACATGGGCTGGCCGGGTGGCCCGCCCACCGGCAGCGTGCGATAGAACGACGACACCGCCAGAATGTGTACCTGCGGCGTACGGCCGAGCGTATCGAGCGCACGGGTCAGCTGATCGGCCGGCGATTGCAGATTGCTACCCAGCCCGATCCAGGCCACGCTCACACGTGGCGTATCGCGGCTCGTCTCAAGCGGTTTCACTACGACGGCGACGCCCGCCACGGCGGCGTTTGCGCGGCTTGCTCGGCGCCGCCCCACCGGAGCCCGGAGCCGGCGTGGACGGGTCGTTCTGAGCCAGCGTCCACCAATCGGCCAGTTCCTGTTCGACTTCGCCGACCGCCGCGCGCAGCAATAGAAAATCGTAGGCAGCACGAAAACGCGGATGCGCGATCAGCCGCGATGGCTGCTTGCCGCGCCGGCGGTGAAAACGCGGCTGCAGATGCCAGATTTCGCGCATGGGAATAGAAAAGCGCTTGGGAATCGATACCCGCTGAATCTGTTGGCCCACGACCTCGCTCTGGGCGCTGGCCAATGCCGGCGCAGGCGCCATGCCGTCGCGTTCGAGCATGGCCGCATGCTCGCGTACTGCCGGCCACAGCAGCGCCGCGAACAAAAAGGCGGGCGTAACCGACTTGCCGGCTTCGATACGCGCGGCAGTATTGGTAATCGCCTGCTCGATGAGGGCTTCGCTGGCCGCGCCCGAAGGCGAATCCAGCACCGCCGCGGTCTGAGCGAACATGGGCGCGAACAGCCCGTATTCGCGCAGCATGCGAAACACGCGCGCGCCGGCCGGGTTCATGAGCAGCTTGAGCACTTCGTCGAACATGCGTGCAGCCGGCACATCGGCCAGCAGACCCACCAGCTCGCGCGGCGGGCGCGCGGGTTCGTCGATGGTCAGGCCCAGTTTGGCGGCAATACGCACTGCCCGAATCATGCGCACCGGGTCTTCGCGATAGCGCACGGCCGGGTCGCCGATCAAGCGTAGCCGGCAGGCCGCGACATCGTCCATGCCGCCGACATAGTCGTGTACGCAATCGTCGGCGATATCGTAATAGAGACCGTTGATGGCGAAATCGCGCCGGCGGGCATCTTCGGCGATCGAACCGAATACGTTGTCGCGTAGCACCCGTCCGGCGTCGTCGAGCTCGCGGGTATCGGCATCGGGATCGGACGCGCCGGGATCGGCCCGAAACGTCGACACTTCGACGATTTCGCGGCCGAAGCGCACATGGGCGATACGAAAACGCCGGCCGATCAACCGTGCCTTGCGACCGAACACTTCCACTACCTGTTCGGGCTCGGCGTCGGTGGCCACGTCGAAGTCCTTGGGCGGTACGCCCAGCAGCAGGTCGCGTACGGCGCCCCCGACCAGACAGGCCCGAAAACCCGCCGCGTGCAAGCCTTCGAGCGTGTCGAGCGCCGCTCGACTGATCTGTTCACGCGCGATGCCGTGCTCGTGCGCTTCGATAACGCGTAACTCGTTGATGATATCGCCCCGTTAAAAGACTGGAATTGGTTTGGCCCAAGGGCCGGATGATGTGTCGTGCGCGCGAGACATCAATAGTGCTTGGCTGCCTAGTTTACAACGGTTGCGCGCCCGCCTGCTTTGCGGGCTGCTAAGCTCGGCGGCTGTTGCCGCTTGTCAATGGGCTCGAACCGCCATGAAATACAGCGAATATGTTCAACATGATGGCCTGGGCCTGGCCCGCCTGGTCGCCGAGCGCCAGGTCTCGCCGGCCGATCTGCTCGCGCTCGCCCGCGCACGCCTGGCCGAGATCAATCCCGCGTTAAACGCGGTGATCCATCGCATGGACACGATCGCCGACGAGCGCGCGCAGGCGCCGGTGGACGGGCCATTCGCGGGTGTACCGTTTTTGATCAAGGATCTGTTCCAGGACTATGCGGGCGTGGCCAGTGGCTACGGCAATGCCGCGCTCAAGCGCGCCGGTTTCAAACCCGCCGAACATGCCGAGATCACGCGGCGTTTCATCGCCAGCGGCGTGAATATCTTCGGCAAGACCAATACCCCCGAGTTCGGTGCCAAGGGCGTAACCGAACCCGAGGCATTCGGTATTACCCGCAACCCCTGGCATAGCGACCACACACCCGGCGGCTCGTCGGGCGGCTCGGCCGCAGCGGTGGCGGCCGGCGTGGTGCCCATGGCGGGGGCCAACGACGGCGGCGGCTCGATTCGTATCCCTGCAGCCTGTTGTGGCCTGTTCGGCCTCAAGCCCGGGCGGGCGCGCGTACCCGGTGGGCCCGAGCGCAGCGATTTGATGCACGGCGCAGCGGTCGATCATGTACTCACCCGCTCGGTACGCGACAGCGCGGCCATGCTCGATGCCATCGCCGGCTACGAAAAAGGCGCGATCGTGCGCCTGCATGAGCCGGAGGCCGGTTATTTGACCGCGATCGAAACCCCGCCCGCACCGCTTCGAATCGGTGTGCTCGATAGCTCGCCGCTGGATATACCACTGCATACAGAAGCACTGGCCGCGCTCGAAACCACCACCGAACTGCTGGAATCGCTCGGCCACACGGTCGAACGGGCCGCTCCCGCCATCGACGGCCTGCAGCTCGGGCGCGATTTTCTATCCATGTGGTTCGTGCAGATGGCCCGCCAGATGGATGACGTGCGTGCGCGTACGGGCGCGGCGGCCAACGAATTCGAGCTGGACACCCGTGCCATGGCCCATGTTGGGCGTGCATTTTCGGCCACCGAGTATATGGATGCGTTCGAGCGCTGGCGCGGTTATCGCCATGCGCTGGCCGAATTTCATGCCGAATACGACCTGCTGCTTACCCCGACGCTCGCCAACCCGCCGGCGCGTATCGGTGAAGCAGCCACGCCCAAGTGGCAGCAGATCGCGCTCCGCCCGCTGCTGCGCCTGCCCAGCGCCCGCGCCTTGATTCGCTCGGGCATTGTCGAACAGATCGCGCGTGAGAACCTCAAGCATGTGCCGTTCACACAGCTGGCCAATCTCACCGGCGTGCCGGCCATGTCGGTGCCATTACACATGACGCCGCAGGGCCTGCCGCTGGGCAGCCAGTTCGTGGGCGAACCCGGTAGCGAAGCGCTGCTGCTGCGTCTGGCGGCCCAGCTGGAAACCGCCGCACCCTGGTTCGATCGCCTGCCGGCTGTCGGAGGGCGGTAATGGCGCTATCGGCCTATCCTGCCGGGCTGATCCGGCGTATCGCCGCTGGCGTTTACGATCTGTTCCTTCTGGTCGGCCTGTTGCTGCTGGCCGGGCTCGCCCTGCTGCCGTTCAATCACGGCCATGCCGTGGACGGAACCAACCCCTGGGTACGGCTGTATTTCCTGTTCGTGCCCTATCTGTTCTTCTCGTGGTTCTGGATGCACGGCGGCCAGACACTGGGCATGAAGGCCTGGCGCATGCAGCTGCGCAACCACGACGGCGGCCCGGTGGCCTGGCATCAGGCGATTCTGCGTTATATCGCCGCTTGGGTGTCGTGGCTTTCGATCGTGGGCATGCTCTGGTGTCTGGTCGATGCGCAGCGTCGCAGCCTGCAGGATATCGTCAGCCGCACCGAGCTCATCGTTCAGCCCAAGCCGGACTGAACGCCGCCGGCACAGGTTCTAATCCAGACGCCGCATCCACACGAACGTGCCGATCGCCAGCAACGCGGTCGGCAGGCTCGCGGCCAGCCAGGGCGGCACGCCATAAACCGGGCCGGTCGCCGCCACGATCTCGTTGACCAGAAAGAACACCAGGCCGATCAGCCCGCCCACGAACAGGCGCTGGCCGGCACTGGCACTGCGTAGCGAGCCGAAGGCGAACGGCAGCGCGAACACCACCAGCACCCAGACCGTGATCGGGTTGACGATATTGCGCCACAACGCCAGCCGATAGTCCTCGGCATTGATATCGTTGCGGTCGAGATAGTCGATATAGCGCCACAACCCGGGGCTGGATAGCTCGCTGGGCTCGGTCACCGCCAGCTTGAGCACGTCGGCATCGATATCGATGGGGATCGCCAGCGTCTTCGGCGTGCCGGTCTCGGTGGAATCTTCGTTGATCGTGGTGAATTTCGGCGTATCGAGCACGAGCTGGCCATCGCGCAAGGTCGCATGCGGCGCTGTGAGCGCCTCCTGCAGGCGGCCGTCACTGTCCATGCGAAACACGTCGATGCCGTCGATGCCGCCGCCGGGCAAGGTGCCGTCGATACGGACCACGATATTGTCCTGGCGCAGCCACAGGCCGTCTTCAATCGAGTCCGCGATGCGGCCATGGCGTGCCTGTTCGCGTAATGCATCGGCCGCGCGCACCCCGGCCGGTCCGCCGTATTCACCCACCGCCAGCGACAACAAGGCCAGCACGATCCCGGCGATCGATACCGACACCGCCAACCTGCGCATGGACATGCCCGAAGCGCGCACCACGATCAATTCACTGCCCGCCGCCAACGCGCCCAGCGCAAGCAGCGCACCCAGCAGCGCCACCACTGGCATAACCAGATAGATATCGCTCGGCATCTTGAGCAGGGTATAGATCACGGCCTGCAAAATGCCGAAATTGCCGTCACCGATATTGTCGGCCTCGCCGATGAAAACCGACAGCGCAACCAGCGCGGCCACCACCAGCGCCACCACGGCGGTGGCCACGAGAATCGTGCGGCTGATATAGCGATCGATCAGCTTCATGGGTTTGTCTCCAGGCCCCGGCGCCGCGCGAACAGGCCGTTCTCACGCGCGATCATCACCAGCGCGGCCGCCAGAGCGAGCGCATGCACCCACCACAGGCCGAGCGCCGCCGGCAGCGTGGCGTCCTCGACAGCCACGGCCGCCAGATGCACCGCGTTGATATAGATGACATAAACCAGCACACCGGCAATCACGCGCCCGTAGCGGCCCGCGCGCGGCGGCACCCGGCCCAGCGGCAGCGCGATGAGGGTGAGAATGAGTATGGACAACGGTACCGACAGGCGCTGCTGCCACTCGGCCACGGCTTTGGGGTCGTCGCTTTGCATGAGCGCTATCGTGGCGCGTGTATCGACATCGTCGCTTTGCTTGCCGGTGGGCGGGGCCAGCTGCACGCCGTGTTCGGAGAACTGGATTACCCGATAGTCGGCCGCGCCGGGGTTGCCTTCATAGCGCCAGCCGTCGTCGAGAATCAGTGTGACCGCGCCGGTATCATCGTCGATTTGCTGGCGTGCGCGATCGGCGGTGACAATGGTCTGACTCGGCGGGCCCTGCTCGGACTTGCGTAGTACGCGAATGAACACGTCGCGCAGATTGTCATCGCCATCGCGTTTTTCGGCGTAGAACACGGCATCGCCATCGAGAAAAGTCCGAAAGCGGCCGGGCTCCAGGGTCTGAAGCACCGTGGTCGCGCCTTCGGCCCCAACGCGCGCCAGGGCGCGTTCGGCATGGGGTGCGGCAACAATGGACATTACACCGGCAAACACCGCCACCAACGCCGCGCCGACCAAAAATGGTGCATACAGCACGCGCAGCCCGGCACCACCGGCGAACAATGCCGCCATTTCGTTATCGCGGCACAAGCGCCCGAGCGTTAGCAGCACGCCGAGCAGTACCGAGACAGGCAGAACGATTTCGAGATTTTCGACCAGCTTGAACAGCGCCAGTTCAAGAACCGTGTTCACCGGTAGCTCGCCTGCCGCGGCGTCGGCGATGAAGCGCGCGAACCCCAGGCCGAGGGTAAGAAATACCAATACGCCGGCAACGACCAGCCAGGTGCGGCTGACCTCGGCGAACAAATAACGAAATATTATACCGGGCATCACAGGCACGAACGGTTTGGCTGACGCAATAGTTTAGTATTAGCGGTAGTCGTCCCGGCGGGGGTGATTTTTTCGCCGCTTTCTGTAAACTGCGCGGCCACCCGATTACCGAGCGCCAAAGCGTATGCCGTACACAACCATTGAACGGGCATGAACCGCAGACGCTTTGCGCAGTCTGAACTTACAGCCTTGCAGGAGTAGTCCATGGAATATCTCGTCAAAAGTGGCAGCCCGGAAAAACAGCGTGTTGGCTGCGTGGTGGTCGGTATCTTCGATCGCCGCAAGCCTTCAACGCAAGCCGAGGCGCTCGACGAGGCCAGCGGCGGCTTGATCGCATCCGTCATGCGCCGCGGCGACATGGACGGCAAACTCGGCCAGACCACGCTTTTGCATGGTCTCGACGATCTGTTCTGCGATCGTATCCTGCTGGTGGGATGCGGCAAGGAACGCGACTTCAACGTGCGTTCCTATCGCAAGGCCTGTCAGGCCGCCGCCAAGGAACTGGATGCGATGGGCGGCGTCGATGCCGCCATCTATCTGACCGAGCTCAACGTGCGCGGTCGTGACGATTTCGCTTGGCAGGTCAAGCAGGCGCTGCTGACCTTCGAGGACGGCTTCTATCGTTTCGAAGCCTGTCGTGGGCCCGGCTACGAAAAACACAGCCGCAAGCTCTCGCGTATCGTCTTCCAGGTGCCACGGCGCTCGGATCTGCCGGCGGCCGAACGCGGCGTGGACGAAGGCGTGGCCACGGCCAATGGCGTGAAGTTCGCCAAGGATCTCGGCAACATGCCGGGCAACATCTGCACGCCGAGCTATCTCGCCGAACAGGCGGTCGCCCTGGCCGATGCGCAGAAGAGCATCAAGACCAACGTGCTTGAAGAAGCCGACATGGAATCGCTGGGCATGGGCGCGCTGCTGGGCGTATCCCGCGGTTCGCGCCAGCCTGCCAAGCTGATCGTCATGGAATACATGGCCGGGCCGAAGAACGCCAAGCCGATCGTGCTCGTGGGCAAGGGCGTGACGTTTGATGCCGGCGGCATCAGCATCAAGCCGGGTGCCGGCATGGACGAGATGAAATACGACATGGGCGGCGCGGCCAGCGTATTCGGCGCGGTTCAGGCGGCTGCCGAACTGGGCCTGCCGATCAACGTCGTGGGCGTAATCCCGGCGACCGAAAACCTGCCCGATGGCAACGCTTACAAGCCCGGTGACATCCTCACCAGCATGTCCGGCCAGACCATCGAAGTGCTCAACACCGACGCCGAAGGCCGCCTGGCGCTGGCCGATGCGCTGACCTATGTCGAGCGCAACTACCAGCCCGATGCCGTGGTCGACATGGCCACGCTCACCGGCGCCTGCGTGGTCGCCCTGGGTTCGCATGCCGCCGGCCTGTGGTCCAACAACAGCCCGCTGCGCCGCAGCCTGCGTGATGCCGGCGACCTGGTCGGCGATCGCGCCTGGCCGATGCCGCTCTGGGAAGACTATCAGTCGCAGCTGGACTCCAACTTTGCCGACATGGCGAATGTGGGCGGCAAGGAAGCCGGCTCCATCACGGCGGCGAGTTTCCTGCATCGCTTCGCGCGCAAGCTGCGCTGGGCGCATCTGGATATCGCGGGCGTAGCCTGGAACTCCGGCAAGGAGAAAGGCGCGACCGGCCGCCCGGTGGGCCTGCTGGTTCAGTATCTGATCGAGCGCGCGAATGCGGGCAGCGCCTGATCGGCGCCCGGCGAGCGGCCGGCTGTTTTCCGAGCACGAAAACAGCCGGCGCTGAGCGCGCCGGCCCTACCAGCGACGCCGGGGTTTGTTCGTGACCGAAGTCTTCTTCTATATTCTGGAAGACGAAGCCGATGACGCGAGTGCGCGTTTTGCCTGTCGCCTGACCGAGAAGGCCCACGAAAACGGCCACCGCGTGTATCTGCATGTGGCCGACGACGAGGCGGCCCAGGCGCTCGACGCCCTGCTCTGGGTGTTTCGTCAGGGCAGTTTCGTGCCGCATGCCACGACGGCCACGCTTGAAAGCGACGACGAACTCACCCCCGTGGTCATCGGCAGCGGTGAACCGCCGCCGGGTTTCGATGACATGCTGGTCAATCTCGGCGGCGATGTCGGCGGTTTCTTTTCGCGTTTTGCCCGCCACAACGAAATCGTCGCCCCCGCGGATGTCGATCACGCGCGCGCGCGGTATCGTTTCTACAAGGATCGCGGCTACGCCCTGACCACGCACAAGATCGCGGCAAGCTAGCGCTTTTTTTCAACCAACGAACGACAGGCCCGGATAGCGGGCTAAAGGCTTTTGGGATGGCAGAGCTGGACAAGACCTTCGACCCCCATACCATTGAGGCGCGCTGGTACCCCGTCTGGGAAGAGCGCGGCTATTTCGCGCCCGATTACGACGCGCCGGGCGAGCCCTACTGCATCATGCTGCCGCCGCCCAATGTCACCGGCAGCCTGCATATGGGCCATGCCTTCCAGCACACGCTCATGGATGCGCTGACCCGCTATCACCGCATGCTCGGCGACCCGACGCTCTGGCAGCCGGGCACCGACCATGCCGGCATCGCTACCCAGATGCTCGTCGAGCGCAAGGTGGAAGCTCAGGGCGAATCCCGCCATGGGCTGGGCCGCGAAGCTTTTACTGATCGCATCTGGGACTGGAAAGCCGAATCCGGCGGTCATATCACCCGCCAGATGCGCCGGCTCGGCACCTCCGTCGACTGGTCGCGCGAACGCTTCACCATGGACGAGGGCCTGTCCGAGGCGGTGCGCGATACCTTCGTCGCCCTCTACGACAAGGGCCTGATCTATCGCGGCCAGCGGCTGGTGAACTGGGACCCGGTGCTGGATACCGCCGTCTCCGATCTGGAAGTGGAGAACGCCGAAGTCGCCGGCCATATGTGGCACTTCAAGTATCCGCTGGAAAACGGTGCCACCTACGAGTATGTAGAAACCGACGAAGACGGTAACGAAACCTTTCGCGAAACCCGCGACTATATTTCGATTGCCACCACCCGCCCGGAAACCATGCTCGGCGACGGCGCGATCGCCGTACACCCGGACGATTCACGCTATGCCCCCATCGTGGGCCTGCGCTGCGAAATCCCGGTGGGTCCGGAGGCCCAGCGGCGCCTGATTCCGATCATCACCGATGAATACCCGGACCCGGATTTCGGCTCCGGCGCGGTCAAGATTACCGGCGCACACGACTTCAACGACTATGAAGTCGCCAAGCGCAACGCCATTCCCATGTACCGGCTCATGGACAGCAAGGCCGCGCTGCGCGTCGACGGCGAAGCCTACGAACAGGCCGCCGCACGCGCGGCGGAGATCGTGGCCAGCGGCACCACACCGAACGCGGTCGATGTGGATGCGATCAACCTCGTGCCCGACGAATACCGCGGGCTGGATCGCTACGAAGCCCGCCGGCGGATCGTCGAGGCCATCGACCGCGAAGGCCTGATTATCACGGTCGAAGACAAGCCGATCATGCAGCCGTACGGCGATCGCTCCGGCGACGTGATCGAGCCGATGCTCACCAACCAGTGGTTCGTGGACGCCAAGACGCTGGCCAAGCCGGCGATCGAGGCGGTCGAAACCGGGCGTATCAAGTTCGTGCCCGGCAACTGGGACAAGACCTATTACGAATGGATGCGCAACATTCAGGACTGGTGTATCTCGCGCCAGCTCTGGTGGGGCCATCGTATTCCGGCCTGGTACGACGCCGACGGCAAGATCTATGTCGGCAAGTCCGAGGCCGACGTCCGGGAAAAACACGGACTGGGCGCCGAGGTCACGCTTACCCAGGACGAAGACGTGCTCGATACCTGGTTCTCCGCGGGGCTGTGGCCGTTCTCCACGCTCGGCTGGCCCGAACAGACCCGGGCACTTGAGACGTTCTACCCGACCTCGGTGCTGGTTACCGGCTTCGACATCATCTTCTTCTGGGTCGCCCGGATGATCATGATGGGCCTGGAATTCATGGATGACGTGCCGTTTCGCGAGGTCTATGTGCACGGGCTGGTGCGCGACTCGGACGGCGCCAAGATGTCCAAGTCCAAGGGCAACGTGCTCGACCCGATCGATCTGATCGACGGCATCGACCTGGAATCGCTGGTGGCCAAGCGCACCGCGAACATGATGCAGCCGCAAAAAGCCAAGGCCATCGAAAAAGCCACCCGCAAGGCCTTCCCGGACGGCATCGCCGCCCATGGCACCGACGCGTTGCGCTTTACCTTTGCCGCCCTGGCCTCTCCCGGTCGCGATATCCGTTTCGACCTGGGGCGCGTCGAGGGCTATCGCAACTTCTGCAACAAGCTGTGGAACGCCGCGCGTTTCACCCTCATGCAGATTCCCGAAGGCTATACGCCCGCGGACGACGACGCGGTGGAACTCTCCCAGGCGGATCGCTGGATCATGTCGCGCCTGCAGCGCGTCGAGCGCGAGGTCACTACGCAGTTCGATAACTATCGTTTCGATCTCGCGGCCAAGGCGATCCACGATTTCATCTGGCACTACTTCTGCGACTGGTATCTGGAGCTGATCAAGCCGGTGCTGTCGGGCGAATCCAGCGAGGCAGCCAAGGCCGGCACGCGCCGCACCCTGCTGCGCACACTGGAAGCCACCCTGCGGCTGGCGCATCCGCTCATGCCCTTCATCACCGAGGAAATCTGGCAGCGCGTGGCCCCGCTGGCACGCGGCGAAGCGCTCGCCAGCGACGGCGAGAGCATTTCCGTGCAGCCGTTCCCGCGCGCCGACACTACGCGTATCAACGACGACGCCGAGGCCGAAATCGACTGGCTGCGCGATGTGATCGCCGGCCTGCGTACGATTCGCGGCGAAATGGATATCGCCCCCAGCCAGCCCATGCCGGTGATGGTCGCCAATGTCAGCGACAGCGATCGCCAGCGTCTGTCCGACCATCGCGCGGCGATCGATTTTCTTGCCCGCGTCGAATCCATCGATGAAATCACGGTCGAAGACGCGCCCGATTCCGCCACCGCCCTGGTTGGCGAAATGCAACTTCGGGTGCCGCTGGCCGGTCTGATCGACAAGGAAGCCGAACTCGCCCGCCTGGACAAACGCCTTGCCAAGCTGGAGAAGGACCTCGCCGGCATTCGCGGTCGACTGGCCAGCGAATCGTTCGTGGCCAAGGCGCCGGCCGATGTCGTGGCCAAGGCCCGCGAACAACAGGCCAGCGTCGAACGCGAGGCCAGCGAGCTCGCCGAACAACGCGCGCGCATCGCGGCCTTGTAGCGCGTCCACCGGAGATATGCCATGGCTTTGCGACTTCTGATCCTGTTCATCGCCCTGCCGATCATCGAGCTGTTTCTGCTCATCAAGATCGGCGGTGTGATCGGCTTTTTTCCGACCATCGCGCTGGTCATTCTGACCGCCGTGATCGGCAGCCAGCTGGTCCGGCGCCAGGGCCTGACCGTGCTCGCCCGTATTCGCGAATCGCAGGCGCGCGGCGAAACCCCGGCCCTGCCCATGCTCGATGGCGCCGCCCTGCTACTGGCCGGCTTCATGCTGCTCACCCCCGGATTCATCTCCGATGCGCTGGGTTTCGTGCTGCTCGTGCCGGGTCTGCGGCAACAGATCGCACGCCGGCTGCTGTCGCGCGTGGTCGTGATGACGCCCGCCGGCGCAACAAACGAGCGCTATGCCGGTCGCGGCCCCGGCACCTCGTCGACCCGGCGTGACCCGCACTCGGTGATCGAGGGCGACTACGAGCGCAAGAACGCCGATAGCCACAACGACGAAAACGACTGGCGCGACTGAGCCGGCGCTGCGAAACCCGCAGGCCCACGAGTCGTGGCAGTCGGTTGTGCGCTGGCCTCTGGTGCGGCCAGGCTTGGTTCTCGCGCGGCAAGACTATCCGCAGATCGACGCAGATTCGCGCAGATGCGGCGGTACTTTCTCGGCGTAGCGGCTTCGGGGCGCGAACAGGCTGCGGAGTCGACCAACATCCGCCATTGAGCAGCGCAAGCAGTGCGGCGCCCGACGCATATCCGCGCCTCTACTGAGCTTCCGCCCTATTTGCGCTGTTCGCGTTCATTCGCGGACAGTCTTTTGATTGAGTTTCCGGCCACTGTCCGCATCGCAGCCGGGAGCGCGCGCGTAACCGATTGAAGCACGCCGCGGCGCCTGGCAATCGTGTCGCGATGCGCGCTTATTCGGTAGTCTGAATTTCATTGCGCTTTTTCGAGCTCTGTTCGCCCATGCCGCCGACTGTACCAGCCGACGCTGCTTCCACTGCGCCCACCCCGGGCCAGACTGCCGATATCGCCCACCGGCTTGCCGACGTGCGCAGCGCGGTCGCAACGCGGGTATTCGGCAAGGACGATCGGATTCGACTGGCTTTGACCTGCCTGTTGGCCGACGGCCATCTGCTGATCGAAGACGTGCCCGGCGTGGGCAAGACTACCCTCGCCCACGGCCTGGCCGATGCGCTCGGGCTGCGTTTTGCCCGTATTCAGTTCACCAGCGATCTCATGCCCAGCGATATTCTGGGCGTATCGGTCTATGATCGTGGCCAGGCGAGTTTCACCTTCAAGCCCGGGCCGATATTCGCGCAGCTGGTACTGGCCGACGAAATCAACCGGGCCAGCCCGCGCACACAAAGCGCATTGCTCGAGGCCATGGCCGAGCGCCAGGTCACCATCGAGGGCCAGACCCGCGCCTTGCCGCAACCGTTTACCGTGATCGCGACCCAGAATCCGCTCGATCACAGCGGCACCTTTGCCCTGCCCGACAGCCAGCTCGACCGGTTTCTCATGCGTATCGCGCTCGGCTATCCACCGGCGAGCGCGGAGCGGCGTTTGCTCGCTGGCGAACGCGATCACCACGAACCGCTCGCGCCATGCGCCGACGCCGAACAGCTCGGGCGCTGGCAAGCGGCTGCGCGCACGGTGCATACGCGCGATGCGGTGCTCGATTATCTGCTCGAACTGATTGCCTTCAGTCGGCGCCGCGGCGTATTCGAACAGGGCCTGTCGCCGCGCGCGGGCCTGGCGCTGCGCCGTGCCGCCCAGGCCTGGGCGCTTCAGGATGGCCGCGATTACGTGATTCCGGAAGACATCCAGGCGGTATTGCCCGCGGTGGTCGACCACCGCCTCGCCCGTCGCGACGCGGGCGAGGCCCCGGCTTCGACACTGATGCGCGAACAGGTCGGCGTCATTTAGCCCGTGGCGCACAGCAGCTTTTCGTCTTTGACGCGATCAGGCGATCGCTGATCATGGCGCGTGTTCGCCGACCGGGCCGCGACCTGCGTGCGCGTTTTATCGAGCGCCGCAATCCGCCGCGCGCCCTGCCGCTGACCATTTCGCGCCGCCGGGTCTATATTCTGCCCACCCGCAACGGCGCAATATTCGCCCTGTTGCTGCTGGTGATGCTGCTGGGCGCGACCAATTACAGCAACAGCCTAGCCTTTGCGCTGACCTTCTGGCTGGCAGCCATCGCACTGGTGTCCATGCATCATGCCCATGCCAATCTCGTGGGCCTGCGCGTGCTCGCGGTACACGCCGCGCCGGTATTTGCCGGCGACCCGCTGATCTTCGAGATAACGCTCGATCAGGCGAGTACACGTACGCGCCGCGCGCTGCGGGTGAGCGCGGACGGCCAGGCGGCCGCGAGCCGTTTCGATATCGGCCCCGGCGAAAGCCACACCGTGCGTATCGAACACGTCACGACCGTACGCGGGCGCTGTCGCTGCCCGCGCCTACGCGTCGAAAGCCTGTATCCCGTGGGGCTTTTTCGGGCCTGGAGCTGGATACAGCCCGACACGCAAGTGCTGGTCTACCCGCGCTGTAGCGGCCACGACCGCCTGCCTGCCGGCGCCCGGGACGAACAGGCAGGACGCCGGCTGAGAACGCTGGGCCGCGAGGAGTTTCTCGGCCACCGCGACTATGTGCCCGGCGATTCGCCGCGCCATATCGACTGGAAAGCCAGCGCGCGCAGCGACGATCTGCGTATTCGCGAATATGCCGACCGCCACGGCGATACCATCTGGCTCGACGAACGCCATACCGGGGCCGCCGATCGCGAAACACGGCTGTCGCAGCTCGCGCGCTGGGTCGTTGTCGCCGATCGTAGCGGGCACAGCTATGCGCTACGCGTGAACGACGCGCAACTCGGCCCCGATCAGGGACCGGCCCATCGGCTGGCCTGCCTGCGTGCACTGGCGATCGCATGACAGCGGCCGCCCGCAAACGCGCGCTCGACAATGCCCCCGACGCCGGCCAGCGCCTGCGGCTGGTGGTTTGTCTGAACCTGATCGCGATCCCCCACGCCCTGCATCTGCCCATCTGGGTGCTCGGGCTGGCGGTGCCGATCATGATCTGGCAGTTCGTGGCGGCCCTGCGCGGCTGGCCGCTGCCGGGGCGCTGGGTACGCTTCGCCCTCGCGGCGGCCGCATTCGCGGCCGTCTTTGCCGGTTTCGGCCGGGTCAACGGCCAGGAAGCCGGCGTGTCGCTGCTGGTGTTGCTGCTCGCGCTCAAGCTTTGCGAGATCCGCACGCATCGCGACGCGATGGTGTTTCTCACCCTGACCTGTTTTCTGCTGGCGACCCAGTTCCTGTTTTCGCAAAGCCTGGCCATGGCCGTGTATCTGGTGGTGGGTACCTGGGTGATCGTGGCGGCCTTCGTGGATGTCGCCAGTGCCGGCGCGCCGCGCGCCACGCTGGGCGAAAGCGCGCGTCTTCTGGCCCAGGCGTTACCCGTGGCCGTGCTGCTGTTCGTATTGTTTCCCCGTATTCCGGGCCCGATCTGGGGCCTGCCCGCGGATGCCGGCGCCAGCGCGCGTACGGGACTGTCGGAAAGCATGTCGCCAGGCAGTCTCACCAATCTCGCCCTGGACGGCGGGGTGACCCTGCGGGCACGTTTTATCGGTGGCGCGGTGCCGCCGGCCCAGCGCTACTGGCGCGGGCCGGTACTCTGGGACTTCGACGGCCGCACCTGGTCGCGTAACGATGCCGACCGGCGCCTGACCGGCGGCCGACTCGAAGCCAGCAGCGGCCGTCGGCAACAGGTGGATATCACCCTCGAACCCACACGCCACGACTGGCTGATCGCGCTGGATGTGCCCGTAGCGGCCGATCGGCCGAGCCGGCTGACCGCCGGGGCCACCCTGCGGGTGGAAGACGATGTCAACGAGCGTATCCGCTACCAGGCGACATCGCTGCTCGGCGGCAAGCTCGATCGCAAACTGGATGCGCGCATGCGCCGACGCGCGCTGTTGTTGCCCGTTGAGGGTAACGAGCGCGCACGCGAACTGGCCAGGCGCTGGTATGCCCAGTATCGACAACCGGCCGAGATCGTCGACGCCGCGTTGCGCCGTTTTCGTCAACAACCCTATCGCTACACCTTGAGCCCACCCGCCACCAGCGAGGCGGCCAGCATCGACGACTTCCTGTTCGAAACCCGTGCCGGTTTTTGCGAACACTATGCGGGTGCGTTCACGTTTCTGATGCGCGCGGCCGGCATTCCAGCGCGCGTGGTCACCGGTTATCAGGGCGCCGAACGGGCCACCGTCGGCGACTACTGGGTGGTGCGCAATTCCGATGCCCATGCCTGGTCCGAAGTGTGGCTGGCCGGGCGCGGCTGGGTCCGTGTCGATCCGACCGCCGCGGTCGCGCCCGAGCGCATCGAGTCTGGCGTGGCGGCTTCGATCGCCGATCGTGGGTCGCTGCCCTATATGGCGCGCGCCAGCGGTGATGCCTGGTATCGCGTGCAGATGCTCTGGGACGGTATCAACGCCGGTTGGAACCGCTGGTTTCTAGCCTACGGGCCGCAATTACAGCAGCGCATGCTCGATCTGCTGGGCCTGGGTGGCGGCTGGGGCCGCCCGTTGCTGGCGCTGACCACGGGCGTGGTCGCCCTGCTCGCGCTGGTGTCGGGGGGCATTGCCTGGCGCGGCCGGCGTACCATGGATACCGACGCGGTGGTGGCCGCTTGGCGAGGCGTGTGCACGCGCCTGGCCCGCATCGGCTACCCGCGCCGGCGCGACGAGGGTGCCCGTGCCTATGGCCGTCGTATCGCCGCGCTGCGTCCCGATATGGCCGCCGATATCGAATCGCTGGCCGATCAATACACCCGGCTGCGTTACGCGCCCGAACAGGTCAGCGCGGCCGCAGACCGCGATACCTTCATCGCCGCTGCCCGCGCCTTTCGCCCCCGCCGACGCGCGCCCGAACCCCGCTCATCGAGAAACGCCCTATGAACGATCCCCGCCGTTTCTGTCCTGTCTGTGCCGGTCCGCTGACGCGTCGCGAGGTCAACGACTTCGAACGTCTGATCTGTGCCGATGCCGACTGTGGCCATGTGTTCTGGGACAACCCGGTGCCGGTGGTCGCGGGTATCGTCGAACACGAGGGCCAGTTAGTGTTCGCACGTAATGCGCTATGGCCGGAAGGCATGTATGGCCTGGTCACGGGCTTTCTGGAACCGCGCGAAACCCCGGCAGAAGGCATCGTGCGCGAAGTTGCCGAAGAACTGGGCATCGACACACGCGTCACCTGCTTTGTCGGCGCCTACGGCTTTGCCCGCAAAAACCAGCTGCTACTGGCCTATCACCTGATCGGCGAAGGCGAAATCACCCTGGACCCGGAGCTGGTCGACTATTTCCATGTCGACAAGGCGAAGGCCGAATACTGGCCGGGCGGCACCGGCCTGGCCGTGCGCGACTGGTTACGCAGTCAGGGCTACGATCCCCAGCCGCGCGAACTGCCGGCCGCGGTCAAGGCCTGGATGAACGCGCCGCCCGACCAACCCTGAGTTCGCCCCTGCACGCGCTCAGCATCGCCACACGTGGCCCACCGCGGTGGGCCAACGCGGTGTCTCAGTGCGGGCGTACGGCGGTGACTTCCACCTCGACCAGCATGCCCGGCCAGGCCAGCGCACTGACCTCCACCAGCGAATGCACGGGCATGTCCAGGCCGGCGAAATACTCGCCCTGAACCCGTTCGTAGATATCCTTGTGGCGCATATCGGTCAGATAAGCCACCACCCGGGCGACATGGTCCAGATCCGCGTCGTTGTGATCGAGAATGGCCACGATGCGATCGTAGGCATAGCGCGCCTGGGCTTCGATATCGCCCGCATGCAGAATCTGTCCGCTATCCACATCTTCCGAGCCCATCCCGGAAATGAAAATCATATCGGCAGTGCCGATATTGCAGACCGCACAATCGGCGAACAGATCGCGGTTCCAGGGGCTGTATTGCTTGTCCATCGGCTTCAAAGGCATTGCTGTGAGTTGGCCGACAAAGACTAAGACCTCAATCCAAGTTGAGGTCAAGCAAGCGCGACAGTCGCAACAACGCGAACGCATTGCGACTGCCCCAAGGCCGGTCATCACATGGCCGATTGCTTACCCGCGCTGACCGCACATGATGCTCGGCGCGCGCGTCTCGATGTCGGAGCGCGTGTCCAACAACGGCTGCAGCCGCGCATGGTATGCGCCCAGCAGCGCCGCGATACGCCGGCTCAAGCGGGCACTCGTCTCGTCGCCCCGTTCCGACAGTTCGACGGCGTCGTCGCACATCGCCTGGCTGACCAGGCCGAAGGCCAGAACCAGCGCATCGGTCTGGGCTGTCGAATCCGCGTCCGGGTCCGGGTAGTCGTTAAGCCCCGAGCGTGCCGCGACCTGACGAACGCTACCCTCGGCCGTGCCACCGAGCGCCGCGATACGCTGGCCCTGCCGCTCGATCAGAGCCGCGGCGTCGGCCAGGAGCACGCGCTGCGCCCGATAGTCGGCGCCGCGGAGCCACCAGCCGAGTTGACGGGCCTGACTTTGCAAATCCAGGCAATCGGCAATGGATTGATTGAGCATACGACAAGCGCTCGATCGCAGGCGTCGGCGAGCTACTGTGCGCGCCTGATTGTCGTCGCCGCGCCCGACAACCGGCTCCGGCTCGTGCGCACGCCCGAACAGACGCGCCATATCGCCGTGCAGACGACGGCCAATCGGCGACCCGGCCAATCGCGCCGGGTCGGCCGATGGCGTGCGATCGCCCGCATGATCCAATACGGTAACGCGTTCGTTTTTCATGAGAATCTCCACGTCGATTGAAAAATTCGCAGCGCCGGCATACCCGGCTTATCTCAGACCCACCATCTCGGTGTGTTCGGGCTGGCCCACGCCGCCCAGCGCTTTGTAGATGCCGGCAACACTGACGTTGACCGCGGTTTGGGCAACGGCCACCGCGTCCTCCACGGCCAGCTGCTCACGCTGGGCATCGAGCAGGTCGAGAAAATCCAGGCTGCCGGCCCGGTATTGCACGCCCGCCAGCTCGGCGGCACGCCCGGCAGCCACGGCCTGTTCGACCAGGTGATACAGCTGCGCCTGCTGCTTGGCATAGGTGGTCAGACTGTTTTCGGTCTCTTCGAGGGCGACGAGCACGGTCTTCTGATAATCGGCGAGCGCACCATCGGCCTGGGCCTTGCGCGCCGTGAGCCGTGCCTGTAACGAGCCGAAGTCGAACGCGGCCCAGCTAACCGTCGGCGTCACCGACCAGGCACGCGCACCATCGGCGCTAAAGTCGAACAGGTCGGCGGTGCTGCCGGAAATGAAGCCGACGAAGCCGTTCACGCTCACCCGCGGGAACAGATCGGCGCTGGCCACGCCCACACGTGCCGTCGCGGCGGCCAGCCGCCGCTCCGCCGCCAGCACATCGGGCCGGCGCTGCAGCAGCCGGCGCGTATCGCCGATCGGCAACGCCTTGGCATAGGGGACAATACGTGCGGGCTTCAATTCGCGATCGAGCGTGCCCGGACGCTGGCCCAGCAACACGGCCAGACGCAATGCCGCACGCTGCTCGCTGGCCTGCAACGGCGGAATGCTCGCCTCGATGGCCTTGTAGCGGGCCTGGCTGCGATAGACGTCGATCGGCGAGATCGTGCCGATCCGGTAACGAATGCGTGTCTGCTCGAGCGTGCGTTGCGCGTTGTCGAGATTGTCTCGCGCCACCGCGATGCGGCGCTGGGCGCCGCGCATTTCGAAGTAGTTGCGTGCCACTTCGGCCGCGACCGTGACCTGCACGAATCGCAACGCCTGCCATTCGGCTTCGAGATCGGCATGCGCGGCTTCGACCGAGCGTCGTACATGGCCGAACAGATCGATCTCCCAGCGCGCATCGAAACCCAGGCTGTACTGCTCGGTATCAACCGGGCGATCGCCCAGACCCGGCTGCTGCCGATCGCTGCGCGTATAGCGGGCATCGAGCGGCACATGCGGCGCGTAGTCGTATTTTTCGCCCGCGAATACCGCCCGCGCCGCGCGTACCCGGGCCAGCGCGCCCTGCAGATCGAGATTGGCATCCAGGGCCCGCGTGATGAGCGAATCGAGTTCGGCATCGTCGAACTGCTGCCACCAGGCAGCCTCCGGGCTGCGTTCGACAAACCCACCCTCACGCAGCGATTGCAGCTGGGCCGGCGGCGTCGCCGGCGTCGTATAGTCCGGACCCACCGCACAGCCAGCCGATACCAGCGCCATCAGAACAGCGAATGCGTATTTCATGGCTGCTCTCCGCCCGGGCTGGCCAGGCGATCCGCAACCGGCGCGGTCGTGTGGCGCCCGGCACGCAGGCCAACCAGCGCACGCGTGGCCTTGCGGACCAGCAGGTAGAACAGTGGCGTCAGCATCAGCCCGAACAGGGTCACACCGATCATCCCGGAGAACACGGCCACGCCCATCGCACGGCGCATTTCCGCACCCGCGCCGGTCGAGGTAACCAGCGGCACCACGCCCATGATGAACGCCATCGAGGTCATCAGGATCGGACGTAGCCGCAGCCGGGCGGCGTCGAGTACCGCGCGTAGCGGGCCCTCGCCTTCGGCCTCACGATCGCGGGCGAATTCGACGATCAGAATCGCGTTCTTGCTCGCCAGACCGACGAGCACGATCAGCCCAATCTGGGTGAAGATGTTGTTGTCGCCGCCCGAGATCTGCACGCCGAGCAGCGCCGAGAACAGCACCATCGGCATGATCAGAATCACCGCCAGCGGCAGGCCCAGGCTCTCGTACTGGGCGGCGAGCACCAGAAATACCAGCACCACCACCAGCGGGAAAATGAGCATGCCGGTATCGCCCGCCAGAATCTGCTGGTAGGTCAGATCGGTCCACTCGAAGCTCATGCCATTGGGCAGGGTTTGCTGGGCTACCCGCGCCATCGCGGCCTGCGCCTGCCCGGTACTGAACCCCGGCGCCGGACCGCCGTTGATCTCGGCAGTGGCATAGCCGTTGTAGTGCATGATCCGATCCGGGCCGGAGGACGCATTCAGCGTGACGAACGCGCCCAGCGGGATCATCTGGCCATCGGCATTGCGGGTTTTCAGGTGCAGGATGTCGTCCGGCTCCAGACGAAACTCCGGCTCGGCCTGGACATTCACCTGGTAGGTCCGCCCGAAACGATTGAACTGGTTTACATACAGCGAACCTAGATACACCTGCATTGTGTCGAACAGCTGCTGCAGGTTCACCCCCTGGGCGATGGCCTTGTCGCGATTCACCTCGGCATCGATCTGCGGCACGTTTTGCTGGAAACCGGTAAACAGCCCGGCCAACGCAGGGTCGGCGTTACCGGCGGCAACGAGTTTCTGCGTCTGCTCATACAGGGCCTCGGAGCCCAGATCGCCGCGATCCTGTATCTGCATGCGAAAACCGCCGATCGTGCCGAGACCGTTGACAGGCGGCGGCGGGAAAACGGCCACGAAGGCCTCCTGAATGGCGGCGAACTTCTGGTTGAGTGCACCCGCGATGGCGTTTGCGCTCAGTGCGTCACTGGTACGCGCCTCGAACGGGTCGAGCGACACGAATACGATGCCGGTATTGGGGCTATTGGTGAAGCCGTTGATATTGAGCCCCGGGAACTGGATCGCGCTCTCGGCGCCCGGCTGCTCGGCGACGATATCGCCCATGCGACGGATCACCGCTGCGGTGCGGTCCAGGGTGGCCGCATCCGGCAATTGTGCGAAAGCCACCAGATACTGCTTGTCCTGTTGCGGCACGAAGCCGGTCGGCGTCTGGGTAACGCCAAGCCAGGTCAGTGCAATCAGCCCGCCATAGATCAGCACGGCGATGCCACCCATGCGAAAGATCCGGCCGATCCCACGTACATAACCATGGGACGCTGCCGCGAAGAATCGGTTGAAGGGCCTGAACAGCCAGCCGAACAGACCATTGATGACGCGCGTGAGCCCATCCGGCGCGGCGCCCTTCTCCTTGAGCAACACCGCCGACAGCGCCGGGCTCAGGGTCAGCGAATTGAACGCCGAGATGACCGTGCTGATGGCGATGGTGAGCGCAAACTGTTTGTAGAACTGGCCCGACAGGCCGCTGATGAACGCGGTGGGCACGAACACTGCACACAGTACGAGCGCCGTGGCCACGATCGGCCCGGTGACCTCGCGCATGGCCTGGCGCGTGGCATCGACCGGCTTGAGGCCGTTCTCGATATTACGCTGCACGTTCTCGACGACCACGATCGCGTCGTCCACCACGATGCCGATCGCCAGCACCAGCCCGAACAGCGATAGCGCGTTCAACGAAAAGCCGAACAGATACATCACGGCGAAGGTGCCGATCAGCGATACGGGCACCGCGATCAGCGGGATGACCGACGCGCGCCAGGTCTGCAGAAACAGAATGACCACGAGCACGACGAGCACGATCGCTTCGAACAGCGTATGCACCACATCACGGATGGATTCGCGTACGAACACCGTCGGGTCGTAGACGATCTGATAATCCAGGCCCTGCGGAAAACGCTTCTTGAGCTCGGCCATCTTGGCCCGCACCTGCTCGGAAATCTCGAGCGCGTTGCTGCCGGGGCGCTGGAAGATGGGAATGGCCGCCGCCGGGGCGTTGTCCAGCAGCGCGCGCAGTGCATAGGTATCCGCGCCCATCTGCACGCGCGCGACATCCTTGAGGTACGTGATCTGGCCCGATTCACCGGTCTTGACGACGATGTTCTCGAACTCCTCGGCGCTGGTCAGCCGGCCCTTGGTATTGATCAGGAGCTGAAAATCCGCGCTGCTGCGCGTAGGCGGCGCGCCCAGCTGGCCCGCCGCGACCTGGATGTTCTGATCGCGAATGGCGGCCACCACATCGCCCGCGGCCATGTTCCGGCTGGCGAGCTTGTCCGGATTCAGCCAGACGCGCATCGCGTATTCGCCCGCGCCGAATACCTGGACATCGCCCACGCCATCCAGACGCGCCAGTTCGTCCTTGACCCGCACCAGCGCATAGTTGGCGAGATACAGCCGGTCATAGCGTGCATCGGGCGAAACCAGGTGAACCACCATGGTCAGATCGGGCGAGGCCTTGTTGGTGGTCACGCCCAGGCGTTGAACTTCTTCGGGCAACTCCGGCACGGCCTGGGCCACCCGGTTTTGTACCAGCACCTGTGCCTTGTCCGGATCGGTGCCCAGGGCGAAGGTGATGGTCAGCGTCATCACGCCATCCGCTGTCGACTGCGACGACTGATAGAGCATGCCCTCGACACCGTTGATGGCCTGCTCCAGCGGGCCAGCCACAGTATCGCCAATGACTTTGGGGTTGGCGCCCGGATAACTGGCCTTGACCACGACCGTCGGCGGCACCACTTCCGGGTATTCGCTGATCGGCAGCAACGGCAGCGCCAGCAGGCCGACGAGCAGGATAATCGTCGACAGTACGCCCGCGAATATCGGGCGTTCGATGAAGAATTGGGAGAATTTCATTGGTTACGCCCGGCCAGCGCCACCAGACCGCGTGCGCGATCGATATACAGCGCCGGCAAGCTCTCCTCCGAGACCAGCGCCAGATCCTCGCCATGCGCCGTGACCTGGGCCAGCTGTTCGAGTGCATCGCTGTCGGCGGTCATCGACACCCGTTGCGGGGCAACACGCTGGCCCGGCATGACGTGCTGCAAGCCGTTGACGACAATCACATCCCCGCGCTCGAGCCCGGAACGCACGACCCGCAGCCCGCCAATGGCCGGGCCCATTTCCACACGCTGATAGACCACCTCGTTATCGGCAGTCAGCTTGAGTACGAAGCGCTTGTCGAGATCGGTGCCGACCGCGCGATCGTCGATAAGCACGGTATCGGCCGCCGCGCCGCCGACCAGGCGCATGCGCGCGAACAGCCCTGGCGTATAGCGCCCGTCGGCATTGGCAAAGCGGGCCCGTGCACGGATGGTGCCGGTATCCGGGTTCACCTGATTGTCGACAAAATCGAGCGTACCCGCATGCGGATACCCTTTTTCATCGACCAGCCCCATGAAGACACCCGTTACATCCGTAGCGGCGCCGTGGCCCATGAGCTGGGTGTAACGAAGAAATGCCTGCTCGTCGACATCGAAATAGGCATACACCGGGTCCTGCGATACCACGGTCGTGAGCACGGCCGTGCTATCCACCAGATTGCCGGCGGTGATGTTGGCCCGCGATACACGCCCAGCAATGGGCGCACGCACCTGGGTGAACGCCAGGTTCAGCTGCGCGGCACGAAGCATGGCCTCGATCGCGCCCAGCTCACCCTTGGCTGCACTCTCGGCTGCCTTGAACTGGTCGTAATCCTGGCTCGCGATCGCCTCGGCCTGGCGCAATTCCCGGGCACGCTGAAAATCGGCCCGTGCCAGGGCCAGATCCGAGGCGACCCGCTGCTTTTGCGCGGCCAGTCGATCGACCTCGGCCTGATACGGCCGCGGATCGATCTGAAACAGCAGGTCACCCTTGGCAACCACGGCGCCGTCCGCAAACCCGACGCGATCGATATACCCGTTCACGCGCGGGCGTACTTCGACGCTGTCCACTGCCTGCAAACGACCGGTGAATTCCTGCCAGGCGTGCAGCGGTTTCACCACCACCGGGGCCACGGTCACCGCGGCCGGCGGCGGCGCTTCGGCCTGCGGCTGGGCTGCGCCGGGTTGATACAGCGCATACATGAGCGCTATACCGGCGCCAACCGCCACGGTCACCGCCATTGCGATCGCCCGGGGCGACCGAATATTCCACTTACCCATGAAAACTCCCTTGGACGGTGACGAGCGGGCTCGAAACCGGTAGCGCCGGGCCATCGTGTAGCGCACCCTGGCGGCTTGACATCGTTCGGCAACAAGCCGATTCTTGCGACATGTTACCGACCGGTAACGTCTTGAGCCTGATGTTAGTTACCGGTCAGTAACATTTCAAGAAAAATAGTGTGCCGAAGTGCACGCAGAGTGATAAGCCGCTGTGAACGAAGAAGTTATTTCTCAAAAAAAGAAGCCCCGCGTACGCGATCGAATCTTCGCGGCCGCCTGTGAGCTGTTCTACAAACAGGGGGTACGCGCGGTCGGCGTGGACGCGATCGTGTCGGCCGCGAACACCAACAAGATGAGCTTCTACCGGGCCTTCGGTTCAAAGGACGAGCTGGTCGCCGAATATGTCCGCCACGAAGTCGAGCAAGGGATTGCCCACTGGGAGGCCACGCTCGAAAGCTATCGCGGCGACCCGTTGGCCCAGACCCGCGCCTTGTTCAAGGCGCATCTGATCGAAACCTGTGCCGAATCATCCCGCGGTTGTCCGCTTTCGAATGTCGCCGTCGAGCTATCCGAGACCGACCATCCGGCCAAGGCGATCATCGAGGAATACAAAACCGAAATGCGCCAGCGTTTTCGCCAGCTGGCCCGCGAATTGGGCGCGCCCACGCCGGACGCGCTCGGCGATACGTTGATGCTGCTGTGGGAAGGCGCCTATCTGTCGCCGCTGACGTTCTTCGATCACCGCGGCCCGGCCCAGAATGTGGTGAGCGCGGCCGAGGCCGTGATCAAGGCATTCGTTCCCAGTCCCGAAAGCGCGAGCGAGATATAGCGCGCGCAGACAGACGTCAATCGGCGGTGCACGCCGATGGCCCGACTCGCCTTGCGCGTACCGATACGACCGCACTATCGCTGCAAACCGCACATTCTTGCTGGCTCATCGACGACAGCGACAAGCCCATGCAAGCCGCCGCCGATTACGCGTGGCTACGGTCGCAGTGCGCCGGCGTTCGGGTGGTTCCTGGTAGGCGCCAAATACACGGATCACTCGGTGGCGTCGATCGCCACCGGCGGCGGGCCAGCGCCCAGGTCGTACAGACGCTTGTCCAGCAGCAACAATTCACGATTGGCGCCGACCGGCACCAGCTCGGCCGCCTGCGCATACAGGGTGAGTGCCGTCTGGGAATCCTCGTTGGCCAGGGCGAGATTGGCCGCGTGATAAAAGGTTTCGAACAGCCTGTTGCGGCTAAACGCGCAGGTTTTTACCCGCTCGCTATCGAACAGCTCGTCGGCCAGCCCTGCGCTGGCGCGTTGCCCGCCGAGCACCTCGACCAGGGCGCGCGGCCATACGTGCGATTCGATATCGTCGAGTGCCGCGGCGAGCTTGTCGTCGGCACTCGCGCGATCCGCGCTGCGCCAGAGCGGGTAGAGCGACAACAGCGCATACAGTCGATCGGCATCGGTCGCGCTTTTTTCGTAGGCGCGCTGATAGGCCGGCAAGGCCAGTTCGTCTTCACCGACACGCAGTTTGAGATCACCCAGCATCATCAGGGAAAAGCGATCGTCGGGGGCGAGTGCGAGCGAACGCCGCAAGGCTTCGAACGATTCGTCGATACGGCCTAGCTGCGCCAGGCCAAAGGCATGGTCTTGCCAATAATGGCTGTTGTCCGGCGCCATGACCGTGAGCAGTTCGGACATCGGCAACGCCACCACATACAGGTCCAGACGCTGGTAGGCGACCATCAAGTCATGGGTCAGATTCGCCAGACGCTGGCCGTCGTTCAGCGTCGTCATATCCTGCATTGCCAACGACAGCATCAACGCCTGACTCTGATAGTCCAACGTCTGGTCGCTATGGCGGAAATGACAGTGGTCGATACGCGCACGCAGCGCATCAAAGCGTATTTGTTGCGGTTGGGCCAGGCTTAACAATGGCACGGAGCACAGCGCGCCCACTAACAAGACACTGGCTATCAGCCGGCGGCGCGACATCGACGTCTCCCGTGAATTCCCCCTACCCCGAGCATAGCGCAGTTATCGGTCCCGACCTGGCCTGCCCGCCTATACGCTATGTGCCTATTATTAATTCAGGACTACAACCGCCCCCTTGGTCGGCTATTTTCGGCGCTAGCGCGGACGATCACGCCGGGGCCGGTTACGGGCCTCAACCAGCGCTCGGCGCCTGGCGCGCATCCACGCGGGTGAGCAGCCAGCCGCCTGCGACGAACAGTACCAATACCGACAGAATCGACAGCCGCGCGCTGCCGGTGGCAGCGGCCGTCACCCCGACCAGCAGCGGGCCGATGACCGCCGCGAACTTGCCCATCATGTTGTAGATACCGAAATACTCGCCCGCGCGACCGTCGGGCACCAGACGGGCGAAATAGGAGCGCGATAACGATTGCACCCCGCCCTGCACCAGTCCGATGACCATGGCCATGACATAGAACTGCCATTCGTGGGCCAGGAAATAGCCCCAGGCAGTCACCGCCGCATACACGGCCAGGCCGAGATAAATCGCCTTTTTCGTATCCCAGCGCGAGGCCAGCCAGCCGAAGGCCACCGCCGCAGGAAAACCGATGAACTGCACCAGCAGCAGCGCAGTGATCAGACTGGTCTGGCCAAAGCCCAGATTGAGCCCGAAATCCACCGCCATGCGGATGATCGTGTGCACACCGTCGATATACAGCCAGTAGGCCACCAGGAAGGTAAGCACCGGCTTTTCGCTGAAAATGCGACGCGCGGTCTGTTTGAGCTCGGACAGACCTTCGCGCAGGGCCTTGCCGGCGCCAGGCGTGTCGTGCTCGCGGGCCTCATCCACCCAGACGAATACCGGCAACGAAAACAGCGCCCACCACACGGCCACACTCAGAAACGACCAGCGCACCGCGGCCGCGCGGTCGGCCAGGCCGAAAACCTCCGGCCACAGCGTCATGGCCACATTGACCGCGAGCAGCAGACCGCCGCCGAGATAACCCAGCCCGTAGCCCAGCGCGGACACACGGTCGTAGTCGGTCGGCGTGGCCACATCCACGATCAGGCCGTCGTAGAAGACCATGGCCAGAAAGAATGCAGCCGAGGCAATCACGAACAGCGCCAGGGCTGCCAGCCATTGGCCTTCACCCACGAAGAACAGGCCGGCCGTCGCCGCGACGGCAATCCCGGTCGCCAGCGCCAACCCGGGTTTCTTGCGCCGGCTGCGATCGGCGATCGCCCCCAGCAGGGGCGCGAGAAACAGCACGACGAGGCTGGCCAGCGCGCTGCCCACGCCCAGCTGTAGCGTACTGGTTTCCATGGCGTGGCCCGAACTCCAGTAGCTTTTGAAAAAGATGGGGAAAAAGCCGGCCACGACCGTGGTCGAGAACGCCGAATTGGCCCAGTCGTAGACAGCCCAGCCGAACTGGGCACGCCGATCGTGCGATTGGCTCATATTTTTCCCGTCAGACCAGCGTGAGTTCGAGCAGCAAGGCGTCTTCACGCCCGTCCGGCGCCGGATAATAGCCCGGCCGGGTGGCAATGCGTTGAAAACCGCGCCGTTTGTACAGACGGCGAGCAGCCTTGTTGGATGGGCGTACTTCCAGCAGCACACGCTCGGCATTGTGGTGCCGCGCCTGGGTGATCAATGCATCGAGCAGGCGATCGGCCACGCCATGGCCACGCGCCTCGGGCGCGACACACAGATTGAGCACATGCGCCTCATCGACCGCCACCGACAAAAACGTATAACCAAGCACACGGGCATCCAGATCGGTCGCCACCCAGCCGCGATAACCCACCCGCAGGCAGTCGTGAAAGATGCGCTCGCTCCAGGGGTAACCGTAGGAAAGCCGTTCGATTTCCAGCACCGCCGGCACATCGCGGGCACGCATGCCCCGCACTTCGATGAGCTGGCGCGGCTCGACGCTCATGCGCTGGCGATCCGCCGTGCGATCTGCTTGAGATCGGCCCAGGCCTTGGCCTTCTGGCCCGGACTGCGCAACAAGAACGCCGGGTGATAAGTCACCAGTACATCCAGCTCGCGGCGCGGGTAGCGATGCAGCGTGCCCCGCAGCTTGCCAAGACTTTGCGTGCTGTCGAGCAACGTCTGCGCCGCCACGCGCCCGACCGCGACCACCAGCTTCGGATCCATCAGCTCGATCTGGCGTTCGAGCACCGGCCAATCCGCGGCCACTTCGTCGGCGTTGGGGTCGCGGTTGTTGGGTGGGCGGAACTTGCAGATATTGGTGATATAGACATTGGTATCGCGCGAGCAGCCGATTGCGAACAGCATGCGATCGAGCAGCTTGCCGGCACGCCCGACAAACGGCACGCCCTGGGCATCCTCGTTCGCGCCCGGCGCTTCGCCCACAATCAGCACATCCGCATCGCGCGCACCGATGCCGAATACCGGTCGGCTCGCACCGCGATGATCGCGGGTGGCAAGCCAGGCTTCGAGTTCGTCCCAGTCCATGCGCGATACGTCCGACCCCTGCGCTGGCGCGGCCGCCCCCTGCGCTGGCTCGGCTGGCGCTTGCGCGGCTGCGGGTGCCGGCGCGTCGACCGACGGATTGGGTGCAACCGTCTGCGTATCGTGGTCTGGCGCGGCCGTCGCCGCCGCGGGTTCGCCGACGGCCGAGGCCGCGGGCGCCACATCAGGCTGCGGATCAGTCGCAGGCGGCGCCGGTTCGCGCAGGGCCGGGGCATGATCCGCCGGCGCGGTGGGCGCAGCCGCCAGGCGATCGGGGCGCATACGCCAATCGACCAGACCGAGGCCGTCGAGCAGACGTTTACGAGCGTCGGGAGTCATGATCCGCTGCCGCCATGAGCGTTACCGTATTCGGGCCCGCGAGCACAGGCGCCGGTATTCAGCCCGGCGTGTGACGACGCCGGCGTCGGCGTAGTGCCTGCACCGGCCCGGACAATGCATAGATCAGAAAACCGAGAAACAGGATACGTGCCGGATCGATCACGATCGCCACGAACACCACCAGCATGATCAGAATATAGCGAAACGGCACGCGCTCGCCGAAATCTAGATCCTTGAAACTGGCATAGCGCACGTTCGACACCATCAACGCGCCGGCGGCGAGCGTCAGCGCGAACACCACCAGCACCAGATGGCTGCCATCGAAGCCGAAATCCGCGCCGGCCCAGATGAAGCCAACCAGCAGACCGGCAGCAGCCGGACTCGGCAGGCCCAGGAATATCTTCTTCTCGGTCGCCCCGCCACGGGTGATATTGAAACGTGCCAGGCGCAACGCAGCGGCTGCGGTATAGAAGAACGCCGCCAGCCAGCCCAGCTTGCCGGCCACATCGCTGTAATAGGCCAGACTTTCCAAGCTGTAGACATAGGCCAGAAAACCCGACGCCAGCCCGAAGGACACCAGATCGGCCAGGCTGTCGTACTGAATACCGAAATCGCTCTCGGTATGGGTCAGTCGTGCCACGCGCCCATCGAGCATATCGGTGAGCATGGCCACGAAAATGGCCACGGCCGCCACCACGAACCGGCCCTGGGTGGCCGCGATGATCGAGTAGAAACCGGCGAACAGCGTGCCGGTGGTAAACAGATTGGGCAGCAGATAGATGCCCCGCTTGCGGCGGATTTCCCGCCCGGATTCGGTATCACTCATGGGACAAGTCTAAAGCACCGCGTGGCATAGACCTATAGGCACCGCGTCAGTCGGTCGTTTGTTCACCGTTATCGCGACGCGTGCTGGATTTGTGCACGAGCTTGGCAAGCACGCAGGCCCCGCCACGCACACTGTCGCCCAGTTCGACTTCCACGCGCGAATTCACCGGCAGATACAAATCGACCCGCCGAGCAAACCGGCGCATGCCGCAACAGCGGCCCTGGCCGACGCGTTCGCCGTAATTGCTGCGACAGGGGCGCAGGCCGAACAGTCGCCCTTCGCGAATGACGATGATGACATCGTCCCCCTCGTCGGTCCGGATATGCGAGGCACAGCCGTCGAGGTTTTCGACCGATTCGCCCGAAAGTTCGAAGACGGTGCCCTCGACCGGCGAGCGGATGAGGTAATTGGCCAACAGGCCGACCCGCAACGAAAGCTTGATGGCCTCGCGGTCGAGAAAGGGGTCGTAGCATTCACGGCGGTGGATCACCGTGCCGTCGACCGGGGCAACGATCGACAGCGGCTCGGCCGGTACATTGCGCGGCGAATCGCGAAAGTACAGCCCGGCCAGCACCAGCAGCAGCAGGATCGGACAGGCCGCCCAGAAGCCGGCCACGGCGTTCAATACGAAGAACGCCGTGGCCAGACCGACCAAAACGGCCCAACCTTCCGGCACGAGATGAAAGAGCGTCTTGCGCCGCATGCGCCGGACCCCGTTTCAGTGTGGCCGAATCAGAAAGATCGTCGGTATCAGTTACGCGACTTGTCGACGATCTTGTCCTTGGCGATCCACGGCATCATGCCGCGCAGCTTATCGCCCACGCGTTCGATTTCGTGCTCGGCGGCCAGGCGACGGCTGGCCTTGAGGGTCGGATTGCCGGCCTGATGCTCGCCGATGAACTCGCGCGCGAACTTGCCGGTCTGGATTTCCGACAGGATCTTGCGCATTTCGGCCTTGGTTTCTTCGGTGATCAGACGCGGGCCGCGCGTGATGTCGCCGTACTCGGCGGTGTTGGAGATCGAGTAACGCATGTTGGCGATACCGCCCTCGTAGATCAGATCCACGATCAGCTTGACTTCATGCAGGCACTCGAAATAAGCCATTTCCGGCTCGTAGCCCGCTTCGACCAGCGTTTCGAAACCGGCCTGGATCAGGGCGATGGTGCCGCCACACAGCACGGCCTGTTCGCCGAACAGATCGGTTTCGGTTTCTGCGCGGAAACTGGTTTCGATCACGCCGGCACGGCCACCGCCGTTGGCCACGGCATAGGCCAGGGCCACGTCCTTGGCCTGGCCGGAGGCATCCTGGGCCACCGCGATCAGGCTCGGCACGCCGCCGCCCTTTTCATAGGTCGCACGCACGAGATGGCCGGGGCCCTTGGGCGCGATCATGATCACGTCCAGGTCGGCGCGCGGCTCGATGAGTTCGAAGTGCACGTTGAAGCCGTGGGCAAAACCCAGGGCTGCGCCCTGCTTGATGTTGGGCTCGATCTGCTCGTTATAGAGCGCGACCTGGTGCTCGTCCGGGGTCAGGATCATGACCACGTCCGCACTCGCGGTCGCGTCTTCGATGCTGGCGACCTTCAGGCCGGCATTCTCGGCCTTCTTGGCCGAGGACGAGCCTTCGCGCAGGCCGACTACGACATCGACGCCGGAGTCCTTGAGGTTGTTGGCATGGGCATGGCCCTGGGAGCCGTAGCCAATAATGGCGACTTTCTTGCTCTGAATCAGGGACAGATCGCCGTCCTTGTCGTAATACGCATTCATGCTCAAGGTCTTTCTCCTGCTTTTTAAACAATACAGCGAACTACGCGCCGCAATATTCTGAATGGGTTAGAAATATTCGGCCGATTCCGACGTGGGCACCTGATAGTGCAGCCCTTCGGCACCGGGCGTCATGGTGACCGCGCCACTGCGCGCGAGCTCGACGAGCACATCGGCCTGCTCGAGCGTGGCCACGAAGGTGTTCAGCCCGGCACCGTCGCCGAGATAACGCAATGTCGCCAGATCGCCGTCGCGGCTGATCTCGGCCACGTCATACGGATCGGCCAACGCCTCGATCGACGTGCCGCTGTCCTTGATACGAACCTTGATCAGCGCCAGCTCGAGTTCGAGATGGGCATCGCCGGTCATATCGAGCACGTCGATGACATCGACCAGCTTGAGTAGCTGACGGTTGATCTGCTCGACCACGTCCTCGGTACCGGAGGTAGCCAGCGTCAGGCGCGATACGGTGCTGTCTTCGGTCGGCGCAACATTGAGGCTTTCGATGTTATAGCCACGCTGCGAGAACATGCCCGCCACGCGCACCAGCGCGCCGGCTTCGTTGGCCATCAGAACCGATATGACGTGTCTCATCCCTTCTCAGCCTTGTGCTCAGGCGTCTTCGCGCGCGTGCAAACGGCGCAAAATACGCCCAATACCCGAGCGAAGCAACCGCGCCCCGCACCGATTGTGCAAAGCGCCCGCCGATGCGCCGTTTTTGTGCGCTATAATCGGCTGTTTTCCACGCCGTCATAGGGTGCACTCATGCGCAACGCCCAGTCTGCCGCCACGCCGACCGATTCTCATCCGCTGTCGGGAGCCCAGCTCTCCGGGGCGGAGATGATCGTACAGGTACTGGCCGACGAAGGCGTGGATACGATTTTTGGCTATTCCGGTGGCGCGATTCTGCCCACCTATGACGCCATCTTTCGCTACAACGCCGAAAACCACGACCGCATGCCGCTGATCGTGCCCGCCAACGAACAGGGCGCAGGTTTCATGGCCGCCGGCTATGCGCGCGCCTCCGGCAAGGTGGGCGTGGCCATGGTCACCTCCGGGCCGGGCGCGACCAACTGTGTCACGCCGGTGCGTGACTGCATGGCCGATTCGGTGCCGATCGTGCTCATCTGTGGCCAGGTCGCCCGTGCCGCCGTCGGCACCGATGCCTTCCAGGAAGCGCCGGTCTCCAACATCTTTTCCAGTGCGGCCAAGCATGTGTTCATGGTCACCGACCCGGACAAGCTGGAAGCCACCGTGCGCACGGCCTTCGAGATCGCACGGTCGGGACGCCCCGGCCCGGTGGTCATCGACGTGCCCAAGGACGTACAGAATTGGGAAGGCGCCTACCGCGGGCGCGGGCTGTTGGCCGTACCCGGCTATCGTCAGCGCATGCGCGCGCTGCGCGAAAGCCAGCTCACCGACGACAAATGCGCCAAGCTCTTCGAGCTGCTGAGCGAAGCCGAGCGTCCGCTCATCTATGCCGGCGGTGGCGTGATCAACGCCGATGCCGCCAGCGAGCTGTCGGCCTTCGCCCAGGCATTCGGTATTCCGGTGGTGACCACGCTCATGGGTATCGGCGCCTTCGATACCACCGATGCCCTGTCGCTACATATGCTGGGCATGCACGGCACGGCCTTTGCCAACTATGCGGTCGAAGACTGCGACATGCTCATCGCCGTGGGCGCACGCTTTGACGATCGCGTGGCCGGCGTGCCGGACAAGTTCGCGCCGAATGCCAAGTCGCTGGTGCATTTCGATGCCGACGCCTCCGAGATCAACAAGGTCAAGGCCGTGGACTGGCATCACGTAGGCCTGTTCGCGCCGAGCTTGTCGCGGGTGCTCGCCTATGGCCGTGAACACGGTTTTTCGGCCGATTATTCGACCTGGCATGAAGAAGTCGCCGCGCTCAAGCGCGATTTCGCCATGAATTACGATCGCGATACCGCGTTGATTCAGCCGTACGCGGTGATCGAGGAAATCAACCGCAACACCGACGGCCGCGCGGTCATCGCCACCGGCGTGGGCCAGCATCAGATGTGGGCCGCCCAGTATTTCGACTTCCGCGAGCCGCGGCTGTGGCTGACCTCGGGCTCGATGGGCACGATGGGCTTTGGCCTGCCGGCGGCCATCGGTGCCGCCTTCGCACGGCGCGACAAGCTGGTCATCGATATCGACGGCGATGCCTCCATTCGCATGAACATCGGCGAGATGGAGACGGTGACCACCTACAACCTGCCGGTGAAGGTCGTCGTGCTCAACAACAACGGCGATGGCATGGTCAAACAGTGGCAGAAGCTGTTCTTCAAGGGCCGCCTGTCGGCTTCCGACAAATCGCTGCACAAGAAGGACTTCATCAAGGCCGCCGAAGCCGACGGCTACGAATACGCCGTACGCCTGAGCGACCCGGCCGACATGGAACGCGTGGTCAAGGAGTTCCTGGAATTCCAGGGCCCGGCCTTCCTGGAAGTCGTGGTAGACCCCGATGCCGGCGTGTATCCGATGGTCGGCCCCGGCAAGAGCTACAAGGAAATGATCACCGGCGATCACATCAACAACCGCTACGACCCCTCCGGCGGTGAGCGCGAAATCGGCGCCTCGGAGATGTTCTAGCGCCGGGCTTTGCCCAACGCGCAACGATAAAAGGCGGGCTCACCAGGGCCCGCCTTTTTTATGCGCAATGCCGGCCAAAGGGTCGGCGAGCAATCAAGGGACACGCGTCGGACGCGCGATCACACGGGGTGGCGCGCTGCGGTACGCGCCCTGCCCCAGCAACGCCCGGCTGGCGGGTCAAACCCCGCAATCCGCGCGCTCGACCTGGACATCGCCCAGCTTCGTGCCGTCTTCCTGACTATAACGATAGGCGACGCCGTAACCCTGCTGCAGGATGCGGTACAGGCGGCCCTTGTCGCAGATGACCTGCTCGATACCGTCGCCGTAGCGCGCGATGAAGTTATCCGCATCGACATTGTCGGAAAGCGGCGGCATCAGAGTGAAATTGAACGCCAGCGTATCGCCATCGACGCTGGTGCTTTCCAGGCGCGTGCTTTTATCCACCTGGCTGGGCAGATCGACGTTGATCTGCTCGGATACCTTGTCGAGAAAGGCGCTGCGATCCGCGGCCGATTCATCCACAAAATACGGGGCCACGACATAGCCGATCAGCCCCAGGGCGAACAGGAGCACGAGGCCGCCGACGACAGCGGCGAGTTTGGACAGGTTGGACATAGCGGGCCGATGGTTGCTTGGCGTGTCGGGCCGCCCGGGTTGGGGCGCCCGACATGCAGGGTACACAGTCAGGGCCCGCCGCGCGTCACATGAGCGCCACCACCGACGCAATTTTCGGCCGCCCGCGGCCGGCCGAGGCTCGCCCCCGGCACGCGCGGAATACGCATGCCGGGCCGAGGGCGCGGACGCTCAAGTGAGACGAAAGCGCAGCGTACGCTGGCGTAGCGCTTCGGCCTGCTCACGCAGCGACTGCGCGGCAGCGGCGGCCTGTTCGACCATGGCCGCGTTCTGCTGGGTCATTTCGTCCATCTGGGCGACCGCCTGATTGACCTGGCCGATGCCCTCGGACTGTTCACCGGTGGCATTGGAAATATCGGTCATCAAGCCCTGGGTTCGCTCGACATGCTCGCCCAGGGTTGCCATGGAGGCGCGGGCCTGCTCGACACGTTCCGCGCCTTCGCGTGCCTGCTTGACCGAGCGCTCGATCAGACCGGTGATGTTCTTGGCGGCCTCGGCCGAACGCGCCGCGAGTTTGCGCACCTCCTCGGCCACCACCGCAAAGCCACGCCCATGCTCACCGGCACGCGCGGCTTCCACCGATGCATTGAGCGCGAGCAGATTGGTCTGAAACGCAATACCGTCGATCACCGTGGTGATCTGAGCGATTTCGTCGGCATCGCGACGGATATGATCCATCGCATCGACCACATCGCTGACCAGCTGCCGGCTGTTATCCAGTGCGGTACCGCTTTCGGTGGCGATCGCACTGGCATGGCGCGTGGTTTCGGCGTTGTTGGCGACGGTCGCCGTGAGCTGCTCGAGACTGGCCGCGCTCTGCTCGAGCGAGGCGGCCTGCTGCTGGGTCCGTGCCGACAGATCGGCATTCGCCTGCGCAATCTCGCGAGCCGCGCCTTCGATCGACTCACTGCCGTAACTGATACCCGCGATCAACGCCGCCAGATCCCGGCGCATGGTTTCGACATTACCCATGAGGCTGTGTTCGCGTGCCGCGGAAAGGGTGGCGGCCGGGACCAGCTCGCCACGGGCAACATTCTGGATCTGCGCGCGGGCCTCATAGGTTTCGCCGCCGAGATCGCGATAGATCGCCCGGGCAAGATAGACAAGCATGAGCACGATCACTACGCCGAAGCCGCCGAGCAACAGGCCGTATTTGAGCAGCTCGCGAACAAAGGCCGCGTTGATATCGTCCACATAGACGCCGGCCGCGATCGTCCAGTCCCAGGGTTCGAACTGCTCCACGAAGCTCATCTTGGGCAGTTCGGGCCCACCCGCGACCCGCTGCGTTGCGTAATAGACAAACCCCGTGCCTTGCTCGCGGCCGGTTTCGATCATGCGGCGATACATGAACACGCCGTTCTCGTCCTTGATATCGGACAGATCTTCACCAGCGGCCAGCCGCGGGTGCGCGACCGCTTGGGCCTGTGCGTTCATTGCAAAGACGTAGTTGTTGCCGTCCGTGCCGAAGTGCATACGCGACAATGTCGCCGCGGCGCGGCTTTTCGCTTCGGCCATGCTCATCTGGCCCTCATCGGCCGCGCGTTTGAGCCCCTGCACGATATGAAAGGCTGTATCCACGGTATCGCGTAGCCCCTGCTGGCGCGATTCATACAGCTGGCCGCGTAGATCCCATCCGACGCCGGCCACCACACCGGACAATACGACGGCCAACGCCACCGCGACCCAGGCTATCTTGTGCTTGAGCGGCATTTCCCGTTGGGTTTTGCGCTCGGTTTCGGCGGGATTAGCCGCCGCCACATGGGGCCTATCCGTCGAAGGCGACGCGTGGGCAGGAACAGAAGCGACGGTATCCATAGAATTCCATTTTGCGCGTTTAAATTGTGCGCAATATAAATTGTGCTGTTATAACGGCGGCGCCCGGCCATTCTTTAGCCACCTTTGATGATCTGTTCGCTTCATTCAGCGACTGTTGCCGTTCGGTTACGCAGCCGCCACGCTATTAACGTCGTGTAATGCGTGAGCGCCCGCCATCGCGAGGCCGTGTCGCCGTATGCGCCTCGGATGGCAGGCGCCGTAAAACGCTACTGACGGGCGGGCCATCCAAACCGAGCTTTTATCCCCGCCGTACGGATGCGCGTGCGATCATGCCCGCCCCGCCAACCGGCCCCCAGGGATTCATCTTGTCGAACAACACCAAACTCCGCGTCGCGTTGCTCGCTGTTGCGGTCGTCGTTTTCGTGCTCGCGTCGACGGTGTTCGACCTCGGGGCGCTGTTTCGCGATATGCGTAGTCAGTTCGAATCGCTCGGCTGGGCCGGGCCGGTGCTCTTCGCGCTCATTTACGGGGCGCTCGGCGCGCTGGCTGCGCCCACCGGCCTGGTGGAACTGATCGCCGGCGCCATCTTCGGTTTCTGGATCGGCAGCGCGGCGGTCGTTGCCGGCGCCCTCGTAGCCGCCAACGTCGGCTTCGTCTGCGGGCGCTGGCTGGCGCGGGACTGGGTATCGCGCAAGGTCGAGGCAAGCCGCCTTGCCCAGCAGATCGAGGCCGCCGTCGAACACCGCGGCTTCTGGATCACCGTACTCATTCGCCTGTCACCGGCGGTGCCCTTCAACCTCACCAGCTATGTACTCGGTGCCAGCACGCTGCGCTGGACGACGTTCATGGTCGCAACCGTACTGGGCATGCTGCCGATCAAGCTTTTCCTGATCTGGCTCGGCGCCAGCGGTCAGCAGCTACTGGGCGCAGCCAACCCGGCCAAGTGGGGCAGCAACGAATGGCTGCTGTATGGTGGCGGCCTGGTGGCGACGGTTCTCGTTGTCGTACTCATCGGCTGGACCGTGGCCCGTACCAGCCGCCGTGTGCTGCGCGAAGCCGAGCAACAGCACGACGACTAGACCCGTGACGCCTGGTCAGCGCACGCCACGCGCAGCACGCGAATCGGCGCGGGCGCGGCTCAGCCGAGCACCCTGCCCGCCGCGCCAGGTTGTATCAGTAACCTTTTCGCGCGGTTTCGAGGGCCTTGATACGCGCGGCCGCCAAGGCCAATTCGTATTCCGCATGTTCGCGATCGATCCGGTCGTGCGCCTCACGCAGACTTGCCCGCGCGCTTTCCCGTGCTTTCTCGGCCGCGGCTTCATCGATGTCGGCCGCGCGTTCGATGGTATCCGCAAGAATGGTCGCAACGTGCGGCTGGACTTCCAGAAATCCCCCGGATACGAAATAGGTCCGGGTGTCTTCGCCAGCACTGAGCAGGCGCACCACGCCCGGCTCGATGCGCGCGAGCAGGGGCGCATGGCCAGGGGCGATGCCGACATCGCCCCACTCCGCGGGCACGACCACCATATCGGCCGTGCCCGAAAAGATCGGGCCCTGCACCGGACAGACGATGTCGATCTGAATCTGTTTTTGGGACTCGGACGCCGCCATGACTTTAGCGATACCTCACGCCGTCGTATTGCGTGCTCACCCGCGTGCCCGCATGACCGGCCACGATGGCCTCGATATCCGCCAGCGAGCCGATGACGGCGGTACCGCCGGTACGGGAAGCGTAACGACAGGCCGCCCCCACCTTCGGCCCCATCGAACCGGCCGCGAACGCGTCCGCATCGAGCGCGTCGGGCGCCGCCTCGGCGACGACCTTCTGGTCGGGTTGCCCCCAGTTCACGTACACGCCGTCCACATCGGTGGCGATGACCAACAAATCGGCCTCGACCTGCTCGGCCAGTAGCGCAGCACAGTAATCCTTGTCGATCACCGCCTCCACGCCGCGCAGTTGGCCGTTGTCGTCGTACACGGTGGGAATACCGCCGCCACCGGCACAGATGACGACGCTGCCTTTTTCCAGCAGCCATTTGATCGGCCGTATCTCGAAGACGCGCTGCGGACGCGGGCTGGCCACCACGCGCCGGAACATGTTGCCGTCGGGCGCGATCGCCCAGCCCTTCTCCTGGGCCATGCGTTCGGCCTGCTCGCGCGTATACACCGGGCCAATCGGCTTGCTCGGCTTTGCAAACGCCGGATCATGGGCATCGACTTCCACCTGCGTAAGGATGGTCGCGAACGCGGCTTCGGCCGGCAGCAGATTACCCAGCTCCTGTTCGATGACGTAGCCGATCATGCCCTCGGTCTGGGCCCCGAGCACATCCAGCGGATACGGCTCGACGTCCTGATAGGACGCGCTTTGCAGCGCCAGCAGGCCCACCTGCGGACCGTTGCCGTGGGCGATGACGACTTCGTGGTCGGGCATGATTCGGGCCAGCTGCTGACAGGCCACGCGCACATTCGCGCGCTGATTTTCGGCGGTCAACGGCTGACCGCGACGTAGCAGCGCGTTGCCGCCGAGCGCGGTGACGATACGCATGATTAAACTCCTTTTGCCGGCCGACAGGGCCGGTGGCTACAACGCAAACGGCCTGGCATACGCCAGGCCGCAGGCTTAAGAAAAAACGTTAAGCGTGCCGGCTAGATATCACCCAGTGTGGATACCAGTACCGCCTTGATGGTGTGCATACGGTTTTCGGCCTGATCAAAGGCAATACAGGCCGGCGACTCGAACACCTCTTCGGTGACCTCGATGCCCTGGGCCAGCTGCGGATACTGCTCGATGATCTGCTTGCCCAGCTTGGTATCGGCGTTGTGGAACGCCGGCAGGCAATGCATGAACTTCACCCGCGGGTTGTTGGCCTTGTCCATCAATGCCTGATTGACCTGATACGGCATGAGCATGTCGATACGCTCGGCCCAGGCCTCGATCGGCTCACCCATGGATACCCAGACGTCGGTATGGATGAAGTCCACGTCGGCCGCAGCTTCGCCAGCGTCTTCAGTCAGCGTGATACGCGCGCCGGACTCGGCCGCGAATTTCTGGCAGGCGTCGACATGTTCCTGCTCAGGCCAGAGTGCTTTCGGCGCGGCGATACGCACGTCCATGCCCAGCTTGGCGCCGATCATCAACAGCGACTTGCCCATGTTGTAGCGGGCATCGCCGGCGCGCCCACGGAGGGGCTAAATGAAACGTTCTCTGTTCGGTCGGGGCCAACTGGTACTCTGCCTTCTGTTGCGTTTTGCGTTGGCCGCACCGGCCCATAGTGGCTGGCGGTAGTTCTTCGGCCATGACACGGGGGCCGACGCACGCGGCTATACCGAAACCCGGTATCCCATCGTGCTGGTTCATGGCTTGTTCGGTTTCGACAGCATCGGTCCTGTCGATTATTTCTCCGGCATCCCCGAAGCGCTGCGCGAAGGTGGCGCCGAGGTCTATGTAGCGCAGGTATCGGCGGCGAATTACACCGAAGTGCGCGGCGAACAGCTGCTCGCCCAGGTTCAGGAAATCCTCGCCGTCAGCGGGGCCGAAAAGGTATCTGATCGGTCATAGCCACGGCGGGCCGACCATACGCTACGTCGCGGGCGTGGCGCCGGAGCTTGTCGCATCGGTCACCAGCATTGCCGGCGTCAACCGCGGTAGCCCGGTCGCCGATCTCATCGTTCCGATAAGTAATCAACCCGTTGCCGGCACGGTGGCCGCTCAGACCGCCGATGCCCTGCCCCGGCTTATCGACCTGCTATCGGACGGCGGCTATCCGCAGGATTCGCGTGCCGCGCTGTACTCGTTGAGCACCGAGGGTTCGGCCGATTTCAATCGCCGCTTCCCGGCCGCCGTGCCCCGGGACTGCGGTGAAGGCGAACCGGTGGTCGATGGCATTCGCTACTATTCCTGGACCGGCATTTATCCAATCACCACCGTGGTGGATCCGAGCGATTCGCTGCTGGCCGGCACCTCGGTAGCGTTCAAGGGCAAGCTCAACGATGGGCTGGTGGGTCAGTGTTCGTCCAAGCTGGGCGATGTGATCCGTGACGACTATTTCCAGAATCATCTGGACGAGGTCAATCAGGTCGCGGGCCTGGTAGGCATCGGCCAGGATGTGCCGGCACTCTACCGGCAACAGGCTAATCGGCTGAAAAACGCCGGCCTGTAAATAATGCGCGTGCGTTACGCGCTATCGGCCTGGCCGTAGTGGCAACGCTGGCGGGCTGCTGGGCAATCGCCCAGTGGTCCGCTGACACGCAGACGCACCCACCGCGGGATGCAGCCGCACTAGCGGCGAGCCAGCCGCCAGCGGCCACCCGGAACGCCGTAACCCATCCCCGGACCACGCCCGCCAGCGCGGCCCTGGCGACCCCGGCTTCGGCAGCTGTCGACGACGTATTGCCTTCCCATGTGGGCACCACAGTCGATGGCGGCGTAACGCTCGACAACGAAGGCGATCTGGTCGTTACCCGCGATCTGCGTCGGCTATTCGATTATTTTCTGACCGGCATCGGGCGTGCATCCCTACCCGAAATTCGTACCCGACTGGCAGGCCATCTGGTCGTACTCGGACTGCCCGCTCCCGCACAAGCACAGGTGCTCGCGGTCTACGACCGTTACATGACCTATCGCCAGCGCGTGGCAGACATGGGCCGGACGCCCCAGGCCGACGCGCAGGCGTTAGCGGATACGCTCGCCCGCCGCGAAGCCTTGCGAAAGGAAATCCTGGGCCTTGAAGTTGCCGATGCCTTTTTTGCCGACGACGACGTCATGGCGCGTTATCTGGTGCAAAAGCGCGCGCTGGAACAAAACCCGAACCTGACCGAGAACCAACGCGAACAGGGCCTCGCCATGCTGGAGCAAACACTGCCGGCCGATATTCAAACCGCGCGCGAACGCACGAATCTACCCGCACGCGCCCATGCCGAAATCGCACAGATGCGTGAACAAGGCGCCAGCGACGCCGAAATTCGTGAACGACGAGAGGCGCTACTCGGCCCGCAGGCCGCCCAGCGACTGGAACAAATCGACGCACAACGCGCGCAGTGGCAGCAACGCGTGGCCGATTACAGTGCCGAGCGCGCGCGTATTCTGGCCAACGACGGCCTGGCCCCTGACGATCGCGAACGCGCCATCGAAGCCCTTCGGCAAGCCCACTTCAACGACGCGGAAAGACGCCGTATCCAATCGCTGGAACATATCCAGGCCGAGCCCGCCCAGCGATAATTCATGCGGGCCGCGCCCCGCACCGATCGCTATTTCGGGATCAAGCGCCGGATCTCATCGTTGCGATGGCGAAGCCGCAACCAGATGGTCACGATATAGACGAACAGGAACACCGCGATCATCAGTTCCTTGACCTCGCCGGCGTTGATATCCATTGGCCAGACCACATCGCCGGCGATGGATTTACAGATTTTTTGCGGAATCGACGCCAGCGCAGCAATCAGACCCGCCGGCACGCAGGCGATGCCGGGCATGATCCAGTAGGCAAAACTGTCCGGCGTATAGGTTCTGCCGCGTGCACGGCACACCAGCGGCACGATCGCGCCACCAATGAGCGCAGCGAGCGACAGCAGATTACGCGGCAGCTGATCGAGCAGGGAACCGGCCAGCCCGTTCGAGTTGTGCAGGTTGGTTTCGTTCTGGTTGTTGAGCGATGCCCACTGGTCCGGCGCATTCCAGCCCATCCAGTGCTGCCCCCAACTGGCTTCCTCGCCGCCAAAATACAGGCAGCCGAGACAGAACAGGCCAAAGAACAGCCACAAGCGCTTGTCGCCCAGCGACGAAACTTCGCGCAACACCACAAGCCCCATGATCAACGCCAATGCGAGCACGAGTATGGTGCCCTGCTCCGTGGCGCCCGATTCGTGGAGGATGTAATGGTCGAAAAACGCGTCTGGTGCCAGCACGCGCAACAGGTAATGGCCGAAATACACCACCACCGGCACGCCGACCCAGAACCAGGCCGACACATGACTGTCACGCATATCTGTCATTGTTACGAGCGCTCGCCTCAAGAAAATGAAAGGCGCGAACTATACCGCGGGACTTATCTGTATGCAGCATCTATTTTGATGCACGAGGCGCACCGCAGCCATGCGAACCGATGTGCGCCGCTGGCGAGAAAGATCAGGCGGCTGTCTGCGAACGCGTCGCCACGATCGGCGCGCCATCGGTCACGATCACCGTATGCTCGAACTGGGCCGACCGGCTAGCCGGATCGCCTACCAGTGTCCAGCCATCGTCCGTTTCCGAGACATAGCTACTGCGGGTCGACAGAAACGGCTCGATGGCAACCACCTGGCCGTATTCGAAACAACGCCGATCCCCACGATCATAAAAGCCGAGAATGCCCTCGGGCTCCTCGTGCAACGACCGGCCCAGCCCATGCCCGGCCAGATTCCTGATAATTTTCAGACGGTGCGTTTTCGCTACGCCCTCGATCGCCTTGCCGACCTGGTTGATCGCCGCCCCCGTACGGACCTCGGCCAGTGCACGCGCCAGCGCCAACTCCGTGGCCTTGCATAGCGTGGCCTTGCCATCGGCCACCGGCGCCACCACCATCGTGCCGCCGGTATCCGCGAAATAACCGTCGCGCTCCGCGGACACATCCACATTCACGATATCGCCCTCACCGATCACCCGCGCGCCCGGCACCCCGTGGGCGGCCTCTTCATTCACGCTGATGCAGGTAAAGCCGGGAAAGTCGTAGCACTTCATCGGCGCCGAGGTCGCTCCCAAGCGCGACAACATCTGCCCGCCGAGTGCATCCAGCTCCGCCGTGGTCATCCCCGGCTCCACTGCCGCCAGCATGGCGTCGCGAATCTCGGCCACGATCCGGCCGATCGCGAGAATACCGTCGAGGTCGCGTTGGTTTTCGATGGTCATGGGCGTCCTGGAGCGCTGGGTAAACGCGCATGATACCTAGGGAATGGCGGCGCGGCCCCTTCACTTACGAGTTTGCGTTCAATCCTGAGATGCGACGCCACGCTGGCCCGTCGCCAGCGCTATTCGACAGACCGCCCCGCGGCGCCGAGGAATGATTCGCACAAAATCCGCACCGCGGGCGCGAATTCGTCGAAGTTACTGACCGGCAGCCAATCGACGGCGCTAATTTCACTGCAAGACCGCGGGGCGTCACGAAAGGCGGCCGCGAAACAAATCAGCTCGACCTCGCCAGCCTGCCCATACGCCGGGCCGGTAACACTGTAGAGATAACGCAGCGAGCCCAGTGTAAGCGTTATCCCCAGTTCCTCATGCAACTCACGGTGAAGCGCCGCTTCCGGGGATTCATCGTCTTCGATCTTGCCACCCGGCAAATACCAGTGCGCGTTCTGGCGAACGCGTACCAGGAGTAGCTTTCCATCCTGCTCTGCCACCAAGCAGGCACACCGCAACGGTTTCATACGCGCTCAAACCCAATGCGTATATTGAAGATCGACGTACGCCCACGGCAAGACCGTCGTCGTCAGTTGCGCCAGCCTGCGTCATGCAAAATCGCCCCGCTTATCGGATAGCGACCCGAAGCGCATGATCAAGCGCCACGCGCACTGTGCCACGCTCGCTTCTCTTCCTCGATGAAATGCAGCACCAGATCGCGATATAGCTTCTCGATCGCGTCGGCATTCAAGCCGACCTCCGTCGCCCATTGGCGCCGTTGTTCGAGCACTTGTCTAAATCGCTCGGGCGCACGCACCGCTTCCTCGTCTTTCTTGAACCGGGCCGCCGCCTGGACGTACTCGTAACGCCGACCAAGCAGCGCCACGACCTGCTTGTCGAGGGCATCGATCTCTGCCCGTATCTCGGACATATCGCTGCATTCCTCGGGCTGTCTGGGCTTTTCTGTATCCATACGTCTCTATCTCAACGCGTCGTAAGAGCGCGGTTCGCAACCCAAGCGCCACAGCAACCGGCACGTTCAACGCGCATACCCCGGCACGTAATCGGTGACTCGCGCCATATACAAAGCACTCACATAATGCCCGTCACGGAATGCATATAACAGCGCTTGCCCTTCGACCTCGAAGCCGTGCTTCTTGTACAGCGCGACCGCCGGCTCGTTCTCCGCATAAACCGTCAATTCGATGCGCCGTATGTTGAGCCAATTCTGCGCGAGATCGATCGCGGCCCGAAGCAATTCGCTGCCAACGCCCTGACCCTGATGCGACGCTTTCACGCCCATGGCCAGCGAACCCACGTGTTTTCGTCGCGAACTCTGGTTGGCTTCGAACAGCAGGTGTCCAACAAGCTCATCATCCACACACGCAACGAGGCTATGCGTACCGCGAGGCAGACCGATAAGCCGCGCGCGCCACACTTCGACAGACGGAAACGGCAACTGCAAGGTTTCTGCAAACAGTTGGCGGTCTTCATAGACCGCTTTGATCTTGGGTATATCGTCCGCTTCCGAGTGTCTTATTTTTATCTCTTTCAAAGCCCGTCTCACGAGATTGGATCGACCATAAACTTCCGCTGGCCCCCACCGTAACCAACAGCCACCAAGGAGACCACGAGCGGCAGGTCGAAAGGCACAGGGATCGCGGTAATTGTCGCTGGCGTCGCAACGCATCGCCAATATGGGCGCTACGTAATCGTTCCTACAGCCCGATAAAGGGACGCGAGGGAAAGACAGGCTCTAAACCCGCCTGCCGAGTGCCGCCCCTAATTAAATATACTGTCACCGGATCAAATAACGATGGACACGTGAAACCGCCCCCTCCGAAAAGCAATGTAATCGGATAAATAATAGGAATAACCAATAGTTTTTTAGCGATTCACCGCAAAACACGGCGATCCGGGGACAATATATAAACCCGTATATGTACACGCGACTAGGGCGTGTTGCCGTTTCGCGCTAAGTTATTGATTGTAGGAAAGGCAGGCTCGTATTGTGGTGTTACCAGCAACACAACGACGAGCCTGCGATGGCCCGACAAATACTCACAGCTGAGCATTGGTCCAAGCTCAACCGTATTTTGCTTGCCGAATCGATCTACGACAAATCGGATTTACGTCTGACGGTTGACGGCCTGCTCTACCGAATGCGTACAGGGTGCCCTTGGCGCGACCTGCCCGAGGGCTTTGGCGCTTGGAACGCGGTCTACCAACGCTTCCGCGCCTGGTCGCAGAGCGGGAAGTGGTGGCGGATGGCCAACGCGCTGATCACCGACCCTGGTCTGGAATGGGCATTTATCGACGGCCCCTATGCCAAAGCCCATCAACACAGCGCGGGGGCGATCGGTCCGGACCCGCAAGCCATTGGCAAAAGCCGAGCGGGTCTGACGCCCAAGCTGCATCTGGCGGTCGATGCCTATGGCTTACCGGTCGAGTTCAGAATCACCGGCGGTCAGGTCCATGACAGCGTCGTGGCGCCGGTACTGATTGCCCAATTGACGGATGCACAGGCGCTCGTCGGAGATAAGGGATAGGACAGCTTGCGCATCCGAGAGCAGATCGAGGCCCAAGACAGTCAATGCGTGATTCCGAGAAAGTGCAACTCGGTTCAGGGCAACGATTATTTGGACCGAGGCGCGTATCGTGATCGGCATCTCGTCGAAAACGCGTTTGCTCGATTAAAACAATACCGAGCGCTGGCTTGCCGCTTCGATAAACTGAAAAAACACTACGAAGGCGTGGTCGCCATCGCCTGCGTGCTCCTATGGCTACCCATGTGAAACGGCAACACGCCCTAGCACGAAGCTCGTCAGTCCGCGCCTCAAATTAATATACTGCCCCCGGACCACACGCGCATAAGCTGCGTTTTTGGAGTAGAGCGCGAAGCGCGTAACGGAAAAACTTCACACTCCATGCATTTGTTATATAACACTAATCTTCTTCCAGAATCGATTGCTTGATTTGGTTTTCGACGCCAGCGCCTTCAAACGACCACGCTGGAAGCGGGGCTAGCACTAGCGAAACCCACCCCTGCACGAACGTGACGTGAGCTTCCGCTGGCGATGTCCATGAGTCTTTGCCGGAAATAACGAATGTCCGCTCACACCAACTTGGGAATACGCCCATGGTGATTACCGTAAGCATCTGAGCACCGCAATGCGGCACTTGTTCCAGTTGCTGCTCCACCTCGATGTCCGGAGTGCCCTCATATGCACGGGCCTCTGGAGTGAGGGTGATTCTATGCGTGACGCAACCAGCTACCATCATGAGGCAGGTGAGAGCGATGATTAAGTTTCTCATGATGTACAACGCTAGCCGTGAGGTGCAAACATGTAGCAGCCGCGAGCTGCGGAGCATTTTCTACTCTCCACAGCATTGTTATGTTTCATTTTTTTAGCAGCCTCACTTTATCTCTGAGCGTCTTCGCCAACGCTGCGTTTTGCGTCTCGATTTCTTTCGAGAAGATTAAATAGACTGCTATTACCGTTTGTTTCTCTGCGCTGTCGTACTGTTCTGCTACCGGCAAGGAGCGAGATAAATATCTGGCACCTTCTATCCACTTCCCCTGTTCGCCTAATGCCATCGAGAGTTCTACCAATCTGCGGCCGATCTCCTTGTTCAGCTCGGAGGACAAGGAGCTTTCGAGCTGCAGTGATCGTTTCAGTATTGCTTCAGACTCTTGAAATTTACCTAATTTCCTCTTTATTCTTCCGAGATTGTAAAGCCGTTGAGACTCTAATTCGCGGCCTAGATTTCCCCATCGCACATTCTCTACCGCTCGGTAGCAGGCTTCTTCCGCCACCTCAAGGTTCCCGGCGGACTCCGCCCTTGCGCAGGTATCACCATACCGTTCACTCGTAACCCTGTTTAATGGGTTTGCGCATCCCCCGAACAGTAGAACGCTCAGAAGGAGTACCCCAAAGCCTCGAAGCTGATCAAATGAAAGCATAACGCCTACTTCAGCCGCCGCTTGCGAGCGCCACCAAGTGAGAGGACGGCTACAAGCAACTGTTAGGCCGAACCTCCGCGGAGGCGGGAGTATTCCTCCCGGGCGTCATCGTCGACTACCACGTCTGTTGGGACAGCAGGATGCGCATTAGAACCGCTCTTCTTGATGCCTGAAACCCAGAACTCCTCGCCTGACTCTGCATCCATGAAATTGCCCCGAACGCCTCTCCCGCCAATGGAGGACAGTGCGCGGCCCTTGTAATAAATAGTGCGCCCTGACTTGGAAAATGACACCCACCCAATGCGAGCCTGAGCGCCTTCGACCAAACCATCTTTGTTCTCGATGTACATGACCCGTCGCTCGAAGCCACGCGTAAGCTGATTGATTTTCATGCCTAACGCCACCCAGTTAAGCGGCGTCAGGCACAGACTCGCAAATGGCAGGTACTACCTGAGTGTCGCCGCACATAAAAAAGTCCATGAAGTAAGTAACGTCCGCTTCAACGGGCTGTTAGACGATACTGAACGACTCCTAAGTCGCTATCGTCGAAACAAGCAGACAAAGCCTCGAAAGTCAGGCAACCGAAGTGGCTGCGTGATGTCGCATGAACTTCGTTATGCGCCAGCTCGCTGTCACTTCGTAGTTATCATGCTTTTGCGGCTTCTTCTACCCTAAATTCGTCGATGCAACCCTTAACTCGAGTGTTGCTTAACGCCTAAGCTCAGTTGACGCCGGAGCGCGAAGCGTGGAGGGAACCCAAAGCGCGCCAGCGATTTGGGCGGTCAACTGCAGCGACTTGTTGGGTGACTGCATCGCGCGAAAACTACCGCCGTTTGGTGAGCGAAGACAAGTAAGCCGACTGAACAAAGCCTGCGGTTTGTAGCCGATAAATGGAGCTACGCTCATTTCTGGTGTATGAGCGATTGAAGGAGGCGGCACCCACCTGCTGAAATTA
>NZ_APNF01000007.1:0-221752 GCF_040361235.1 Salinisphaera sp. S4-8 | reverse complement strand
CTCCTGCAGGAATTCGCTCGGCTCGAATTATCAGGCAAATTGGCGGGGTTTTTCAGCAGCCCCTTAGGGGCGGCCTATGAAGCGAAAGAGACGTTTCATTGCCTATACGAGCATGATTCTCGCCGGGAAGCTGAAAGAGCGGCCCAGGCGTGGTTAAACGGTATACCTGGGTTGGTGGCGCCTCAGTTCAAAGAGACTGCTACCGCCCTTCGCAATTGGTGGGAACCGGTATTCAATTACTACGAGCATCCCATCTCGAATGGCTATACTGAGTCCATCAACCGCCTCGCGAAGGATATGAATCGAATGGGCCGAGGGTATAGCTTCGATGTGATACGGGCGCGGTTGGTGTACGACGATAAGGCACGCCGGCCGAATCGTAAGACCCTACGACAACGCATCCGGTCGACTTCTGCGCCATCGGATGCCGCTGCGACCGATTACCTGACATTCACCCGGGCTGCTGCTTCGACGACGACTGAAAGCCGGACAATCAACTATGGTCCCCATATTCCTAGGCTCTGTGGGCTTCTGGAAGCGGGTCACTTCGAATAGGCGTTCTGAGAACCCACATCCTGTGAATCTGCCGTGACTTGGCATAAACCACGAAAATCCACATGCGTGAGAAGGAACGAGTTCCAGCGCTGCTTACCCCGTCCACAGTAGATTCCGGATACCCGTTTTTATTTACTTTTCGCCAGACGGATCTTGTACGCGCCGACCCAGACTATTGGCTTGTACAGCATCCGGCAACTCCCCCGCACCGCTTTCGCGTCCGCCTGCTGAAAAACGGGAGTTCTTCCCGGCCACCCCGCTCAAGCGCGCGTGCGGGACCATGATGGGTAATCCCAAAAAGAAGAAAAACCCCGGTAGCGATTAGGTTACGCACAGGGTATTGATGTCGCAATGCAGCAGCCGCGGCGGGAGAAACCGCGCGGGCACCGGCGGCAACGACAATACCTGGCAGTTACGCCCGGGCGCAGGCAGCCCCACCGGATACTATTTTTCAAACAACTGAACTGAAACGATTTTTCTCTCATCCTTACGACCACCCGGCGTCCCAGGATGTTCATGCGGATCCGCTACGCTGCGCCCGACGCCGCCCAATGCGCCGGTTATGCGAAAGCACAACGCTGTCATACTGCGTCGGTGCGGACGCGCCTGATTGAGACTTTTTCCATCGAAATCCGGGCGATTGGCTTTAAAACGCATTTTTTAAAATCGCATTTCGTTCCCCTGGCTCGATGCGTCACGCATTCAGCGGCCCAGCTGCACGTCGGGGCCGCGCTTTTTGTGGGCTGCAGGTATCGGCGCGGAGAGCGCGGTCGCTGTACGGCATAACGCGCCGTCACGACTGACCGGTTATCGTTACCGCATGATCCGTACACGCAACGTCTACTCGCGCGCCGCAACCTGCCTGGCGATCGTGATGCTGGCCAGCGCCTGCGCCTGGCAGCCGCCGACAAGCGATCTCGCCGTACCGTCCCGCCCAGCAGCAGACAGCGCTGCCCGTTTTGCGAGCCCGCGTGCACCATTCGCCGCGCCCGACGACGACCCCTTTCATGCGCAGGCCACGCCAGCCGAGCTGGCCGCCACCGCGCCCGGCACGGTGTTGCGGTATCGGCGCATCGCCGCGCAGGCGTATTACTTTTTCGATGTCAACGCACGGGCCTGGCAAATTGCCTATCGAACGGCCGACGGCGACGGCACGCCGCAGGTGAACGTGGCGACCATTCTGGTACCAGACCATCCCCGGCCACGGCTGCTGTCGTACCAGGTCGCCTACGATGCACTCACCCGTCGCTGTGCGCCGTCCTACGAAGTGCTGAGCGGTTCGATGGTCGAGCACATGCTCATGAACAAGGCACTGCAGCGCGGATGGATCGTGGTGGTCCCCGACTATGAAGGCCCGGAAACGCAGTTTCTGGCCGGACGCAATTCTGCCCACGGCGTGCTCGACGCGATTCGTGCAACCCGGGCGTTCCTGCCGGATGCGTGGGTGAATACGGATACGCCGGTCGCGCTGTGGGGTTATTCCGGCGGGGCCTTCGCCAGTCTCTGGGCCGCTGAAATCGCGGCCAATTATGCGCCCGAGATCCCGCTGGTGGGGGTAGCTGCCGGTGGCCCGCCGGCCGATCTGGCCGGCTCGGCCGAGGCGGTCGATGGCGGTTTGTTTGCGGGTATGTATTTCGCCGCGGTGGTCGGGTTGTCGCGTGCCTACGACGCCATCGACACCGATCGCCTGCTCAATGAGGCCGGTCGTAAAATGTTCGCCGACGTGGGCGACAGCTGTATCGGTCAGGAACTGGCCTGGGTGAAAGATCCGGTGCTTTCGGGCTATGCCTTCGACGATATGCAGGACTACACCACCGTCGATAATCTACTCGCGGTGCCAGCGGTCAAGAAAGTGATTGCCGACAATCAGCTCGGCCAGCAAGGCTTCGCCGCACCGCTGTTTTACTATCATGCGTTCTTCGATCAGGTCACGCCGCGCGACGACGCCAAAACGCTGGCCGGCACCTACTGTGCGGCCGGGGTACCGGCGGTACGTTTTGATTATGCGTTGGGCGAACATATCAGCGCCGCCCTCACCCAGGCCTCGAGCGCGGTCGATTATCTGGCTGACCGATTTGATGGCCAACCGCCGCCCAACGACTGCGAGGCGCTTTTGCCGTACGCGGACCCGGCGCCTTAGTTCGGAAAGCCCGGGCGATTAGTCGCCTGCGGCGAGACGCTCGATCATCGGGTGCCAGTCGGGCGTAACCGCCAGTCCGAAGGTATCTTCGAGTGTACGGGCCAGGGCCTGGGCATCCAGGTCGCACGCTTGTTCGCGACCGTCGACAAAACGGGTCTTGAAGCGGTTGTCGGCCAGGGTGTGGCGGGCGTGGTTGTGGGTACGCGCAATCATGAGCTGTTGCTTGAACAACGATTGCGGGTGCGTGGCGACATAGTGATTGGCAATATCGAAATCGACCGGTTGCCAGTGGAAATCCAGGATTTCGTACATCGGCGCCCAGGCGTCGTCATGCCAGGATTCGAGCATATAGCCGTCGCGGGTTTCGGTCAGCCGGAACGTGCCGTAGGGCTTGTGCTGCGCTTCGTCGGGTTTCCATGCCAAGGGCTCATTGGGCATAAAACCGCCGAAACCGACATCCACCAGCCATAACCGGCCATCGGCTTCGACCTTGAGCGAGGCATGATTGGCTGGCGGTGCGGGCCCGTCCAGCGGGTCGAAAATCCATACCCGCGCCAGATGCTGTTCCAGCGAAAAGCCGATGGCGTGCAGCGCGCGGCGCAGCAGACTGGCGTGCTCGAAGCAATAACCGCCACGCCGATTGTCGAGCATCTTGCGATCGATGATCGCCGGGTCGAGATCGACGCCATGGCCCAGCATGACATCGATGGCCTCGAACGGAATCGAGGCCATATGACAACGCACCAGCGCGTGCAGAACATCGGCCGTGGGTTCGAGCCTGCCGGTGTAGCCGATACGCGCCAGATAGGCCGGCAAGTCGATCGCCTCGGTGGCCGAGCCGGCCTGTTCCGTATCGGCGTATGAAGTCACTAGCATCGCAAATCTCCACTAATTGGAGTCGGCGCTGTATCGAAAGCGCCAGACCGCTGCCCACGGCCATGGCAATCACCGTAGGTAGCATCGAACCGTAGCGCCAGCTTGCAACCTAAAGTAAGGTTAAGGTCAATAACCCAGTCGTGTTTTTTAATAACGACATGGGTCTGCCCAGCTTGAGCAACAGGCCATAGGCCCGGCACAACACACCCGGAATGGGCGGGTTCTACCTCTGATGGGCGTATGCAAAACGTCTTCACGCCACGGCCAACGGCCATGATCGCGACCGTTTCGGCGGTCGCAATTTTCGGACCATCGCTTACATGAAACCATCCACGAGCCCGAGCCTGCGCAAGGAACTATCCGTCGGCGAGGTCGCTCGGCGTAGCGGCGTGGCCGTTTCGGCGCTGCATTTCTACGAAACGAAAGGGCTGATCAGCAGCCGCCGCAATGCCGGTAACCAGCGCCGTTACAGGCGTGAGGTGCTGCGCGTGGTCGCGCTGATCAAGGTGGCCCAGCGTATCGGTATTCCGCTCGCAGAAATCGCTGACGCCCTGGCCACCCTGCCGCAACGCCGTGCGCCCACGGCCGAGGACTGGCGCCGGTTGTCCGATGGCTGGAAACAGCGGCTGGAAGAACGCATCGACCATCTCACCAAGCTGCGCGACCAGCTCGATGGTTGTATTGGTTGCGGCTGCCTGTCGCTGGAGGCCTGCCCGCTACGCAATCCCGACGATATTGCCGCCACGGCGGGTCCGGGACCGCGCCTGTTCGACCCGGGCGCGGCCGCGCAGGACCAAGCGCGGGGCTGAGTCGCGCTTGCTACGCGCCTCAGACCTGTCGCCAGCCCTGACGGTAATCATCGAGATCGGCCGGCAACGACCAGACGTCGCCGTGCACACCCAGTTCGGCCACCGACAATCGCCAGCCCATGAAAGCGCCGGTATCCAGCCACCGTGTGTTCGCACGGGCGATCGCATCGCGCATCGGCGTATGGCCGAAGTAGACGACGTCGATTTCATCGACTGCGACGCTACTCGTAGGCTGCGTGGCAGACACGTCTTCTACTGCACTGGCTCGGTCGCGGTTCCAGAGCAGCTGCGAAAACTCACGGGTATCGGCCACGTCGTGTTCGAGCAACGCGCGGGTTTTCGCCCAGCTATCGTCTATTACATTGGCATGAACCAGCCCTGCACGCTGGCCGTCGCCCAGCGCGATCTCGGCGGCCAGTGGCAGACCACGAACACGCCGGGTCAGCGCCTCGGCCGCCGGTACGTCGAGCGCGTCGAACCAATCGCCACCGTTGACATACCACAACGCACGCGCCTGCCCGCCCTCATCCACGGCATCGAGCAGCATCTGCTCGTGATTACCGCGAATGGCATGAAACCATGGTGCATCGATGAATTCGCCCGCGCGCTCGCTGTTCGGGCCGCGGTCGATCAGATCCCCCACCGAAAACAACCGATCGCGTGCCGTATCGAAGCCCAGACGTTCGAGCAGGACATCGAGCATGTAGAAACAGCCATGGATATCGCCCACGACGAAATCCCGTCCGGCGGTATTGGCGTCGAAATATTGAATCCGTGGGCCCATGGTCATCGCTCTTGCGCCTGCGCTTAATTATTCCAGGTGTTTGCCAAAGACCGCACCATGCCAGACGCCCGGCCCTACCTCCCAGCCCACCCTCGGCCGTTGGGGGATTCGCAAAGCCTAATCCAACATCGGACACGGACTACGGGCGTCGAACGGCCACAGCGCTTCACGCCGGTCACAAGGCCCTTGCGTGTTGGCTTACGGCCTGCGGCCTAAGCCAACCTACGCGGCCCCGGTGAAGCCTCGAGGCCCGTAGGTGGATTGGCCAAGCGTAATCCGGCATGGAACGCGGCCCAGCGCGCCAACCCGGCCAGGCGCTTCGCACCGCCCACGGCGCAGGTTCGGACTCGGTGATTCACGACGGATCGTGCCACAGCCAAGCGGATGGGTCGTTCTACGGATTGGCCTGATTCGCCGCCCTGCCAGAATTGCAGGCGTCATTCATGAGCGGATATCACCATGGCCGAAAACGACAGTGATCGCAGCAGCATCAAGGACCCGGAACAATACGAAGCGCTACGCGATGAAGGCATGAGCAAGGAAAAGGCCGCGCGTATCGCCAATACCTCGCGCAAAAAGGCGGCCAAGAAAGGCGGCAATCATCCGCAATACGAAGACTGGACGCGCGAACAGCTCTATGAAAAGGCCCAGCAGATCGGTATTGAAGGCCGCTCCGATATGGACAAGGACGACCTGATCCAGGCGTTGCGTTCGCACTGAGCTGCCTCGACCGGCGCAACACTCTGCTTGCGCCCCCGCCTCAAGACGGTTCCTGTCGGCTTACGGCCTTCGGCTTTAGCCAGCCTACGCGGCTTTGGCGAAACCGCGAGGCCCGTCAGTCGGATTAGCGCAGCGTAATCCGACAGGGAACGTGGCGCTCGCGTCGATTCAGGCCCCATCGCGTTCGGAACGGCCACGGTGCACGTTCTTGTTGGCTTACGGCCTGCGGCCTAAGCCATATATGGATCCGCTCCGGTAAGCAACCACGATCATCAACAGAGCAGGCGGCGTCCGTATATTCGGCCTCGGTGTGGGCACATCCTTGGGTGCCGGGCCTTGATGAGTATTCGTACGCCCGAGCGCACAATCGACCTAGCGGCCTCACAGGCCTGTGGCTTAGTCGGCGTGTCAAGGGCGTCGGTTTGCCCTGTTGTTCATCAGTCGCGATTGCCGACACGTGGCGGTGACCGATTCAGAGCACCGCGTGATCGGTTGTCAGTGCATACCCAGACCTTGGCTATTGCTGTGTGTGGCTTTGATGTTCGTCTGCACACGCATGGCTCAGGCCGCGCGATAGCGGTCGCCGCTGTACATCAGCGCCCAGAGAATGCGGGCGTTCTTGTTCGCCAGCGCCACGGCCGCCTTGTTGCGCCCGTTGCGGGCCACGCGTTGACGTAACCAGTCGCCACGTCGACCTGGCAAATGCTCAACCCGGGTCAACAGCGCACGGGCGCCGTGAACCAGCAGCGTGCGCAGATAGCGCGACCCTCGTTTGGTAATCGAGCCCAGCCATTGGCGATCGCCGCTGGCATGCTGTTTGGGCACCAGCCCCACCCACGCCGAGACCTGCCGGCCGTTGTCGAACAACGCCGCATCGCCGACCGTAGCGTAAAAGGCGGTCGCAGTCTGGGCTCCGATACCGCCGACTGCCATCGCCCGGCGACAGAAGTCGATCTGATTCGCCAGCGCCTTGATGTCCCGATCGTATTGCTGCATGCGCGCTTCGAGCGCATGAAAATGATCGTACAGATCGGCCACCAGCGCGCGCAGGCGATCGGTCAGGCCGTTGTCGGACTCTTCCAGCAGTTCCGGCACGCCGCGGCGGAAACCGGAGACGCCCACGGGCAGCACCTGGGCATACTCGGCCAGCAGGCCGCGGGCCTGGTTGATGACTTCGGTGCGCTGTTTCTTGACCTGCTCGCGCACCCGATGCAGCGCTTGAATATCCTGTTGCTCGAAGCTTTTGATCGCCACCGGGCGAATCTTGGCCTGGGTGCCGGCCACGGCGATGGCCAATGCGTCGTTGGCATCGTTCTTGTTGCCGGTGTTGAACGGCTTGACCTGATGCGGGGCCAGCAACGTCACCGACCGGTTCTCGCGCTGCAGCTGGCGCGCCCAGTGGTGGCTGCTGCCGCAGGCTTCGATATAGATGCGCTTGGCGTCGAGATTAAGCACCGTGGCTAGAAACTAACGGCGGCGCACCCGTTTGCGGTATACGACCTCATGCGCGGCGTTGAGACCGCACAGCTCGAAGACGTTCTTTGCGATGTCGATACCCAGTTCCGTAATCTGTTGCATGGATCCGCTCCTTTTCGACTGTTTTCTGAATCATCAGTCTGGCGCATTGACGCCGATTAGGAGGAGCGGATCCATCTCATCCACCTACGCGGCTGAGCTGCCTCGACCGGCGCAACACTCTGCTTGCGCCCCCGCCTCGAGACGGTTCTTGTCGGCTTACGGCTTTTAGCCGGCGTACGCGGCTTTGACGAAACCGCGAGGCCCGTAGGTCGGATTAGCGCAGCGTAATCCGACAGGAACGTGACGCTCGCGTCGATTCGGCCATCGCGTCCGGGACGGCCACGGGGCACGTTTTTGTTGGCTTACGGCCTTCGGCCTAAGCCAACCTACGCGGTCGAGCACCCTCGGCGCGCGGCTTTACGGTCAGTAGAAATCGCCGTAGCCGCTACGCGCGCGGCGCATCGCATAGGCGATCCACAGCAGGATGAGCAGCTGGAGCGGCAGGCGTGCATAAAGCAGCCACGGGGCGAAATCGCTGAACTGTTCCGGGTTCTGGGCCATGTAGATATTGGCCGGGAACACGGCCAGCGTGAGCAGCAGCAGGCCGAAACCGGCCAGCCGGCGCGTACGCCGCATGAGAATGCCGATCGCGCCCAGCAGTTCGCCCAGGCCGCTGATGGCGACCATGAGTGCCGGCATGGGGATATAGTCCGGCACGATGGCGAGAAAGAAATCGGGAAAGAGGAAATGCCCGATCCCGCTGGCGAGAAAGAACGCGGCGATCCCCAGCAGCGCCAGCAGGTGGGTTCTGGAATGCGTCGACAGGGCGTGACTCATGAAGGCTCTCGTGGGATCGCGAAAAACTCGGCTTGTTGACTGCATAGCCTACGCGCTGTGGGGCGCTTTGCCATGCCGATATGTACGGTGATCGCCTCGCGCCGGGGCTAGCGCAGGGTGGTGTTGGTCACGCTGCCCGGCCGATAGCGCGATACGTCGTCGGGCGCGCCGGGCTCGTCGACGACATTGCGATGTTTCCAGCTGCCACGCGCAAACCAGATCACCACGATTACGGCCGTCAGAACATTCTGAATAGGGTAGGCAATCCAGATGCCGGTCGCGCCCAGCCCGCTGCGCTCGGCCAGAAGCCAGGCCAGCGGAAACTGCAGCATCCATTGCGATACCAGCGCGATCGCCATGGCGATGAGGGTATTGCCCGAGCCGCGAAACGCACCGGTCAGCACGATCTGGGCGCCCACCACGCCATAGGCCAGCGCCGTGATCCGGACGAACAGGCTGCCGGTTTCGATCACCGCGGGCGATTCGGGCACGAACAACGTGACGATCGAACGCGCGAACACGAAAACCACCACGCCCACCAGCGACAACAGCACAAAGCCGATGCCCGCGCTCAGCCAGGCCGTGTGCTCGGCCCGGTCGATACGCCGGGCACCGATATTCTGGCCGATCAGCGCCGAGCTGGCCTGCGACAGCCCCAGCGCGGGGATGATCACGAAACTGAGCATGCGCGTACCGATGCCGTAGGCCGCTAGTGTGACGGTGCCAAAGCCGGCCACCAGCACGGTCATGAGCATCAGCCCGAGCGCGCGCGTGGATTGCTCCACGGCCGCGGGCAGGCCGAGCTTGAGCAAACGCCAGATCAGGGCGAAATCGGGCACCAGATGCGCGCGTACCAGACGAATCCCATACAACCCGGAAAACAGCATGGCCAGGCCCACCACCGCGGCCAGGCCCTGGGTGATGACGGTGGCCAGGGCTGCACCGCTCACGCCCATGGCAGGCACCGGCCCCCAGCCCAGAATGAACAACGGGTCGAGCACGAAATTCAGCGCCACCGTGCCGGTGACGATGGCCAGCGGCGTACGCGCATCGCCCACACCGCGCATGAGCGACTGGAAGATGACATAGGCAAACAGAAACGGCAGGCCCACGAACGACACCCGCAGATAGCGGGTGGCCAGGGGCAGGACATCGTCGGCCGCGCCGAGAAACGCCACCACCGCATGCGCGCCGAGCACACCGAGCACCGCCAACACCAGCGAGATGGCCACCACCCCGATCAGTGCCTGGGCCGACACATGGTTGACCATCGCGGTATCACCACGCCCCTGGTACTGGGCCACCAGAATGGTGCCGGCAACAGCCAGCCCGAGGCCGAGCGAGAGCAGAAAGAAAATTACCGGAAAACTCAGCGATACCGCGGCCACCGCACTCGCGCCGAGCCGGCCGACCCAGAAGGTATCGATAAGCTGATAGGCCGTCTGCAACAGGTTGGCGAACACGATCGGCACCGCCAACGAAAACAGCGCACGGACGATCGAGCCCTCGGTGAGCGCCGGTGCTACGCGGGGCATGACAGCGGAACCGGTTCCGGTTGGCGGGCCGGGCGGTTGCGAAACAACGCGCGCACTAGCTGCGAGTGGTCAGCGTCAGGCGTTCGTAGTCCTTGACCACGCGCTCGCCCGCGATCACGCGCCCGTGCATGACGGCATGCACACCGGGAGCGAGCAGCCGCGCCGCCATCAAGGCCTGGGCAACATTCTGGGCACCGTCGCTGTCGGCCACACGGTAGGGCCGCATGGCGCCGGTCAGTACCACCGGTAACGTAGGCGTTGCGAGTGCGGCGTGCAGGGCCGCGGCCGTTTCCGCGAGTGTGTCCGTGCCGTGGGTGATGACCAGCGCATCGGCCGTGCCGCGTTCGCTGATCGCCGTCACCGCCGCAACGATCGCCTCGCGGTCGGCATCGGTCATGTCCAGCGAATCCTTGGCCATCAGGCGTTCGACCACCACCGAGACATCCGGCATGTCCAGGCGTTCGAGCAGGCTTTCGATGACCGGCTGATCGAGCGACAGCTGCCCGGAGCGCGCATCGTAGGTTTTTTCAATGGTGCCGCCGGTTGCCAGCAAAACCACATTGAATGGCGAGCGGTCGGTTGATGACGTTGGGTTCATTCGGATGTGCTCGTTGGGCGACGGCTCAGATCGTAACGCCGATCTTGCCGAAATGCTGGCCGCTTTCCTGATAACGGAAGGCATCCGCGAGTTCGTCCAGTGCAAAGCAGCGGTCGATGACCGGCTCGATACCGCTTGCCTCGATCGCCCGCACCATATCCTGTTGCTGGGCACGGCTGCCGACCGTGATGCCGGTCATGTTGAGGTTGGAATAGAAAAACGCGGCCGTGGGCACTTCGCCGGCCAGCCCGGTGAGCACACCGATGAGGCTGATATGCCCGCCCATGCGACAGGCGGCGATCGACTGCGCGAGCGTGCCGGGGCCGCCGATTTCCACGACGGCATCGACGCCGCGGCCGTCGGTGAGACGTTTGACCGTCTTGCCCCAGTCCGCATCCTCGGTGTAGTTGATGGTGGCATCGGCGCCCAGCGCGCGCAGGCGCTCGAGCTTGGCATCAGAGCTGGACGTGGCAATCACGCGGGCACCGGCCGCGCGCGCGAATTGCAGCGCAAAGATCGACACCCCGCCCGTGCCGAGCGTGAGTACGGTATCGCCGGGCTTGATACGCGCTTCGACCATCAACGCACGCCAGGCGGTCAGCGCCGCACAGGGCAAGGTCGCCGCCTGCTGGGCGCTGTAGCCGGCCGGGGCACGGGTAAACGCGCGCGCCGGCGCGGTGACATATTCCGCAGCCACGCCTTCGCCGCGATCGCCCGGCGTGCCATCGCGTTTGTCCGGGGTGATCGGCCCATCTTCCCAGTTGGGGAAGAAGGTCGATACCACGTGATCGCCTGTAGCGAATTCATTCACACCGGCGCCGGTTTCGACCACCTCGCCCGCGCCGTCGGACATCAACACGCGCCCGTCGGGCACGGAAATACTGCCGTTGGCCACGGCATAGTCGTGAAAATTCAGCGAACTGGCCGTGATGCGTACACATACTTCGCCCGTTTCGGGCGCGCGCGGCGCGCGCTCGGCGATTTCGATACGATCCAAGCCGCCGGGCGCACGTAATACGGCTGCTTTCATGCCGGGCCTCCTTGTTTGATCAGCGGGCGGCGACACACGAACGGCGCCGTATCGCCGCGCGTTGCGACCATAGCAGTTCACTGGCGTTGCCGGGGCACACTCACGGTGTGGCCCGAGATGTCGGGTTGAGGCCTGGACATTACGTATATCTCGCAACAACGCACGACAGCGCCTATATTGGTGCAGCGATTCGATACGAGGGGCGGATCGACTGCCATGTTTTCGCGCACTGCGAAAGTCACGATTTCAGCGTATTGCTCGTTTCGAGGTTCGGAATGTCGCCGCCCATCCTGTCTGCGCCTAATGCCTATCACGCCACGCCGCTCGAACGCTGTGCGTGGTGGCTGGCCAGCCTGTTTCTCGCCCTGTTTCTAAGCTGTCTGCGCCTGACCACCACACGGCCGTTCGAACTCGCGACCTTCGAAAAGCTGGTCCATTTCCAGGCGGTGGAACCGTTTCAGCACCGCCTCCTGCTCCCCGCGATCGCTGCAGGCATTCAGCAGATCGCACCGGTGGGCGAAACACTGCTGTTCGCACTCATGGAGGTCGCCGGCTGGATGCTGCTCATCGCCCTGGCCTATCGCGCGCTGGTGGTGTTCGAGGTAGGACGCAGCGAACCGGTACGCCGCCTGCTCGCCTTTACCGTGCTGGTGCCCATGCTGCTGCATCTGATCGCGCCCGATCTGCAGATGGCTGCAGCCCTGTCGCTGGATCGACCGCTGCTGGATATCGGCGGCTGGACACCACGCGCAATCTTTTACTACGTCTACGATCTGCCAGCGGCCATGTTCACACTGGCACTGGTGTTGCTGATGGTGCGCCTGACCCGTGAGCCCAGCATGCGCGGCCTTGCCTGGTATCTGCTCGTCTTCGCATTGGCGACGCTCAATCGCGAAACCACGGTCTTTCTGGTGCCCGCGTTCGCGCTCGTACTCTGGCCGGTCGCGGGCCTCAAGCGAACCGCATTGATGGTGGCCGCGCAAACGCTCGTCTTTGTGGCCATTCAGATACCGCTGTCTGCGCTATTTGCCGGCAATACCAATCCGAACGCGCACCTGGGTAATACCGCCTACGAGTTTCATCTGTTCTACAACCTCGAGGCGTTGTCGAACCCGCTCTATCTGGTCACCTATCTGGCCCGCTTCACCGCCGCGCTGTATCTGCCGGTGTTGTTATGGCATCGCTATCTCGACCGCCGGCTGGCCGTGCTGCTGATCTTTTTCGCCGTGCCACTGGCGCTGGTGGCCATCGTGGTCGGGCGCATGGTCGAACAACGCATCTTCATCGAGATCGTGCCGCTGGTGTGGCTCGCGGCATTGCAGGTGATCGCCCGGCGCAGCGCCGCGCTGGACGGTCCGCAGGGCAACGCCTTTGCAGCCCATACCAAGCCAGGCTAGCCGCCGGGCGCTTGCACTGCGTTGTGGCTGGCGCACAATACGCCAATGAGCATCGTTGCCGATCGTCCCCAGGGCTGTACCAATTTCAAGCTGCACCAGCTCGGGCGTGTCGTGGCCCGGCATTACGACGATTATCTCGGCGAGGCCGGTCTCAAGGGCACCCAGTATTCTCTGCTGTCGCATATCATCGCCTTCGGCCCGCTGCGGGCCGGTGAACTGGCTCGGCGCATGCGCCTGGACAATTCAACGCTGACACGCACGCTGGCCACGCTGGAACGCCAGGGCTGGATTCGTCGTCGTGCGGGTGAGGATGCCCGCAGCCGACTGATCGAGGCCACGCCGGCCGGGCGCGCGCGCCGCGAACAGGCAAAGCAGCATTGGAAACACGCTCAGCAGGCGCTCAACGAACGCCTCGGCACCGCCGAAATCAACCAACTGCACGCGCTGCTCGATACGCTGACCGCAGCTTTGGAAGACTCGAGCGACACCGAATCGGGCCGTACCGAGCCGACCGGTTAAGTACGCGCCGGCGTTCGACGCCGGCTCAGCCACAGCGCGGCGACGATCACCAGCGCGCCGATAATCAAACGCAGCACATCGGCGTCGTGATTCCAGAAGATCAGATTCACCGCCAGCCCGGCCGGGATCAACGCGTTGTTCATAACCGCCAGGGTGCCGGCATCGACCTGAGTCGCGCCCTGATTCCAGGCATAGAAACCCAGCCCCGAGGCCATCAGACCGAGCCACAACAGCACGGCCCATTGCACCGGCGTCGACGCCAGGCGATCGGTCTGGCCCAGAGTCAGAAACAGCAGGAAGGCCAACGGCCAGGCCCCGGCAAAAAACCAGCCAAACAACGCACGTCGTGGCATGTCCGTCGGCAGTACGCGCGCCAGACGGCGGTAGGCAACCTGGCCGGCCGCGAAACACAGGTTCGCACCCTGCACGATGAGAAAGCCGCGCCAGTAATCGGCACTGATCGGCTGGTAGCGAATCACTGCTGCACCCGCGACCGCGCCGAGCGCTGCGAGCAGGCAGCGGGCATCGAAGCGCCGCTCGAGGGCGTCGTCGAGCAACGTGACGTAGATCGGCGTGAGGATCGTGAACAGCAAGACCTCGGGCACCGACAGCCACAGAAACGACTGATAGAAAAACACATACATCAGCCCGAGCTCGACCGCGCCCACCGCCATCAAGGCCAGGGCAAGTCGCCAGCCCAGCCCGCGAAGGCGCATCATGGGCGCAAACACCAGCAGCGCCAGCGTAATGCGCGTGAGTACCGCAAAGGTGGCATCCACCTGGCCGGACAGATAGACGCCGATCAAGCTGAAAGAAAACGCCCATAGCAGCGTCACGCCTACCAGTATCGCCATGTCCCGACTCGCCTTATCCCGTACCAATCAGCCCGCGATTATAGAGCTGCGCGAACGCCTGGCCGCCATTCGCCGGTTGCGCTTTACGGCGCGGCCGGGGCCACATTCACGCACCGGTTGGGCTGGCCAGGGCGAGGCCGAGGTCCGCATCGGCGACGACGAAGACGGCCTGCGCTTTCACGAAAGCGGCACGTTCACGCCCGAAGCGAGCGGCGCGCCGGTGGCGTTTCGCAATGTCTATCGATGGCAGTGCCATGACGACCGCATCGCCCTCTGGCACGAGCGCTTCGGCCGTGAGGCGGCCGTCTGGCTGTTCGATCTCGTTGCCATACGCGCCGATATGTTTGTCGCGGCCGACAGCCATCTGTGCGGCGCCGACCGCTATGACGCGCGGCTGACGCTCGTGGATGCCGGTTTCGATCTGTGCTGGACGATCGCCGGGCCGCACAAGGACGAAACGCTGACTTACCGCTACCGCCGTTGACTCGATCGAAGCCGTTCGTCGCAGCCGCAGCGATGCAAGATTGACCGCACCGTTAGCGCCTGATACTTGTATATACAAATATCAACTGGACGCATCATGCAAACCGACCGAATCGATGACTGGCTGGCTACGGAATCCCGTCTGGACCAGGCCGCACCCACCCAGGTCGCGCCGACCGACCCCACACGCTGCAGCGGCCTGGCGCTGTTGTCCTCGGCACTCGAAGGCAGCGGCCTGAATGCGCCGATTGGCCATACGCTGGATTTCCGACTGGTCGAGGTGAGCTATGGCCGCGCGGTATTCCAGGGCAAGCCGTCGCGTGCCCACTACAACCCGTTGGGCACGGTGCACGGCGGCTGGTTCGCCGCTGTGCTCGACTCTGCCGTGGGCTGTGCGGTGCACAGCACGCTGGACGCCGGGCGCGCCTATACGACCCTCGAACTGAAAGTGAACTACGTACGCGCGCTCACTGACCAGGTTACGCGGGTACGGGCGATCGGCGAGATTGTCCATGTCGGGCGTCGTGTCGCCACCGCCGAGGCCCGGCTGGTCGGGCCCGACGACACCCTCTACGCCCACGCCACGACAACCTGTCTGGTATTCGATACACAGGCCGCAGCATGAGCACGCCTCGGCGAGCGATGCTGGTGGTGGGCGCGGGCGATGCGACCGGCGGCGCCATTGCTCGACGTTTCGCGGCCGAAGGCTATGTGGCCTGCGTGGCCCGGCGCAGCGCGGCCCGTCTCGAACCGCTGGTGGCCCAGATCGAGGCCGACGGCGGCCAGGCTCGTGCCTTCGGCTGCGACGCGCGCGAAGAAGACCAGGTCGTGGCGATGGTCGACACCATCGAAAACGAGGTCGGCCCGCTCGAAGTCGCAGTCTTCAATATCGGCGGCAACGTACATTTCGGCATTACCGAAACCACCGCACGGGTCTATCACAAGGTGTGGCTGATGTCGGCCTTTGCCGGATTTCTCACCGGCCGCGAGGCCGCACGCGTGATGCGCGAGCGCGAACGCGGCACCATCATCTTCACCGGTGCCACCGCCTCGATTCGCGGCGGCGCGGGCTTTTCGGCGTTTTCGGGCGCGAAGTTCGCCCTGCGCTCGCTGGCCCAGAGCATGGCGCGTGAACTCGGCCCCCAGGGCATTCACGTGGCGCATACGATCATTGACGGCGCAATCGATACGGATTTCATTCGCGAGAATTTCCCGCAACGCTATGCGCTCAAGAACAAAGCCGGCATTCTGGATCCGCGTCACATCGCCGACGCCTACTGGCAGCTGCACTGCCAACCGCGCGATGCCTGGACCCACGAACTCGATTTGAGGCCGTGGATGGAAACCTTCTAGAGAGAGAGACCGACCATGGCCGATATCCGCAGTGACAAGACCCTCGAATTCTTTTTCGACTTCGGCAGCCCGAATGCCTACCTGGCCTACGCCCAGCTGCCCGGCCTGCTCAAACGCACCGGCGCGCGCCTGGTCTGGCGCCCGATCCTGCTGGGCGCGGTGTTCAAGGCGACCAACAATCAGTCGCCCGCGATGATCGACTGCGCCTCCAAACGCGACTATCTATGGCGCGACATGCACCGCGTCGCGGAACGCCACAACATCGATTTTCACGTAAACGACGCCTTCCCGCTCAACACGATCACGCTCATGCGCGGAGCCATCGCCTATCTGGGCACGCCCCACTTCGAGCCCTACGTGCGCGCCATCTTCCGGGCAATGTGGGTGGATAACCGCGACCTCGGCGATAGCCACCAACTCAAGGCCACACTCACCGAAGCAGGCCTGGATATCGCCAACTTCGAAACCCAGGTCGAGGCCGAGGCGACCAAGCAGGCGCTGCGCGATGCCACCGACGCCGCAGTCGGTATGGGGATCTTCGGTGCACCGAGCTTCCTCGTCGACGGCGAACTGTTCTTCGGCCAGGACCGGCTGGATTTTGTGGAACAGGCACTTACCGACGCTTGAGCCACAGCCACGTGCCGGTTGCAGCCAACGCGCGTACCGGCAATAGTGGCGTGATGGATCATAAGCCGGCCGTCGGGATGCCGAAATGACACAGCCGCACAGTGAAACCGTCCGCCGGGTCATCGACTCCGGCCAGGTCGCCGCCCGCGAAAACAGCGAGCGGCTCATCCGTGAATCGTGGCTGCGCTGTGCACGCGAGTACGGCCTTCAGCCCGAGCACAACCCCGGCATTCGGAACGTAAGCGCCGCCGATCTGCGCGAGCGCCGCCAGCGAGTCGGCGAATACCTCGATATCGCCCGTACCGGCATGGACCAGCTCTATGGCCATATCGCAGGCCAGGGTTATATCACCATGCTTGCGGATAGCGACGGCATTGCCCTGGAATGCCGTGGCGGCGAGCGCGCCGACCCGGCCCTGCAGGCAGCCGGTCTGCGTGCCGGCACGATCTGGGGTGAAACCGTGGTCGGCACCAATGGCATCGGCACCTGTATTGCCGAACGAAGAACACTGACCTGCCATCGGGCCGATCATTTCTATGCAGGCAATCTCGATCTGAGCTGTACTGCCGCACCGCTACACGACCCCTACGGTCGCGTGGCCGCGGTGCTCGATATCTCGGCGTTATCGGTCCCGGGCGCGCGTGAGGGCCAGCAACTAGCCTGGCATCTGACATCGCTATATGCGCGTCTCATCGAGGACAGTTATTTCAACCATCATTTTCGCGATCACTGGCTGTTGCGCCTGGGCCGGAGTGCCGCATTCGTCGACAACCATGCCGACCTGATCCTGGCCCTCGATGATGACGGCATGATCGTGGGCGCGAATACCGGCGCGCGCCAGACGCTCCAGCCACCCAACGGCCAAAGCCCGGTAGGGCATGGCATCGGCGCTTTCTTTCGCGACGGCAACGCGCGCGTTCATGCACTCAAACAGAATCACGACGGCGTACGCCTGCGCAGCTGGTCCGACGACACATTCCATGCGGCGATATCCCAACCACGCCGCGCAAGCAAAAGCATCACACGCCCACTGCCCGCGCCCGCGCGCCTGGGCAGGCTGCAGGCCATGGCGGGTGACGACGCCCCCATGCAGCGCCTGATTGCCCAGGCAGCACGCCTGGCCGACAAGCCGATCGATCTGCTCATTCAGGGCGAAACCGGCAGCGGCAAGGAAGTGCTCGCACGCGCATTACACGACGCCAGCAGCCGCTCGAGCGCGGCCTTCGTGGCGATCAACTGCGCTGCCCTGCCCGAGTCGCTGATCGAAAGCGAGCTGTTCGGCTATGCGCCCGGCACATTTACCGGCGCACGCCAACACGGCATGAAGGGCCTACTGCAACAGGCACATGGCGGCACCCTGTTCCTGGACGAGATAGGCGACATGCCGGTGGCGCTACAGACACGCCTGCTCCGCGTGCTGGCGGAACGCGAGGTATTGCCGCTGGGCAGCGATACGCCCGTCGCGCTGGACGTGCGCGTGATCACCGCGACCCATCGTGATCTCACCACGCTGGTCGCGGCAGGGACCTTTCGCGAGGATCTCTACTACCGCCTGGCCGGCGGCACCTTATCGCTGCCTGCACTGCGCCAACGCAGCGATCTCGACTGGCTTATCGACCGCCTGCTTGCACACGAAGCCGAGGCGCTGGGTTGCCGCGCCCGCCTCAAGCCGGGCGTACGCGAGCGTCTGCTTGCCCATGACTGGCCAGGCAACATACGCGAGCTGCGTAATGTATTGCGCTTCGCGCTTGCGCTGGCCGACGACGACGGCATCGATATGGCAGACCTGCCGGCCGCGCTATCGACGGCCGATACGGCCGTTGTGCCCGACGAACGAGCCACGCTGCCCGCCGACGAACAGCCCGGCACACCGCGTGAACATCTACTCGCCCATCTGCGCGAGCACAACTGGAATATCGCCCGGGTGGCGCGTGACCTGTCCGTCGCCCGTTCGACCATCTATCGGCGCATGGCCCGCCTGCAAATCGTCGATCCCAAATACCGGCACTAGAAGCAGCGGTTCCAGCCATGCTGTACGCATGAAAAAGGCCGCGTCGGATGACGCGGCCTGTGTTGCTACGACAGCAACGCGCCTTTACTGGTCGTCGCCGTATTCCTCGTCGAGCAGATCATTGGCCCGCTTGATGAGATAGGCATGGATCTTGTCGATTTCGTCCGGCTCGAGCACCTCGGCATAGGACGGCATGCCCTTGCTCAAACGTGCACCCATCACGATCGCCTTGAAATGATCGTGGGTATCGGCCGACAGACGCCGCAGATCGGGCGTCACGCCGCCGCTGGCGGCATTCATGCCGTGACACTGGCTGCAGTGGCCGTTCATCAGATCCTTGCCTTCGGCAATGTCTGCCGCGCTTGCCGTCTGCTTCGGCGGCTCAGGCTTGGCCAGCGGCGGAAAGTTCGGCTCCGCCAGTTTTTCGTCGCCGCCGATCTTGAAGGTCAGTACCTCAGCGTAGGGGCGCACGCCGGCATTCTTGGACTGACCGCCCGCGAAGGTGGAGAACGCGCCGCCCCAGCCCACCATGAAGGTGACGTACTGTTCGCCGCCGGCCTTGTAGGTGACCGGCGCGGCCATCACGCCGCTGTTGGCGGGTGATTCCCACAGCTTTTTGCCGTCGGTGGCGCGATAGGCAACCACACGCCCGTCGGCCGTGCCTTCGAACACGAGGTTGCCTGCAGTCGAAAGCGTGCCGCCGTTGAAGATGGTCTTGTGCGGTACTTCCCAGACCTTTTCCTGCTTGACCGGGTCCCAGGCCAGCAGGCCGCCGGTCCAGCGATCGGCCCAGGACTGCATTTCCTCGGCATCGTCGGACATGGCCGCGGCCTTGGTGCCGAGCTGGTAGAACCCCTTCTGCGGCGTCCATTCGGGATCGCGCACGTCTTCGTAGGTCACCTCGAAGTAGTGCTTGGGAATATAGACCAGGCCTGTGTTGGGGTTGTAGGACATGGGCTGCCAGTCGTGGCCGCCCCAGAAGCCGGGCTGGACCACCACCGGGCCGTCCTGCTTCCAGTACTTGGCATGCTCGGTGAACACCGGCCGCCCGGTTTCCAGATCCACCTTCTCGGCCCAGTTGACCGGCGCATATTTCTCGGCCGAGATCACCTTGCCGGTCTTGCGGTCGAGCACGTAGAAGAAACCGTTCTTGGGCGCCTGCATGATCACTTCACGTTTCTTGCCGTCGATTTCGAGATCGGCAAGGATCATGTGCTGGGTCGCGGTGTAGTCCCAGGCATCGCCCGGCGTGGTCTGGTAGTGCCAGACATACTCGCCGTTGTCGGGATTGATGGCCAGAATCGACGACAGGAACAGATTGTCGCCCTTGGCATCGGAGCGTGCCTTGTAGTTCCACATCGAGCCGTTTCCCACGCCGACGTACAGCAGGTTCAGGTCGGGGTCGTAGGCCATGGAATCCCAGGCCGTGCCGCCACCGCCCTGCTCGATCCAGGCGTCGCCGTGCCAGGTCTTGGCGGCCATTTCGAGGGCTTCGTTTTCCTGCGGTTCGGCCGGGTCGCCGGGCACCGTGAAAAAGCGCCAGGCCTTGTCGCCCGTTTCCGTATCGTAGGCGGTGATATAGCCGCGTACGCCAAATTCGGCGCCGCTGTTGCCGATGATAACCTTGTCCTTGACGATACGCGGCGCGCCGGTGATGCCGTAGCTGCGATCGTGGTCGATAATGGTATCCACCGACCAGACTTCCTTGCCGCTGGCGGCATCAATGGCCACCATGCGCCCGTCCAGCGTGCCGAGAAAGACCTTGCCTTTCCATACCGCCACGCCGCGATTGACCACACCGCAGCAAAAGCTTGCCGCCTTGGTCCGATCGACCTTCGGGTCGTGTTTCCATAACAGTTCACCGGAGCCCGCATCGAAGGCATAGACGATGCTGTAGGCGCCGGTGGTGTACATCACCCCGTCGACCACGATCGGGGTCGCTTCGACGCCGCGATCGACATCCAGCTTGTATTGCCAGGTCAGACCCAGCTCATCGACGTTCTCGTCGTTGATTTCGTCCAGCGGGCTGTAGCGCTGTTCGTCATAGGTCCGGCCGGTGCTCATCCAGTTGCCGGGTTCCTTGTCGGCATTAATGATGCGCTCGCCGTCCACATCGGCCGGCCCGCGTGCGTCGCTGCCGGTTTCGGCAAACGCCACGGGCTGACAGAACGCGAACAACGCCAGGGCGAGCCCGGTATGACGTCGCCAGTCAGGCAATGGGTAAGATCTTTGCGTTTTCATATTATTGTTTCTCCTCGGTACGTTAGCCGTGCTGCATGTAGACGACATGCGTCTCCATGAACTCGTAGAGGCCGTGCTTGCCGTCGGCACCGCCGATGCCGGACTTGCGCCGGCCGGCATGAAAGCCCTGCATGGCCTCGAAATTCTCGCGGTTGATATAGGTTTCGCCGTACTGCAGCCCGCGTACCGCCTGCATCGCGGCGTTGATGTTCGTCGTGTAGATCGACGAGGTCAGGCCGTAGTCGGAATCGTTGGCGAGCGCGATGGCTTCATCCAGCGAATCGACGGTCTGCATGGGCAGAACGGGGCCGAAGATCTCGTCGCGCATGATTGCCATGTCGGCCCGGCAATCGGTCAGCAGCGTGGGCAGGTAGTGATAACCCTGGCCGAGATCGGCCGTGCTGCCGCCAGTCACCACGGTGGCGCCATCGGCCTTGGCCTGCTCGACCATGGCAGCGACCTTGTCTAGGCCGGCCTTGTTGATGAGCGGCCCCATGTCGAGCTCGGCCTCGGCTGACGGGTCGCCGTAGCGGGTGGCGTTCAGATGGGCCGCGATCTTCTCGGCCAGCGGCTCGGCCACGCTTTTCTCGACATAGATTCGCTCGGCGCAGTTGCAGACCTGGCCGGTATTGATGGTGCGCGAATCGCAGATCGCTTTCGCCGCCAGGTCAAGATCGGCATCGGCGAGCACGATCGCCGGCGCCTTGCCGCCGAGTTCCAGATTCACCCGGGTGAGATTCTTCGCTGCCGTGGCCATGATGCGCGAGCCGGTCGCCACGCTGCCGGTGAACGTAATCAGGCGCACGTCCGGGTGGGCACACAGTGCGTTACCGGTAATCTCGCCACGGCCACCCACGAGATTGAATACGCCGGCCGGCAAGTCGGTTTCGGCGACCAGCCGTGCGAACGCATATGCGTTGAGCGGCGTTTCTTCGCTGGGCTTGATGACCACGGTATTGCCCGTGACCAGCGCCGGCGCCATCTTGCGTGCGATCAGAAAGAACGGAAAATTCCAGGGCAGGATGCCGGCCACCACGCCCACGGGCTTGCGCAGCAAAAAGATGCTTTCACCGGCACGATCGCTTTCAATGACCTCGCCCTCGATACGACGCGCCCACTCGGCCATGTAGTCGATATAGTCGGCGGTGAAGTTGACTTCCACCTCGGCCAGCGCGCGCACCTTGCCCTGTTCGCGCACGATGATGTCGGCGAACTCGGCCACCCGCTCACGCAGCTTTGCGCTGATCTGGCGCAGATAACCGGCGCGCTCGATCGCCGGGCGCTTTTCCCAGGCAGGCTGGGCACGACGCGCGGCGGCCACGACCGTATTCACCACGTCTGAATCGCTGTCGGGGATATGGCCGATGGTGGCCTGGGTGGCCGGATTCTCCACCGCGATCGATTCGCCGCGCGCGGCCACGAAATGACCGTCGATGAAATTCTGTTCGGGTTCTGCCGGCTTGCTCATGGATAGCGCTCCTTGTCGTAAGAAGACGCTCGAGGCCGGGCATCGACGCCACGCCGACACACGATGCACCGATGGCTATCGCAGCCGAATCGACATCGCGCAGGCACGCCGTTTTAGGGATCTCCTCGAACGCCATTTTTATGCGGCTGTCATGCAGACCGCGTTTTATTGACGAGGGCAGGAGCAAGCGGCGTGCCAGCGTATTCACGCACGAATGGCGCGCCCGGCAGCCGCGACGAAAATCGTCTTAGCTTTCTGTTTTAATAAGAGTTTTACAGGAACCGTGTATCAGCAGGCGAGCTCCACCGCAGGCATATCAGCACGCGACAACTGTTGCATCGCGACAACCGGCCCGCTTCATCTGTTGCGCCTCATGCAACAGATGAAGCACCGGCCGAGCTAGCCTTCGGCCAGTCGCTCCCAGACGCGGGCGATCGCCTCCGCGCCGGGGTCGGTGAGATCGCGCAGGGCGTTTTCGGGCACATAGGCCGAGCGCCCCGCGCCGGCGTGGGTCATGGCGCGGGTGGCATCGGCGCCGTCGCGGGCGGCCTGGGCGGCAGCCGTCAGATCGTGACCTTCGGCCAGCGCCTCGACGGCGGGAATCAGCGCATCGAGCAAGGTGCGATCGCCCTGGGTGGCACCGCCGTAATGCTGCATGCGTTCGATACCGCGCGCGAGGGCGGCGGGCCAGTCGCTGCCCTCGGCCAGCGCCGCGCCCGTGGCGGTACACAGAATCGACAGCAGCACGCCGCTGGAGCCGCCCATATCGCGGGCGAGTATTTCGCCGAGTTCGTAGGCCAGACGGGCCTCGTCGCCACTGGAAAGCGCCCCTGCGCTCAGGGCCTCGCCGATCGCCCGGGCACCGGCGGCGAACGTGGTGCCGGTATCGCCGTCGCCGGCCTTGGCATCGAGCGCGTCGAGTTCGTCCCTCGATTCGATCAGGTGTTGCACGATCTGTTCAATACGCTGTTCGCGTGCCGAATCGCGTTCGCCCACGGGTTCGTCCGCGCGCACGCTCAACTCGACGTCGAAGGTTTCGATTTCGCGCGGTTGATACAGCCCCGGCCAGGCAGTGGCCGCCACCGGCGATTTCAGTGCTTCGACGAAATCGTCTTCCGCGGCCAGCAGCGTGACCGAAAAGCCATGCATGTCCAGCGAGGTCATCACGGGCGCGGGGGCAACCACATGGGCGACGCGCTCGGCCGGCAGTCGGGCCAGCAGCTCATTGAGCAATACGCCCATTTCCTGCGTGGCACAGCTGCCCAGATTGTTGAGCATGACAATCAGCGGCGACGTATCGTCGCTGCGTTCGGCAAGCGCGGCGAGCAAGGGGTCGAGCACGAGTTGCATGGCGTCGCCGGCATCGTCGGGGTCGACTTCGCGCACGCCCGGCTCGTTATGAATACCCAGACCCAGCTCGGCGGTACGCCGGTCGATGGCATGGCCCGGCAGCGTGCAGCTGGATAGCGACAGTCCGATCGAACAAAGCCCATCGCAGACGCGCTGGGCGATATCGGCAACGGTATCCAGATCGGCACCGGCCGCGGCGTAATGACCGGCGATCTTGTGCACGAGCACGGTGCCGGCCAGGCCACGTTTCTGCTGGGCATCGGGCAGCGCGATATCGTCGGCGACGATCACACTGCGTACGCGATAGCCTTCGCGCGCGGCGCGTTCCGCGGCCAGCCCGAAATTGAGCCGATCGCCGGTGTAGTTCTTGATGACCAGCAGACAGCCGGCCTCGCCGCAGGTGGCGCGAATGGCGGCCAGTACAGCTTCGACACTGGGCGAGGTGAATACATCACCGGCGATCGCGCCGGCGAGCATGCCGGCGCCGACAAAGCCCGCATGGGCAGGTTCGTGCCCTGCACCGCCGCCCGACAGAACCGCGACCCGCGATTTGTCCCAGTCGCGATCGACCACGACACGGACCCCGTGGGCCGGCGCGCTGCGTTTGATCGGCGCGATACGCGCCAGGCCGTCGATCACTTCGTCGACTACGCGTTCGGGGGCGTTATAAAAGAAATCCATTGCTCATTCCTTGCCAGATTCAAAGACCATCGGCGCACCGACACAGCACGCGCCGCGGTCGCCGCCAGGCCGGTTATCGGGCCGCACCACGCGGTTGTATTGTGCCCATCTTTGCCCCGTCATCGAAATTTCATCTGTCTTGCTTGATTTGTGCTGCCAAGGCACCAGATCATGCGCTCCCGACGGGGTGCGCCTTTACGCCAGATCAACCACCCGCGCCAGGCAATGGGAGCCACCATGGCCGCCTATTTCGACGACCGCATCGAACTGGATCCATACGAACAGCCACTGTGCGTTCGTGTGGGTACACGCGTGATCGGCCGCACCGATACGGCCCTGCGGCTGCGCGAGCGCGGCTATGCCGATCGCTTCTATCTACCCTGGCAGGCGATCGAAGCCGGATTTTTGCAGCGGTCGCACAAACAGACCTATTGTCCGTACAAGGGCGATACCTGCTACTACCATGTGGTGGTCGATGGCGCGTGCTACGCGGATGCCGGCTGGGTCTATCCGCAGCCGCGCCGGGAAATGGCGGCCATCGCCGGGCGTATCGCCTTCGATCATCCGCAGCTGGTGATCGAACCCGCCTGACGGGCCAGCGTGCTCGCCCGTGGCGACCCATAGTCCTCGGCGCTTGCCCGAGGCGTTGAGCCTTAAATCTTTTTCGTTCGTTGTTTCGGTGTTTCGATGACGCGTTTGGCCACTTCTCTGATCGCTCTGATCGCCAGCATCGCGCTGCTGGTCAGCGGTAACGCATTCCTGATGACCCTGCTGGGCCTGCGCCTGAGCATGGAAGACTTTTCCACCAGCCTGATCGGCTGGATTCTGGTGTGTTATTCGGTGGGGTTCACGCTGGGTACCGTGTTCGCCGAACGGGTGGTCGAACGGGTCGGCCATATCCGCGCCTTTGCAGTGTTCGCGGCCGCGCTGGCGGTGACCATCCAGATCTATCCGTTGGCCGTGAACGCACCACTCTGGGCGGCGCTGCGTGCCTTTGCCGGCTTCGCCATGGCCGGGCTGATGATCGTGATGGAAAGCTGGTTTTCGAGCCGGGCGACCAACGACAACCGGGCGCGACTGTTCGCGATTTACCAGATCGTGTTCTTCCTCTCGACCGCCTCGGGCCAGCTGCTGATCAATGTCAGTTCGCCGGAAAACGTGTTTCCGTTCACGCTCGCGGCCATGCTGGTAACCGTGGCGGTGATCCCGTTGTCGCTTACCCGCATGCATGCGCCGGCGGTCGAAGACGCCGAACGCCTGTCGCTGATCTCGCTCTATCGCATTTCGCCGGTGGGGGTGAGCGGCGCGCTGGTGGCCGGGCTGCTGGTCAACGCCTTCTATGCCATGGCACCGGTCTACGCCGACCGTATCGGCCTGGATACCGACCGGCTGTCGTTGTTCATGGCCAGCGCAATCGTGGGCGCGATGCTGCTGGCGTGGCCGATCGGGCGGCTGTGTGATCGCTTCAACCGGCGGCGTGTACTCATGGCGGTGCTCGCGGTCGCCGCGCTTACGAGTGCCGTGATTCCGTTTCTCGGCGATACCCATGCCGTGGTGCTGATCGCGGTGGTCGGGCTGTATATGGGCCTGTCGGCAGCGCTGTATCCGGTATCGGTGGCAATCACCAACGACCAGATGCCCAGTCACCGTATTACCGCCGCCAGTACCACGCTGCTGCTGGCCTATGGCATCGGCAGCTGTATCGGCCCGGTGGTGGCCGCGACGGCCATGGACGAATTCGGCCCGAACGGGCTGTTTTACAGTAATACCGGCTTTCTGATCGTGCTCGGCGTTTATCTGCTCTATCGGTTGCAGCACCGTGCCGATGTGCCTGCCGAGGAGCGCGTGGATTACTACACCACCTCCCCCCAGGGCGGGCATCATCTGTATGCGCTGGACCCGCGCAATACCGATTTCAAACCCCGGGGCAAAAGCGCACGCGCGGCCGGTATGCGTATCGGGCGTACCGTGTTCGGTGCCGCCGGGCGTGCCCATGCCGCTACACGGGGGCGGTGAGTGCGGCCTCGGCCGGAGCCGGCAGACCGATGGGCTTCGCGTTCATTGGCGAAATGCGTTTGAAAAACGATGCGGCGGCGGTTGGCATACGCTGCATCGATGCGATCGATGCGTTAGCGTATTGATAATAATAAATGTGTTCTGGCGCTCAACCATCGGCGTGGGTTGCCGATAAGGCGCATACGGCGCAACGTATCGACCCACCTCAATCAGGCCCCGCATGGAAGTGACGGACGCTCCCCGCATTGAAATCAACGATGGCGACCGTGTTGCCAACGCCTTCGAAACCCTGCAGCAGCGTCACTACAGTGACCTGCGCCTGGAATGCGTGGCCACCGGCGAGCGTTTCGATATCGACGACTTCCGTGTCGAAGCCGGCTGCGAACGTATTCGGCTGACGATCGATGTGCTCGGCCTGGCCCGGGATCGGTTCGCGGCCGGCGTACGCCTGCACGCCAGTCTGGGCGTGGAAGCGCTGCTGTTTACGGGCATCGAGGTCCAGCAATTCAGTATCGAGGCCGATCCGCCGGAACTGATCATTGCCAAACCCGAACGGGTGTATGTCTCGAACAAGCGCGAATCCACCCGCATTCGACTGGTTCGCGGCATGCGCGCACTGGTGCAGCTGCAGGTGTATGAAGACCGCAACCCGATCGATGCGCGGCTGATGGACCTGTCGCTGGGCGGCTGCGGTATCGAGATCGCACTGCGCACGGGCATGCTGCTCGAATGCGGCCAGCAGATCGCGGCGTTGTTCATCGAATTCCCCAACGGCACGCGCTCGTCGCTGGCGGCCGTGGTGCGCCACGTGCAGATGGCCGAGCGCAATGCGCATGCCTATGTCGGTTTTTCCTTCGTTCAGCGCGACGGCAATCGCTTGAGCGAGGTGCCGGTCTGGCTACGCGAAATGGAACGCGAGATCGCGTTCCGGGCCGGCCAGGGTCGCAACCACATGATCCAGCCATCGCGGCTGTTCATTGGCGGCACCGAGTCGCCCGTGGCCATCCGTCTGGATCAACAGGAAAAAACGCCCTACGCCCGTACCACCGCGATGGTCGGTCCGCTACGCGATATCGCCCACAAGCTGGGCGTCACGGCGATCGCATTGCGCCACGGCCGTGCGTTGCCGATCGACGCACTCTATGAGTGTGCCGATACGCTCTGCCAACTGCTCGAACAGGATCGCCCGACCTTTCTCTATGCGCTGTGCTGTCTGAGCGAACAACCGGCATTGTTGCACCACTGTATCGTCGTGGCGGGCCGGCTGGCGGATCTCGTTCAGGGCGAGGAGACGCTGGCCCGCAACCTGCGCGATATCGTGGTGGCCGCGCTCGTGCACGATCTGGGCAATATTCGTCAGGCCGGGCCACAGACCGCATCGGCCGATACGTTGATCACCGATCCGAGCGCGCCCACCAACAGCCATCACGAACTCATCGAAGCACTCGGCTCGGCTGGCTCCTGGGCCGCCAGCGGCGCCCGGCGCGCGATCATCGAATGTCTGAATTCGACCGATGTCGATATCAGCGGGCTGCCGGTTGCGCTGGCGTCGCTGGCCCGGGCCGCGCGTATTGTCGATCTCATCGAGGTCAAGAGCCGGGGCGGTATCGGCAACCATGAAGCCGCCGCGCCGCTGCAGGTCTTTCGCTCGCTCTATCACAGCTGCAACGACGACGAACGCGAGTGGCTGAAACGCTATATGAAGCGTCAGGGCATCTATCCGATCGGCAGCCTGGTGCATTGTTCGAGCGGTTTTCTGGCCTGGGTGCTGCAGTTGGGCGAAGACGGCCAGCCCTCGCGCATACGCGTGGTACGCAGCCTGCAAAACCCACGCCGGCTCAACCAGATTCTCGGGCGCGCGGATTTTTCGCAGATCGGCAAGATCGACGAACCGGCGCTACCCCAGCGCTTCGGGCTGTCGCCCTTCTAGAGAATCTCTGCACAACCTGTCGTGATCGCGCCGGCGTGCTTAGCGCGTGGCTTGCAAACACCGGTTGGCATAGCGTGCTGGTTGCACAGTGAGCTAAGCCGTCACGCCAACCAGGCGCGCGCAAAGCCGGCGGCCCGTCCATGGTTCGGCCTCGACCGCGATCGGTCATACGGACATTCCCTAAGCAACCTGGACGGCGCGGTCACGCGCCTGAATGAAAGCACGGGCTATCATGTCGGGCTCGGCTTGACCTGGTTCGTCAAAGGATTTCGATGATCGTTACTATTTTGCTGATCGCGGTGACCTGTGCGGTTTCTTTCACCGCCTTCCAGAATCGCGACATGATGGAGCGGCTGATCTTCTGGCCGCCGGCGGTCAATCGCGGCGAATACCAGCGCCTGCTCACCCACGGCTTCATCCATGCCGACGGTCAGCATCTGCTGTTCAACATGATCACGCTGTTCTTTTTCGGACGTGCGATCGAAGGCTTTTTCGAACGCTATATCGGTAGCGTCGGCTTCGCGCTGTTCTATCTGGTCGGTGTGGTAGTCGCCATCATTCCCAGCTACCTGCAGCATCGCAACGACAGCCGCTACCGCAGCCTGGGCGCCTCCGGGGCAGTTTCGGCGGTGTTGTTCGCCTTCATTCTGATCGACCCCTGGTCGACGATCTGGGTGTTGTTCTTTCCGATGCCGGCGATCGTCTATGCCGTGCTGTTCACCGCCTACGGGCTGTATGCCGGACGGCTCGGCCACGATCACATCAACCACAGCGCGCATCTGTGGGGCGCGGGCTACGGGCTGCTGTTCTCGCTGTGCATGGAGCCGCGGCTGGCCGGCGTGTTCATGCAGAACATCATGCAACCGTTTTCATGAAACTGCTGCTCGGGCTGCTGTTGTGTGCGTTTCTGGGTTGGGTCGTCGTCAGCCTGCTGATCGCGCGGCTGCGGCGTATGCGCGGCGATCCGGTCCCCGAACCCCGCGGCCCGCGTACGATCACCATCGTGTGTATCGCGCTGGTCGCAATCTATGCGCTGCTTGTGCTCTGGCGTGTCTATAACGACGGATTCTCGGCCTTCAGCTGAAGGCAATCACTTGAGAAATCTCTGCACAACCTGTCGGGGTTATACAGAAATCCCGCAAAAATCGCTTGAGCCATGCGCGGTTGTGGCTATACTGTGCGCCGCGATCGCAGCTCCCTTCGTCTAGCGGTCTAGGACGTCGCCCTCTCACGGCGAAAACACGAGTTCGAGTCTCGTAGGGAGCGCCATCTTCGATCGCCCCCGGCCGTGCCGCGACGACCATTGCCCAGCGTCGCCATCCCAATACGCCAACGTCGCGTTGCCCAGGCCTATCAACCCAGACCGCTATACCCGGCACGTGATGTCGCTGGCGGGCGTTGTCTGCGTATCTGTCGCCCGATCGGGTTTGACACTCGCGCCTTGCATCCCCAGTTCGTGTATATCGCACGAACACCAAGGCAACGTCATGACCGCAACCTACGACGCTATTTTTCGCGAACAGGCCTATGTGGGCGGACGCTGGATCGATGCCGCCGAGCAGGCCACCCGCGCTGTCGACGACCCGGCCACGGGCGAGATCATCGGCCATATTCCGGATCTGGAAAGCGCGCGCCTGCAGGGCGCGATCGATGCCGCCCATGCCGCCTTCGGGCGCTGGCGCGACACCGCGGTGAGCACCCGGGCCGACCGGCTTCTGGCCTGGTACGAAGGTATGCAGGACAACCGCGAAGCGCTGGCCCGGCTGATGACACGCGAACAGGGCAAACCGTTGAAAGAAGCGCGCGGCGAAGTCGATTACGCGGCCAGTTTCATTCGCTGGTTTGCCGAGGAAGGCCGGCGTAGTGACGGCCAGAACATCCCGGCCGAAGACCCGCAGATGGCGCTGGGCACGGTCGAAGAACCGGTCGGCGTCGTGGGCGTGATCACGCCCTGGAACTTCCCGCTGGCGATGATCACCCGCAAGGCCGCGGCCGCGCTGGCAGCCGGCTGCACGGTGGTGGTCAAGCCGGCCAGCGAAACGCCGTTTTCGGCACTTGCGCTTGCCGCGCTGGCTGAGCAGGCCGGACTCGACGACGGCGAATTCAACGTCGTTACCGGCGATGCCAAGCGCGTATCCAAGGTTCTGTGCGACGACACCCGGGTGCGGGCCCTGTCGTTCACCGGCTCGACCCCGATCGGCCGCCAGCTACTGCGCGACGGCGCCGACACGGTCAAGCGCATGTCGATGGAACTGGGCGGCAATGCGCCGTTCATTGTCTGCGAAGACGCCGACCTGGATACGGCCGTGGATTCGGCCATCGCCGCCAGGTTTCAGACCAGTGGCCAGGATTGCGTAGCGGCCAACCGCATATTCGTGCACCGCGACCTCTACGAGGCCTTCGTCGAGCGCTTTGGCGAGCGCATGAACGCGCTGGTCGTGGGCAACGGCTTCGAAGACGATACCGATATCGGCCCGCTCATCCACGAGCGCGCGGTGGAAAAAGCCCAGGCCCTGGCCGACGACGCCGAACAGCGTGGCGCCCGTGTCATCGGACGCGCCCAGTCCGAAGCGCCCGGTGCACGTTTTTTCATGCCCACGTTGCTGGCCGACATCACCGCCGACATGCGTATCTTTTCCGACGAGGCCTTCGCCCCACTGGCTGCGGTCTGCGCCTTCGATAACGACGACGAAGTGATCGCACGCGCCAACGATACCGAGTACGGCCTGGCCGCCTATGTGCATACCCATCAGGATGCGCGTATCCGCAAGTTCATGCGCGGGCTCGACTACGGCATGGTCGGCGTGAACACCATGGATATTACCGGCGCACACGTGCCCTTCGGCGGCATGAAGCAATCCGGGCTGGGCCGCGAAGGCGCGCATGCCGGCATGCAGGAATATCTGGAGACCAAGTATTACTGCCTGGGCGGCGTGCCGGCCTGACACGCCGTCGTTGCGCGCGCCGGCCGCGCTTTTGCGCCGCGTGGCTATTCCTGCCCGGGCGCAAGCGCGCCCGGCGAGCCCCGTTCTATCAAGACGTTACCGACGAACGACTCGCACGGGGCCGGGCCCTGGCCATTTCGCGACGCCGGCAATTCGCTATGTTGTGTCGCCCGCTTCGCCGTTACAGGACATATTCATGGCTGCCATGTTCGAACCCAAGCACGCCACCGACCACCATCAGCGCAAGGTCTACGGGCGCTACGAAAAGCTCTATACGCTCAACGATTTTTTCGCGGCCCTGTATTTTCTGGTCGGCTCGGTGATGTTCTTCTATGAAAGCCTGATGATCCCGGCGACCTGGTGTTTCACTCTCGGCTCGGTGCATTTTCTGCTGCGCCCGACGATCAAGGTCGTGCGTGAATTCCATATCGCCCAGCTGCCCTTGCCGGGCGACGACGACTAGGGCCTGTTGCCACGGGCCAGGCCATCGCCCTGCCCGTGCCGTCAGGCCAGGCCCGTAACGCCCTACCTGATGATGTACACAGTTCAGCAGGCGGCATGAATATCAGACCGGCCGGCCTTCAGGCGCGCTGCCGTTCGTCGTATTCGCCTGTCTTCGCGTTCATTTGCGGACACCACGCCTGCCTGGCGAAAAGGTCCGCAGATCACACAGACCCAGGACAGGAAATCGCGCTCGTTCGCTGTCGTCAGCCGCATGGGCGGCGCGCTTATTCATCTGCGTAATCTGCGCAATCTGCGGTTCCTCTTCAGGAACGAAGCCATCACATCGCTAGGCCTGGAATACCCGCCTTGAGCCGAACGATATCGTAGCGATCACGCGCTAACGCACCAGCGCCTGCCCGATACGGCGCAGCCGCGGCAGCTCGTCGAGCAACTGGGCGAGCTGGCTCGCAATCAGCCGCTGGGGCTCCATATTTCCCAACGGGGCCGCAGTCAGGGCATCGCGCAGGCTGTGTTCGTATTCGCTGTCGACCGGCATCGGCTCGCCGCGCACGAGCGCATGGCTGGCCTCTTCGAGCGTATCCGCGATATAGGCGCCGACCTGCTCGAGCAAGGTATTGCCGGCATGCGCGGCCAGTACCTGGCGGTGGGCGCCCAGCGTGGACAGATGCGCGATCAACGTCTGCGCGCTGGCCAGTACGGCCAGCGCCTGGCGGCTGTCCGCGCGTGCACCGTGCGGGTCCTTGAGCGCCGAGGAGACATGCGTACTCACCGCGGCATCGGCGTTGTGGGCATCGCGGCGGGCGATCCGGTAGGCCAGATCGTCGCGTTTGCCACTGCGATACTGGGCCAGGATCGCACGCAGATACCGGCCGTTGGCCGCCAGCGCATCGGCCAGGCGCTGATGCAGTTCGCGCGAACGCCAATCCGGCAATACCAACCGCATGGCAGCAAACGCGAGTACCGCCCCGATGACCGTATCCAGCAGCCGCGGCACGATCAGATCGAAACCGTTGCCGACCTGGTTGAAGGCCAGCAGTACGAGCACGCTGATCGCCGCGGCGGCCACCACATAGCGGCGAAAACGCGCCGCAAAGAACGTCACTCCGGCCGCGATCGTGAGCAGCAGCTGGATTTCGGTCGCGGGAAAGAGCTTGAGTAAGGCCCAACCCAGAACCAGGCCAAGCACGGTGCCGCCGATACGCTGCACCACCCGCTGACGGGTCGCGCCGTAGTCGGGCTGGCAGACCAGCATCACGGTCAGCAGGATCCAGTAGCCCTGTTCCGGATGCACGAGCTTGAGCACGATATAGCCGGCCAGCATCGCCAGGCCCAGCCGCAGACCATGGCGAAAACGCGCCGAGGCCGGTGTGAGCTCGACCACGATACGACGCCATCCTTCGCCGAAGGAGGCCGGCGCCGGGTCCTGCAGGCGTTGCTCGTCACTCTGTTCGGCGGGCGCTTCGGCGCTGGCGACCCGGTCGGTGAGCGTATCGAGATTGTCGGCCAGTTCTTCGACCGCGGCGAGCAGACCACGCTCCGGTGCCGGGTTGCCTTCGCGCTGATAAGTCAGCGCGGCATCGAACTCCGAACGCGCGGTCTGCAGGTAGCCAAACCGTGTCGGTGCCTCGTAGCGCAGGGCCGCGCCACGTTCACGACAGGCGCGGCCCACGGCCGCGACCAGACGCTGCGCGCGAAACATCAGATCGCTATGGAAAAACGCCTGAACCAGACGTGAGTACGGATAATGCGAGGATGCCGCGCGTTCGTGAATATCCTGGGCGGCCAGATACAGGCGCAGATTCTCTTCCATCGCCGAGCGCGAACGCCGGCCGTCGAGGCGGTCGATCAATGCCAGTCGCGTATCGTTGAGTGCGGCCACGACCCGCGCATTGGCGTGCGCGAGCGCATTGCGACAGGCGGCGATATCCAGGCCGCGACTGGGTTCGAACAGGCGGGCCTTGCAGTCGAGATAATCGCCCAGCGCATCGTAGAGCCGTGCGAGCGCTTGGCGCACGGGCCGGTGCACGAACAGCGCATTCCACAGCAACGACAACAACCCATACCAGCCGGCCCCGGCCACCAGGAGCGCCGGCTGGTGCCAGAAGGCATCGGTCAGACTGTGCTGGTCGCGCCCGATCATGCCGTAGACCGCCAGCAACAGCGTGGCATTGCTGATGGTTGCATAGCGCGCGCTCACCGCGCCCATCATCACCAGCAAAAACGAGCCCAGCGTCAGCGCCAGCCCGAATAGCCACGTGCGCTCGAACAGCCATTGCACGATCAATGCGGCCAGGCCGAAACACAGCAGTGTTACCGCCAGCGCACTGGCGCGTCGGCGCCAGCTGTCGTCGGTTTCGGCGATCGCCGCGGCGATCACGCCCAGCATGAGCGGAATCAGCTCGTGGGCGTTGTTGCCCAGCCCGGCATAGAGCATGACGCCGGTGAGCGCGACGAATACACGCAACGCATCGGCGAAGCGCTCGAAAGCGAGCAGATACTGCAGACGATGCCAGCGCAATGACCCAACCCGAATCGCAAACCCAGGCGCATATTCTAGGGCCTGTCGTCGCGGGATATGCCATCGCATTGCCTGTGCCGGACGTGTCAGCCAAGGCGCGGCCCGCCGAGCGTGGCAAGCCCACGCTCAACGAACTTAACGACGCATGGCGTACCCAACCCATAACGATCGGTCGGCGGCCAAGCCACGGCAATCCGGCGTGATGGTTCATTGTCTGGCTCGCTGAGGTGGAATAACCACGCGGCACGCACGATGCTTTGTCTTGCCGCGGCCTGGTCGCCGATGCGACGGCTTATCTCGCGACGAACGGCCCTGGACAGTTCGCCCGTATTGCCTAAAGGCACGGCCCGACGTGGGAGATTACGCCGCAAGACACGACGCGGCCACGGCAAACGTTTACCCTTGCGCGTCGCGCCGAGCGCATCACTCGTTACCGCCGGCCCGCGCCGGTGTCATCTCAAATCGGGACGACCGTGCAGATTCTGTTGTTCAATCTCGCCGCATTCGCCGGGGCCTGTGCACAGGGCATGACCGGCTTTGGCTCGGGCACGCTGACCCTGTCGCTGCTGGTGATGCTGTTTCCGTTTCGCGATGTGGTCGCGACCGTGGCGATGGTCGTGCTCGTGCCCAATCTGATGCTCAGTTGGCTGACCCGCCATGAAATGGACTGGCGGCGCGGGCCGGCCGCCGCACTCGGGCTGTCGCTGGGCATCGTCGTGGGCGGCCAGCTGCTGGCGATCCTGCCGGCAGAGATACTGCGCCGCGGGCTGGGCATGGCAATACTGGTGTATGTCGCGCTCATGCTCTGGCGCACGCCCACCCCGGATCAGCCGCCGCCACGCACACGCCGGGAAAGCGCCTGTCTGTTCGGCTGCGGCGGCGCGGCCGGGATCATCGTGGGCGCAGTGGGCGTATCGCCCATTCCGCTGCTGATCTATGTGAGCCTGCGCTACCCGAAACAGACGGCGCGCTCGGTGCTCACACTGGCGTTTCTCTGCGGCACGATCACCCAGAACATCGTCTATTTTCAGCTCGGCCTGCTCACCGGCGAACTGGCCCTGATGGCGCTGTTGACCGTACCCGGCATCGCCCTCGGCCTGCTGGTCGGCAACCGACTGCACTACCGAATCAATCAAAAGACATTCTCGCGCGCCCTGGCGCTGATTCTGCTGCTACCGGCGCTGCGCCTGGTGTTCGGCTGAACCGCCTCCGTGTCTGCCCGCATTGCACGTAAGCGCCCGGCCCGGGCATGATTTCAGACGTGGAATATCGGCTATTCGTACGCGCTTGCGTCGACAACCGGGCATTCACTGCGGTTATTGGCAGCCGATAGACCCAATAAGGCTTGCGATCATCGACACAGCGCGCGGCCTACACCGATAGACACGATGTGACCGTGCATCGTCCGCGTGCTGCCGGAGATCGCAAATAATTCGTGTATCGTGAAAGCGATACGCCATAATGGCAACAATGGCAATAACCGTATAAGCCCGCGGCGGCCTCGGGCCCCGCGCCGCTGTCGCCGTACAGCCGATTCCGGCCAATCAACGAGTTTCTTCATGCGCAAGCTTGCCCTGCTGTTTCTGATTGTCCTGTTCGCCTTCGCGCAGACCGGCTGCGCGGCGGACGCGCCGGCCGACCCGGAACCGGTACCGGATGCCGGCGCCGGCACCGCCGAGGGCTATACACCGCTGGTACCCGATGCCAACCAGGGCGAAATCGACCGCGAAGTCGTCAAGCAGCTACAAAAGAACCACTACAACAAGGTCGATCTCAACGACGCGTTTTCGGAGAAATTCTTCAACGCCTATCTCGACGAGCTCGACGGCACCCGCGGCGTATTTCTGCAATCGGATATCGAACGCCTGCGCGACAAGTACGAGCACTCGCTCGACGACGAACTCAAGCAGGGCCAGACACGGGCGGCCTTCGATATCTACAACACCTACCAGAAACGTCGTATCCAGATCGACCAGTGGGCGCTCAACCGCGTCGAACAGGGCATCGACAGCCTGGATATCGACGACGACGAAAGCTTCGACGTGGATCGCGAAAACGCGCCCTGGCCGGCCGATGCCAGCGAGCGCGAGGCCCTGTGGACCAAGCAGCTGGAAAACCAGCTGATCAATCTCAAGCTCAACGATCTCGATGACGACGAGATCGAAAAGCGCCTCACCCAGCGCTATTCCAACGAGCTCAAGCAACTGCGCCAGGCCGAGCCGATGGACGCGTTCTCGGCCTATATGGATGCCTACACCCACAGCTACGACCCGCACACCGATTATTTCTCGCCGCGGCGTTCGGAAGATTTCAATATCGACATGAACCTGCAGCTGCAGGGCATCGGCGCCGAGCTGCGCTCGAAGAACGGCTATGCGGAACTGGTGCGCCTGATTCCGGGCGGCCCGGCTGCCAAGTCGGGCAAGCTCAAGCCCACCGATCGCATTATTGCCGTGGGCCAGGGCGAAGACGGCGAATTCACCGATGTCGTGGGCATGCGTCTGGATGAAACCGTGCAACTCATCCGCGGCGAGAAAGGCTCGACCGTGCGCCTGCAGATCTCGCCGGCCGACAACAGCCAGACCAAGACGATCACCCTCGTACGCGACAAGATCGAACTCAAGGATCAGGCCGCGCGCAAGCAGATCATCAAACTCGAACGCGACGGCCAGACCGTCGACGTGGGCCTGATCAGTCTGCCGTCGTTCTATAACGGCACCGCAAAGGACGTCGAAAAGCTGCTGGTCGAACTCAAGAAGAACAAGGATCTGGCCGGTATCGTGCTCGATCTGCGCAACAATGGCGGCGGCGCGCTCGGCGAGGCCATGAAGCTCACCGGCCTGTTCATGAATTCGGTGCCCGTGGTGCAGATTCGCGATGCCGACGGCAATGTCCAGGTTCTGGGCGATCGCAACGACGGCCCGGTCTACGACGGCCCGCTGGCGGTCATGGTCAATCGGCTGTCGGCCTCGGCCTCGGAAATCGTGGCCGGCGCCCTCCAGGATTACGGGCGTGCCATCGTGTTGGGCGGCCAGACCTTCGGCAAGGGCACGGTTCAGACGCTGATGCCGCTCTCCGAAGGCCAGATCAAGCTGACCCAGGCCAAGTTCTATCGCGTCACCGGCGATTCCACCCAGGATCGCGGCGTGAGCCCGGATATCACCTTCCCGGCCGCGATCGACCCGAGCAAGATCGGCGAAAGCGCGCTGCCCAATGCCCTGCCCTGGGATCGGATCAAGCCCACGACCTTTCCCTACTCGGACGAAATCGATCAGCTGCTGGATACGCTCAAACGCGGCCACGACATGCGTATCGAAAACGACCCGGACTATCGTTACCGCGTCGAGCGGATTCGCCTGGCCCGCCAGCAGAGCGAAAAGACGCGGGTATCGCTCAATCTCGACGAGCGCCGCGCCGAGCAGAAAGCACTCAAGCAGCAGAGCCTGAAACTCGCCAACACCCATCGCAAGGCCACCGGTGAGCCGCCGTTCGAAGACTACGAAGCCTTCGAAAAGAGCGAGGAAGACGAAGACCCGCAGGAAGAGGAACTCAGCACCCACGCACTGGATGACGACGAAATCGACGCCTACCAGACCGAAAGCGCGCGTATCCTGCTCGACCTGGTCGAAGTCTTCATTCGCGAAAAACAGGCCGCATAGACGGGCCAGGCTCGCCTATGCGGCCGCGCTTGCCGGCCGTTCCAGGGCATAGGTCGGATTCGCGAAGCGTAATCCAACACAGAACGCAGCCCGGAAAGCCAAACGGCCACGCCCTTCGCGCCGCCCGCGAGGCCAGCCCGTGTTGGCTTACGGCCTAGCGGCCTAAGCCAACCTACGCGGCTTTGTGTCGCTTTATTCGCGTGTCTTCGCGTTCATTTGCGGACAATACGCCTGCGCGAGCGCAGCGGTTGAGACCCGGGCAACGTGGCTGACCGCTCATGCCTACGCGTGATCCAGCCGGCCTGGAAGAAAGTCTGGTGGTCATGGATATTGCCGATCGCATGCGCCGGCGCGCCGATACGCTCGACCAGGCCAGCGATTACGCTGCCCGCCGCCAGGCCCTGCACGAGCGTTTGTCCCGGCTCTATGCGGCCCAGGGTATCGAGATCGATAGCCAGACCCTCGATCGCGGCCAACGAGGCCCGCCAGGACGAACTCTGGCAGCACTTCGCCGAACTGCGTGCGCGCAGTCTCGCCGCCGGCGAAATCCGGGGCGATCTCACCCGTAGCGACCGCCGCATGCAGGAACTCGCCGAACGGCGGCGCGTCTTCGGCGAGGATATCGAACGCGCCGTGCAGGAATTCGACAGCCGGCAGGCGACGCGCGCGCAACGCCTGACCACGGCGCGCACCCAGGCGGCCGAGGCCGAAGCGGCCTATGCAGACCTGCGCGCGCAACTGGAAGACGAACTCCAGGCCGAGCCGGCGTACCGGGCCGAAGCCGAGCGCTACGAGCACACGCGCCAGACGCTGGAAGCGCTCACCACCCGTCTGAACGATGCCCGTGCCGAGTGCGAGGCGAAACGTCCAGCCTACGAAAACGATATGCTGTTCATGCACCTGCTCAACCGCGGCTATGCCCGCCACGACTATACCTATCGGGGCTGGGCGCGGCGTGTCGACGACTGGATTGCGGAGCTCGTCGATTTCGATACCGCCTATGCCGATTACAGCCTGCTCGTCGACATGCCGGCCTGGCTGACAGAGAACATCGAACGGCTCGAAATACGCCTGCGAGATCACGAACGCGCGCTGGCCGATTACTGGCAACAGCTCGCGCGGGCGGGCGAACTCAAGCAACGCCGCGACACGGCCCGCGAGCCCCATGAGCAAGCCGAGCGCCTGGCCGAAAGCAACGCCCGCGAGGCAGCCCAGGACCAGGCACTGATCGCGGCCCGCCCGGCATTCGACGCACACGACGACCAATACGCCCGCGAAATGCGCCAGCTCTACCGGCGCAGTTTCGCGAATCAGCCACTGGCCGCGCTGCGCACGCTCGCCGCCCAGACCGCCACCGAGCTCGATGCCCGCGCGATCGACGATCTCGCCCGCCTGCAAGCCGAGCACGAAGATCTCAGCCAGCGCCTGGCATCGCTCGTGCCCGACGAGTCCGACAGCGAAGCCGTCGACGATTGACCCGACGATCAGCCCGGCTCGTGCACAATGACGGCCCGGCCCGCACATTTTTGGATACGACCGCTTCATGAGCATTCTGCAAATGCCCCACGGCGAACCCTGCGTGATACTCATCGACTGGCACGCCACGCTTGTCGATACCCACGACGCCATGTACCACGCCGTCGACGATGTGCTGCCGCACCTGGAGGAACTGGGCCTGCTCGAACATCTGCTGGCCCCCGATCAGTCCAAGACGATCGAGGACGCCAAACTGGTGAAATACGTACGCGACAATCGCGCGTTGCATCCGCGCATCGTCGCCGAGCGCAAGATCTCGCGTACCGATATCTTCGAAGTGCTGTTCGGCGACAATCCCGATGCCAAGCAGCGTGCCCATGCCGCCTTCGATACCTCCTATCGCAAGTACGTGGGCGAGGTCACGCCGCTGGAGCCGGATACCCGCGCCAATCTGCAGGCGCTGCGCGATCTGGATATCACCCTGGGGCTGATCTCCAACCGCAACCGCGAATTCATGAACCACGAACTGGCCATCGTGGATAACACCGGCTGGCAGGATCTGTTCGATGCCATGACCTGTGGCAACGACGTGCCCCACCGCAAACCACACCCCGATCTGTTGCTGACGGCCCTCGATCAACTCGGGCGCACTGCCAGCGAACATGTCTGGTATGTGGGCGACTCCACGACCGACGTCATCGCCGCCAAGCGCGCAGGGGTGGCGGCCGTGTTCTACAACGGGGCGGGCTGGGATGCGGCCTGGATCGACAAGATCTTTCCGGGCACGGTGCGGCATCCGCACCGGCCCGATGCCGTCGTCGACAACCTCGGCGAACTGGTCGACCTGGCCCGCCATATGCGGGCCCAGCATCTGCGGGTGGAACGCGCACGGGAATAATGCGCGCTCGCTGCGCCCCGTTTTAGTGCAAACGCCGCGCCCAACCGGCTCCAACCAGGGCGCGCTTGCAGGAAGGTAATCCAAGCCACTGATTGTGCAAGCCTGGCAAGGTTCCTGCATTGAACCCGGCAACGAGTTAATCGGGTATCGGCAGCTTCGTCTGCCCCACAATCAGTTTCCAATGGATGGCTAGGGTTCCGGCCGACGCGACAAACAAGCGGCGGTGACTGGTCCGAGAGCCATCGACCTGAAAACGATCGCCAGATCGGGCCAGGTTACACGGCGGGATAAAAGCCCGGGAGGTCACCATGCAGCGCAGCTGCGCCGGTACCCCCTGTGTCATTCGCCGAAGTTGGAGACCGCCATGCCCCGCACTTCCCGCCTATTCGCACTTCTTGCCGTGCTCGCCGTATCGCTGGTGCCGTTGGGCGCTGCACAGGCGAAGGATAACTTCCGTGTCTGCTGGTCGATCTACGCCGGCTGGATGCCCTGGAGCTATGCCGAAAGCTCCGGGATCATGAAGAAATGGGCCGATAAATACGATATCTCGGTCGATCTGGTCCAGATCAACGATTACATCGAGTCGGTCAACCAGTACACCTCCGGCAATATGGATGGCTGCGCAATCACCAATATGGATACGCTCACCATTCCGGCGGCCTCCGGTGTGGACTCCACCGCGTTGATCGTCAACGACTATTCCGACGGCAACGACGGCATCATCCTGAAAAACGCCGATTCGCTGGCCGATATCAAGGGCCGTCAGGTGAATCTGGTGCAGTTCAGCGTGTCGCACTACTTCCTGGCCCGCGCACTCGAATCGGTCGGCCTGTCCGAGCGCGACATCAATACCGTGAACACCTCCGATGCCGACATGGTGGGCATCTATGCCAACGACGATGTCGACGCGGTGGTGACCTGGAACCCGCAGCTGCAGGCCATCGATGCCATGCCCAACAGCAATCTGGTCTATACCTCGCACGAGATTCCGCGCGAAATCCTCGACATGCTGGTGGTGAACACCCAGACGCTCAAGGACAATCCGGACTTCGGCAAGGCCATGGTCGGCGCCTGGTATGAAGTCATGCAGCATATCGCCGAGGGCGACGAAGACGCGCTCGCGGCAATGGCCGAGGCCGCCGGCACCGATGTGGCCGGCTACAAGCAACAGCTCGAAGCCACCCATCTGTATACCGACCCGGCCGAAGCCGCCAAGCTGATGAACAGCCAGGAATTGCTGGACACGATGCAGCGCATCGCCGAATTCAGCTTCAAGCACGGCCTGCTCGGCCCGGCCGCGCCGGGTCCGGATTTCGTCGGTATCGAATCGCCGGCGGGTGTTTATGGCAACGCGTCGAACGTGATGATGCGGTTCGATCCGAGCTTCACCGAAAACTACGCCGAGTCGCAGTAACGACATCGCCCGGACCGCGCCCGTGACCCCGGGCGCGGCCGATCGGCCCGTACCCCAAGGACCGTATTCATGAAGCGCTTGATCAATCTCAAGCCGGCCCGCCCTGCGCGCGTCGCCCTGGCGCTGTTGCCGTTTTTGCTGATCGCCTTCGTCTATCTGAGCGCCTCCAGCGCCCGGCTGGCCGAAAACCCCAACGACCGCCTGCTGCCCTCGCCGGCCAAGATGGCCGACACCATGCATGGGCTGGCGACCGAAGCGAACGTACGTACCGGCAGCATTCCGCTATGGGCGGATACCGCCGCGAGTCTCAAACGGCTGGGTATCGGCGTGGGTATCAGCGCATTCGCGGCACTGGTATTCGGCCTGTTCAGTGGCGGGCTGCCGTTGTTTCGGGCGCCCTTCTCGCCGTTGATTACGGTGGTGTCGCTAATCCCGCCGCTGGCCGTACTGCCGATTCTGTTCATCGTCTTCGGCACCGGCGAACTGGCCAAGATCGTGCTGATCATCGTCGGCATCACGCCGTTTCTGATTCGCGATCTCACCGGCGAGGCGCTACGCCTGCCCGAAGAGCAACGCATCAAGGCCCAGACGCTGGGTGCCAATTCCTGGCAGGTGATGCTGCGCGTGCTGCTGCCCCAGCTCACGCCCCGGCTGATCTCGGCCACACGGCTGGCGCTGGGCAGTGCCTGGCTGTTTCTGATCGCGGCCGAAGCCATCGCCGCCCAGGACGGGCTGGGCTATCGCATCTTTCTGGTGCGCCGCTATCTGTCGATGGACGTGATCCTGCCCTATGTGGCCTGGATCACCCTGCTGGCATTCGTCATCGACCAGGCGCTGCTGTGGATCTCGCGTCTGTCGTTTCCCTGGTATCACGTCGACGAGGGCAAGTCCTGATGAGTCTCGTAGAAGCCAAAGGGCTGGAAAAACATTACGGCGACGATGTGGTGCTCGAACGGCTGAACTTCAGCGTGGAGCCGGGCGAGTTCGTGACCATTGTCGGCGCTTCCGGCTGTGGCAAGACCACCTTCCTGAAGATGATGCTCGGCACCGAGTCGATCACCAAGGGGCAGCTGCTGGTCGACGACAAGCCGATCCCCGGCGAGCCGGGCCCGGACCGTGGCGTGGTGTTTCAGCGCTATTCGGTGTTTCCCCATCTGACCGTGCTGGGCAACACCATCATCGCCGAGGAGCTCTCGCGCTCGCGGGTGTTCGGCAAGCTGTTCGGCCCCGGCCGGCGCAAGGCCCGCGAGGCGGCACTCGAACGCCTGACCCAGGTGGGCCTGCAGCATGCGCTGGACAAGTATCCGCACGAACTCTCCGGCGGCATGCAGCAACGCCTGGCGATCGCCCAGGCCTTGATGATGCGCCCGCGCATTCTCTTGCTCGACGAGCCGTTCGGCGCGCTCGACCCCGGCATTCGTCAGGACATGCACGAACTGGTCGGCAAGCTCTGGCGCGAACAAAAACTGACCATCTTCATGATCACCCACGACATCGAGGAAGCCTTCGCGCTGGGTACGCGCGTGTGGGTATTCGACAAGTGGCGTGACGACCCGCAGGCGCCGCAGGCCTATGGCGCCACCATCACCTACGACCTGGACGTGGACCGCAACCGCGAGGATGCGCCTTCCCAGGCCAAGCAAATCGAGGAGGACATGCACGCATGAGCGACTACGCCTACACCACCCATCTACCCGGCGGCCAACACTGGTCGTTGCGCCTGCGTCGTGGCACCACCATGACGCTCACCGCGAGCGAGCCAGATACCAATGTCGGAATGCTCATGTACAACCCGGAAAACCTGCTCGAGCGCTTGAATTTGCCCGACACCCTCAAATGTCAGCACAGCTTCAAGCTGACCCGCGGCAACTGCCTGTATTCGGACATGGGGCGGATCTTCGCCTCTATCGTCGAGGACGATCTGGGCTGGCACGACGCCGTGGGCGGCAACCTGCACGAACGCCATCTCATCGAAAAGGGCTGGCAGCCGGTGAGCTTTCAGGCCGCGCTCAACGACCGTACCCAGACCGGCCACGACAGCTTTCTGATCGAGCTGGCCAAATACGGCCTGGGCAAGCGTGATCTCGCCGCCAACCTGAATCTGTTTTCCAAAGTCGAAGCCGACGACGACGGCAAGCTGTCGTTCGTATCCGGGCACTGCAAGGCCGGCGACGCGGTCACGCTGCGTTTCGAAATGGACACGCTGGTGGCCCTGCACACCTGCCCGCACCCGCTCGACCCCGCTGCCGAATACCCCAAGCGCGGCGTGGATATTGCCCTGGGCGAAGCCGCACCCGTGGCTGACGACGACGTTTGCCTGAACCACTGCGCCGAAAACGCTCGCGGGTTCGAAAACAACCGTTTGTATTACTTAGGCGCTGCCTGAAGCAAAGGCTTTGATCCGCAGATTGCGCAGATTACACAAATTCAAGGCAGGAAATATCCGTGTATGACGCTCTGTCAATTACGAAGAAGAATATTTGTCCGCAAATAAACGCGAATACACGCGAATGTAAAACCACAGGTTGATCTCGACCCTGTTTTTAAATCTGCGTAATCACCGAAATCTGTGGATACGTCTTAAAGAACAAAGACGAAAAGTTTCAAAGGAGCACTCATGACCATCGCAAGCCAGCAACGTGAAGAAAACGCGTGCTTCCGGCATTTCATTGATGCCGGCGACCATTACATCGGGACGATCAAGGCCGGCCAGACGATTCGTATCGTCGACGTCGAAGGCAACGAAGCCGCCGATACCCTGTTCTTCAACGCAAACGACCCGTCCGAGCGCTACAGCGCGGTGGATACCGTACGCGAACAGGGCAAGGTCTATTTGAGCACCGGCAGCGAGCTCAGATCGAACCTGAACAACGTCATGCTCACGATCACCGCGGATACCTGCGGCCGCCACGACACCCTCGGCGGTGCCTGTGCCAGCGAGTCCAACACGGTGCGCTACGACCTGGAAAAGCGGCATATGCATTCCTGTCGCGACAACTGGATGCTGGCGATCGCCAACCATCCCGAGTACGGCATTACCAAGCGCGATATCGCCCACAACATCAACTTTTTCATGAACGTGCCGGTCACCGCCAACGGCGAGCTGTACTTCGACGACGGCATCTCCGGGCCGGGCAAGTATGTAGAAATGATCGCGGAAATGGACGTGGTCGTCCTCATCTCCAACTGCCCGCAGCTCAACAACCCCTGCAGCGGCTTCAACCCGACGCCGTTGGAAGTGCTGGTCTGGGATTGATGCCTGGTTCCAAGGTTTTCGTCCGCGAATGAACGCAAAAACGCGCAAATGAAAGAACGCTGCTGAACGGATCGGCGCACGCCTCGCCGCCGACGGCTTCGTTCCTTCACGACTATCCACAGATGACGCAGATTTCACAGATGGTTAAGGAATACTTTATTTCTCTTCCTGAATCTGTGCGATCTGTGAAATCTGTGGACAGAGGCCTTCCTTTTATTTGCGCTCGTTAGCGTTCATTTGCGGATAACCGTCTTCGGCCACGAGACGACTCGTGGCCTTGCGAACTTCAGCGGGACGACCCGCGCCTGAGCGAAATCGAGCCATGTTCAAGAAAGTTCTGATCGCCAACCGGGGCGCCATCGCCCGTCGTATTCAGCGCAGCCTCAAGGCGCTGGGCGTGGCATCCATCGCGGTCTATGCCGAAGCCGACCGCGACGCGCTGTTCGTACAGGAAGCCGACGAAGCCTATTCGCTGGGCAGCGGCGGCGCGAGCGACACCTATCTCGACCGCGACCGACTGCTGGCGATCGCGGCCGAAACCGGCGCCGAGGCGATCCATCCCGGCTATGGCTTTCTTTCGGAAAACGAAGACTTCATTGCGGCCTGCGAAAAGGCCGGGGTTGTCTTTCTCGGCCCCACCGCGCAGCAGGTGCATGCCTTTGGCCTGAAGCACGAGGCCCGCAAGCTCGCCGAAGACGCGAACGTACCGCTGGTGCCCGGCTCGGCGCTTCTCGACGACGTCGAAGAAGCCAAAGCTGAGGCCGACCGGATCGGCTATCCGGTGATGCTCAAGTCCACCGCGGGCGGTGGCGGCATCGGCATGCAGGTCTGCGAAACCGAGGCCGAACTCGCCCGAGCCTTCGACTCGGTACGCGGGCTCGGCGAGCGTAACTTCGGCGATGCCGGCGTGTTCGTGGAGGCGTATATCGCCCGTGCCCGCCATCTGGAAGTTCAGATCTTCGGCGACGGCCAAGGCCGCGTGGCCGCCATTGGCGAGCGCGATTGTTCCACCCAGCGCCGCAATCAGAAAGTGCTGGAAGAATGCCCGGCGCCGGCGCTGCCCGAAGCCGTGCGCCAATCCCTGCTCGATACCGCCGTGCGCCTGGGCGAAGCGGTGAACTACCGCAGTGCGGGCACGGTTGAATTCATCTACGATGCGAAGCGCGAGGATTTCTTCTTTCTGGAGATGAACACGCGCCTGCAGGTCGAGCACGGCGTGACTGAAGAAGTCTATGGCGTGGATATCGTCGACTGGATGGTGCGACTCGGCGCGGGCGAGCTGGGCGATTTCGACGCGCTCACCGCCGATCTCGCGCCGCGTGGCCATGCGATTCAGGCCCGCCTGTATGCCGAAGACCCGCACCAGGATTTTCGCCCCAGTGCCGGTCTGCTCACCCAGGTCGACTTTCCCGCCGGTGACGATCTGCGTATCGATCATTCCATCGAGGCCGGGCTGGAAATCTCGCCGTTGTTCGACCCGATGCTGGCCAAGGTGATCGTGCATGCCCCCGATCGCGATACGGCGCGCGCCCGCCTGGCCGAAACGCTGGAACAAAGCGCGGTCTACGGCATAGAAACCAACCGTACGTGGCTGGCCCACGTACTGCGCGATGACCACTTTGCCAACGCCGATATCCATACCCGCTGGCTGGCCGATCTGGCCTGGGCGCCGCCGACCATCGAAGTGCTCGATGCCGGCACCATGACCACCATCCAGGACGTGCCCGGGCGTACTGGCCACTGGGACGTGGGCGTGCCGCCGTCCGGGCCCTTCGACGACTGGTCGTTCAAGCTCGGTAACCGGCTGCTGGACAACCCGCCCGACGCGGCCGGGCTGGAAATCACCCTCACCGGCCCGCAGCTGCGCTTCAACCGCGCCACCCAGATCGTGCTCGCCGGCCCGCCGATTGACGCCGCCCTGGACGGCGAGGCGGTCGAAAACTGGCAGGTGCTGGATGTCGCCGAAGGTGCCGAACTCAAACTCGGCAAGATCGAGGGCGGCGCGCGCTGCTATCTGCTCATCCGGGGTGGCATCGATTGCCCCGCCTATCTGGGCTCGCGTTCGACCTTCACCCTCGGCCAGTTCGGCGGCCATGCGGGCCGTGCCCTGCGCAGCGGCGACGTGCTGCCGCTGGCCCCGTTAGAAGCGATCAAACCCGCAGCGCTCGCAAAAGAACTACAGCCCGAATACGGCACGCCGAAAGAGAGCGGCCGGCACTGGGAGATCGTCGTGCTCTATGGCCCACACGGCGCGCCGGATTTCTTCACCGAAGACGATATCGACACAATATTCGCCACCGATTGGGAAGTGCATTTCAATTCCAATCGCACCGGCGTACGCCTGAAAGGTCCGCGCCCGGAATGGGCGCGCGAGGACGGCGGCGAGGCCGGCCTGCACCCGTCGAATATTCACGACAACGCCTATGCCTTCGGCACCATCGATTTCACCGGCGATATGCCGGTGATCCTCGGTCCCGACGGCCCGTCGCTGGGCGGTTTCGTCTGCCCGGCCACCACCGTACGCGCCGAACGCTGGAAGCTCGGCCAGCTCGCCGCCGGCGACAGCGTGCGCTTCGTGCCGGTCACGCTCGCCACTGCAAGGGCGATCGACGAGCGCCAGCAAACCCTGCTGGAAACGCTCGCCGAAACGCCCAAACCGGCCTTCGCCGAGGATCGAAACAGCCCGATTCTGCGCGAACTGGATGCAGCAACGGCCGGCGAACGGCTGGTGTATCGGCGCGCCGGCGACGAATTCCTGCTGATCGAATTCGGCGAAATGCAGCTGGATATCGCCCTGCGTTTTCGTGCCCATGCCTGGATGCTCTGGCTGCGCGAGCATCCGCTCGACGGCATGGCCGAACTCACGCCCGGCATTCGTTCGCTGCAGATCCATTACGACCCCAACGTGCTCGCCCTCGATACGCTGCTTGCGCATCTGGAAGGCGCCGAACGCGAACTACGCGATGTGGAGGACCTCACCGTCGAATCGCGGGTCGTGCACCTGCCGCTGTCCTGGGACGATCCGGCCTGTCAGGAAGCCATCGACAAATATCAGCGCAGCGTACGCCCGGATGCGCCCTGGTGCCCCAGCAATCTGGATTTCATCGAACGCATCAACGGTCTGAATAGCCACGAGGACATCCGTAACATCCTGTTCAACGCCCGCTATCTGGTCATGGGCCTGGGCGATGTCTATCTCGGTGCGCCGGTGGCCACGCCGCTCGACCCGCGCCAGCGTCTGGTCACCACCAAGTACAACCCGGCCCGTACCTGGACAGCCGAAAACTCGGTGGGCATCGGCGGCGCCTATCTGTGCGTCTACGGCATGGAAGGCCCCGGCGGCTATCAGTTCGTGGGCCGTACGTTGCAGATGTGGAACCGTTACCGCGAAACCCGCCACTTCGAAAACCCGTGGCTGCTGCGCTTTTTCGACCAGCTGCGCTTCTACGAAGTCAGCCATGACGAACTCACCGAGATTCGGCGCGAGTTCATCCATGGGCGTTTCGACCTCAAGACCGAAACGGTTCAGTTTTCGTTGGCCGAGCACGAAGCCGCACTCGAACCCGTACGCGACGAAATCGACGCGTTTCGTGCGCAGCGCGAGCAGGCGTTCCAGGAGGAAATGGCGCGCTGGCGGGCGAACGGCCAGTTCACCTTCGAGGATCACACCCCCGAAGTGAGCGAAACCGCGGAGCTGGCCGCCCACGAGGCCGGTGTGGACAGCCCCGTCTCCGGCAGCCTCTGGAAGCTGCAGGTCGCCGAGGGCGATACGGTTGAGGACGGCCAGGTCGTAGCCCTGGTCGAATCCATGAAGATGGAGGTCGAGATCGTCGCCCGCCAGGCCGGGGTTGTCGCGCGTTTGCCGATTGCCGAAGGCGGCGCCGTGGCTGCGGGACAGCCGGTGGTGATTGTTGATATGGGCGATGCTTGATCGTTTAAGCCATGTGTCCGCAACTAAACGCCAACAGAACGGGCATAGATAGCGTCGCGGTTTTTATCCGGGAATCGCCGACTCTGATGCGCTGGGCCGTTGCGATTCACGAGTTTGTCGCCCCTTTGGTGTCGCACTGCTGTGCGAAACCCCAATCCGAAGCGTCCCCAAAACTGGAGGCGACTCTCCCCTCTGCCATACCCGTTTTGAAAAAGCCCAAATAGCCAGCCGCTTACGCCTGAAAACGCAAACGTCTCAAGAGGTTTGATATGACCACCCGCCAACCCACCGCCTTCGAGTCCGTCCCCGCCATCGATATCGCGCCGTTATTCGGCGACGACGTAGCGGCACAGCAAGCCACGGCCGAGGAGCTCGGCCGTGCGGCGCGCGATGTGGGCTTTTTCTATGTCGTGAACCACGGCATTTCCGAGGCGCGCCAACAGGCGCTGTTCGATCAGACCCGGCGTTTCTTCGAACTGCCCATCGACTACAAGATGGATTACTACATCGGCAAGTCCGATAACCATCGCGGTTATGTACCGGCCGGCGAGGAAGCGCCAGACCCAACCAAGGCCGATGCCAAGGAAGCCTTCGACCTGTCGTTCGAACTATCAGCCGATCATCCGGACGTACGCGCTGGCACGGCTATGCTGGGGGCCAACGTCTGGCCCGATCTGGCCGGCTTCGCCGACGATGTCTATGCCTATTATCAGGATGTGTTCAACGTCGGCCGGGCATTGATGGGCGGCTTCGAACAGGCGCTCGGACTCGAACAAAACACGCTGCTCGGCCAGGTCACCGAACCGCCGAGCCAGCTGCGTCTGATTCACTATCCCTATGACCCGAACGCCACCGACGCCCAGGGCATCGGCGCGCATACCGACTACGAGTGCTTCACCCTGCTGCGCCCGACCGCCCCCGGCCTGGAGGTCATGAACGGTGCCGGTGAATGGATTGACGTGCCCTATCGCGCCGATGCGCTGGTGGTGAACATTGGCGACATGCTCGAAATCTGGACCAACGGCGCGTTTGTCGCCACCTCGCATCGGGTACGCAAGGTCGCCGAAGAACGCTACAGCTTTCCGCTGTTCTTCGCCGCCGACTACCACACCCGGGTCGCGCCGCTGCCGCAACTGCTCAAAGAAGGCGAAACACCGAATTACGAACCGCTGGCCGCCGGCGATCATCTGTGGGCGCAGACGATCCAGACCTTCAACTACCTCAAGAAACGCCTCGCCGCCGGTGAAATCGAGCTGCCCGAAGGCGCGCGCGGCGCGGGCACGCTCGGCCAGCATGCCCGCCACAAGGAGGACGCTGCGTCGTGAGCCTCGTGCCGCCTATCTATCACGGCCTGTGGCAACGCACGCTCTACGCCGAACCGGCCCAGGGTGAACCCGAGCATATCGACGACGACAGCCAGGTTTTCTGGCTCCAGGCCGGCGACTGGCATGCCGATCTGCGGGTACCGGCAAACCGGCCCGACTTCGCCGGCATCGATTCGCTCGACGAATGCAGTCGCGATCAACTCCAGTGGCTCGCCGGGCAGACGGCGTTTGCCGGCATCACCCGCGTGCAGAGTCCATTCTGCACGTGGCATCGGCTGGTGGACCTGTCACCCAGTCTGGATAAGGACATTGGCGTGATGCGCTTCATCGACGACGACACCCTGGAAGAATGCCACCCGAGCGGAATCTATCGTGAAGTCTGGCGACGTATCAGCGTTGGTGAGCGCCCGGAGCCGATCGTCGAACGCGATGCGTCCGGGCTGCCCCGATGGCTGCAGTATGGCGATCATGCCATGGCAATCGACGCGGGCTCGGCGGTTGAACACGAACCCGATCTGCTGGCCAAGCCGTCCGAGCTGACCACGGCCGCGCTCAAGGCGCGCATGGCGGTCAATATCCGCTATGTACGGCGTCGCGGCGCGACCTGGGAGGTTCGGCTATCCACCCGGCCCTGGCAGGAAAAACGGCCGCTCGTCGCGTGAGCGATCGCCCCGGCTGAATATCTTTTCATGCCGAGGCGCTCATCAGCAGCGCTTACTGCGTACTCGCCTGGCTTTCGTCCTGGCCCGTCCATTGGGCGACGACATCCGGGTGCTCGTCGATGAACGTCTGTGCGGCCTGTTCGTAGGACGTCTGCTCGGCATTCAACAGCATGGTGTCGATCTGCTCGAGGCTGTAGTGCATGCGTTTGAGCATGGCGTGCACTTCGGGTTCGCTTTCAGCCAGACCCTGGCTCGCGATCGCATCGACATGCTCGCGCGCGCCCAGTTCGCCCTTCGGATCATCGAGATAACGCAGGTCGAAGCGTTTCCACATCCAGTGCGGACTCCAGGCCGTGACCACGATCCATTCCTTGTTATCGATCGCACGCTTGAGCGCAGCGGTCATGGCCGCGCTGCTGGCGGTGATCAGGCGATAGTCGTCGTCCAGATCGTAGGCGTCGATGGTTTCCTTGGAGACCTGCATCAAGCCTGCGCCGGCCGAAATACCCTGAATCCGGCCGTCGAGCTTGTCGACGACCTCGGGCTTTTTCATATCATCAATACTGGCCAGCTTGTCCTTCGGCACATAGGCCGGCACGGCCCAGCCCAGGCGCGCGCCATCGAACAACTCGCCGAGGTTATCCACCTGGTCACCCACACGATCCATGTAATCGCCGTGGGTACGCGGCAGCCAGGCGACCAGGAACAGCGAACGTTCGTCGCTGGCCACGCCCAGAAAGGCGGGCCCGACAGCCACGGTCTTGAGCTCGACCGGTACATCGTATTCCGACTCGATCACCGTTTTGGCCACATGGCTCATCACCTGGCCTTCGGCATATTCGTCGACGTAGATACGGATTGGCTCGGGCTGGGCGGCCTGGGCCATACCGGCAGCACAAATGACGACCACGGCAAGGACTGCCGCAGCGAATTGAGACACAGTTTTCATGCGTAGCGCGGACTCGCGATTATCGTGAAGTGACCCCGAGTGTTCGGGATATGGCGACATAGCGCAACAATCGCCGGTAGGCGATGACCGCCCACGCCGGCCCGCGGCCCCGACTGGGGCCCGACCTAGATCACGCGCGAAAACCGTGCCGGCGTATTGGCCTGTTTGAGATAGGCATCGAAGACCATCGCGATCGGGCGCAGCAACAGACGGCCCCGATCGAGAATATCGATACCGTCGCCATCGACCTGGATCAGCGCATCGTCGGCCAGCGCCCGTAGCGATTCGAGTTCGCGCGCGAAATAGTCGTTGAACACGATGCCGTGGCGTGCCTCGATCGGCGCGAATTCGAGCCGGTCGTGGCACATCAGGCCCTGAATGACATCACGGCGCAGGCGGTCGTCGTCGGTCAGAACCACGCCGCGCTGAACCGGCAGCCGGCCCTCGGCGACCGCCTGCTGGTAATCCGGAATGCTTTTACCGTGCTGGCTGTAACTATCGGCCACACTGGAGATCGCGCTCATGCCCATACCCACGAGATCACAGCCGCGGTGGGTCGAGTAGCCCTGAAAATTGCGATACAACCGCCCTTCGCGCTGGGCGACGGCGAGCTCGTCGTCGGGCAGCGCGAAATGATCCATGCCGATATACACATACCCGGCCGCGGTCAGGCGTTCGATGGCCAGCGCCATGAGCGCGAGCTTGGTTTCCGCACTCGGCATATCGGCGTCACTGATCTGGCGCTGGGCCGAGAACAGCTGCGGCATATGGGCATAGCTGTAAAGCGCGATACGCTCGGGGCGCCGCAGGATCACTTCGCTGAGCGTGGCGTTGAAGCCCATGACCGACTGGCGCGGCAAGCCGTAGATCAGATCGAAATTCACCGACTGAAAGCCCACCCGGCGCAGCTCGTCGAGCACGCGGGCGACCTGATCCTTGGACTGGATGCGGTTGACCGCCTGCTGCACGTTGATATCGAAATCCTGCACACCGAGGCTGGCCCGGTTGAACCCGAGCGCGGCCATGAGGCCGATGGAATCCGTATCCACCGTGCGCGGGTCGATCTCCATGGTGAATTCGCGCGTGGCTGCCGTATCGAGATCGAAGTGCGTATTCAGATCGGTCATCAACGCCGTCATCTGGGCGGCGCTGAGATAGGTGGGCGTGCCGCCGCCCCAGGCCATCTGCGACACCGTACGCTGCGAGTCGTAGAGTTCACCCTGCAGAGCGATTTCGCGGCGCAATGCGCTCACGTAGGCTTCGATGACCTGCGGCTGGCGCGTGATCACCCGCGTACAGGCGCAATAGAAACAGGGGCTGGAACAAAACGGCAGGTGCAGGTACAGCGACAAGGGCCCGCCGGCAGCGTTGCTCGCGGCCACACGTTCGCGATAGGCCGCTTCGCCGAATTCCGGCGAGAAATGCGGTGCCGTGGGGTAGGACGTATAGCGCGGGCCGCTACCGCTATAGCGACGCACCAGATCCATATCGAAAGACAGCACTGAATTCATGACGCAGGTCCGCAGCAACTACACGAGCCGCGCAGGTTAGCGCCGCTGGCGCCGGCATAATTTGATCTCGATCAATTCTGGTGATCGCCTATGCCGTATCCAGCCGGGTTTTATGCCACCTGTACTCGATCGCGGCCGGCGTCCTTGCCTTCGTAGAGCATGGCGTCGGCACGGCGCAGCACCGCGTCGAGATCCTCATCACCCTCTCGCAAGGCCGTCACGGCCAGCGTGGCCGTAATCGAAAAATGCTGGCCATCATTGACGAAATCGCGCTCCGCGATGCCCCGGCGCAGGGTCTGGGCGATTCGCTCGGCCTCGTCGATATCGGTATTGGGCAGAATGAACAGAAATTCCTCGCCGCCGAGGCGGCCGAAGACATCACCCTCGCGCAGTACCTGCCGACAGCGATCTGCGGTGATCACCAGCGCTGCATCACCGGCCGCGTGGCCATACGTGTCGTTAACCTGCTTGAAGTGATCGAGATCGAGCATGACGAACGACAGCGCCTGGCCGGCCAGGCGCGCGGTCCGAATTTCGCGTTCGGCCGCCCCCGCATAGGCGCGACGATTGCTGGCCCCGGTCAACGGATCGGTACGCGCCTGAACACGCAAGCGGCTTTCCAGTGCCTTGCGATGCTCGATTTCCTTGCGCGCGTGCTCGAGCGCCACGAACTCGCGACGCCGCGTGGTTTCGAAACGCACCGCGGCCATCCAGCCCGTCGCGGCCGGCACCGTTAACAGTTCGGCCAGGATAACCAGACGCATGGGTGTGGTTTCGCTGATGTTGAGCGCCACGCAGACCATCGTGCCGAGCACGGTATAGCTCACCACGCCGATCGAACACACGACCCGGTTGGGTAAAAGCACGAACAACTCGACGATGACCACCATGCTGATCGCCGCCAGCCAGCGAATATGCTCGTCCGGACTGACGAAATACAGGCCGAAGTACGCGGTCATCGTCAGCAGTGTGACCGGCGTCATCACCACCCCCGAGGTGGCCAGCGCCGGCCGGCGTGCTACCAGCGCTGCACAGCCCAGCAATATGAAAAACAGCAGCAGCCTGGCCGCCCAGATGGCATAGAGCGTGGCCGACAAACCGAACTGATAATAATCGGTCAGCGCGAAAAGCAGCCACATGACCGCCCAGACCTTGAAAACACGGCCCGCATAGCGGGCGACAGAGCGCTCGACATGGCGTCGATAACGCTGTTCGATATCGCGATCGAGAAATTCGGCCCGCCGGCGCGAAATGCGATAGCGAAGGCGCGGATCGGCCGTGGCGTCGTGGCGGTCGGCGTCAGCCTGCGAACGCTTGCGGGCAGTCGGAGAGCGCGTCTTCTGCGGGCCCGGCGGGCTCGGGCGATTCATGGGTGCAAAACACTCGGGGTAATACCCTTTTATCGGCCCCACCGATGGGGCGCTTGAGCCACAGGCGAAGCACGCGCGCCCGCCCATCGAATACTACGCTGGCATCGGCTGGGCGGGCATGGCATACAGATCACGATGGCTGATTTATCGATACCCCCGCGATACCGGCGTGCGATAGCGCCCGCTGTACGCATGCCGCCAACGCGCCCACGATGAAACGTGCCCTGCTGATCGGCCTGACGCTGGTCATCCTGCTGGCCAGCGGCCCGGACGCGATGCTGGGTAGCGATTCGGTGCGGTTGAACCAGCGCTGGCACGATACCGATCGCAGCTCGGCCGGCCTGGCACCACGCCCGGCAGACGAGCCAGGCGCGGTCGTCCAGGTCTATGCGGCGCGTACGTTCAGCTGGCGTGGCCTGTTTGCCGTACATACCTGGGTTGCCACGAAACCGGCCAATGCCGCGCACTACACCGTGCACCAGGTCGCCTTCTGGAACCAGCCGCCGCTGGCCTCGCGTACCGGCATTCCCGACCGCCACTGGGCCGGCGCGATGCCCCGGTTATTGCTCGATTTGCGCGGGCCACCGGCGGCCCGTGCCATCGGTCAGATCGAAGCCGCCGTGGGCGACTATCCCTATCGCGCCTATCGCATCTGGCCCGGGCCCAACAGCAATACCTTTGTCGCCTGGCTGATTCGCAGCGTGCCGGCGTTGCAGGTGGAACTACCCGCCAACGCGATCGGCAAGGACTATCTGGGGCGCGCCCTGCTGGCGCGTGCGCCCAGCGATACCGGCTATCAGCTGTCGCTGTTCGGCGTGCTCGGCGTGCTGATTGCCCGCGACGAAGGCATCGAGATCAATCTGTTCGGTCTGGTCTTCGGTATCGATGCGAACGATTGGGCCCTCAAGTGGCCCGGCGTCGGGCGTATTGGCTGGCCACAGTCGCCGTCCGACAATCCCAATCAATGACGTGGCAATCGCTCTGGCATCGCGCAGCCCCAGCGCCCTGCGTCGCTGCTATGCAGCCCATGCCCGGCTCATTGGCGGCTCCCGAAAGCCGTTTCCACATAGCCGGCCACCATGTCGCTCAGCGTCGCGATCAGCGTTTCACGGTCGAAGCCGGGGTCGTCCAGGCTTAGATAGCGCATGAGCGGAAACAGCGTGGCGTTAACGATCACGAACAGCACCGGCTGTAGGTCGTCGATCTGCAAACGCTGGTGGTGGCGCAGCACATAGCGCCGACACACCTCCATCGTGTGGTCTTCCAGTGCTTCGATAACGGTCAGCACGCCGGTGGTCTGCCAGTGGCGCATGAGCTCCAGGTACAACGCGGGCCGGCGATCGACCACCGCCAGCGTGGCTTCCAGCAGCTGTTGAACGGCCGTACGGGTATCCGCAGCCAGCACATCGGCGAGCGCCTCGTCGACAGCGTCGAGAATCTCGTTGCTCAAGCGTTCGATCAGCGCAATCACCAGATCGGACTTGTCTTCGAAATACTGGTAGAGCGAGCCGACGCTCACACCGGCCCGCTCAGCGATGTGGTTGGTGGTGGTCGCGTCCAGCCCGCGGGCCACGATTTCCAGCGCGCTCGCTTCGATCAGTTCGTCGACACGGCGCTGGGCGCGTGCCTGACGCGGTTTCTTGCGCATCACAAACACGAGTTGAATATGAGTAATTACTCACATTAGCGTCGATTCGTGATTTCGCCAATGCCGATCAACGCATGCCACACCGCCACGCACCGCCCACCGATATCCCGCGCCGTCACGGCATCGACCGCGAACGCAGCCGCGCCATCGCCGCGCCGATCAGACGCACCATCCAGGGCGATCCCGAACCCACGCCCGAATGCTGGCAGGCGATCGGGCACGCGCTCATGCAGGGCGACACGCGCATGGACGACGTCGTGGCCTGGCTCTATGACGACGCCACGGCGCAAAACCGGCGACAAAAGCGCGCGCTGTTTCAGGCCGCGCTGGACAACGGGCTCGACACGCTCGAACAGCCGCCGCCGTGCCTGCGAACGCTGTTCGCCCACGTCGACCACCGCCCGGCCTGGGTCGACGACGCACTGCTCGAACGCGGGGCGCGCGTATCGCAGCGCAGCAGCATGACCGGGCTGCATATCCTGCGCGATGTGGCCCTCATGGGCGGCTATCAGGCATCGGCGATCAACAAAACGCTGGTCGCCACAGGCAGCCTCAAGCGCGGCGCCCAGCGCCGGCTCGCCGAAACCACGGCCTGGTGGCTGGACTGTACCGGCATCGGCGCGCTCGATCGCTTTGGTGTCGGCTTTCGCAACACGTTGCAGGTGCGCTTTATCCATGCGCTGATTCGCCGCAGCGTGCAGCAGGATTCGGCCTGGTCCAACCGCGACTGGGGCCTGCCGGTGAACCAGGCCGACATGGCCAGCACCCAGCTCGGCTTCAGCGTGATCTTTCTGCTCGGCACGCGGGTATTGGGCGTGCCCATTTCCGGCGCCGATGGCCATGCGGTCATGCACCTGTGGCGATTCATCGGCTGGCTGATGGGCGTGGACGAACGCTGGCTGGCGAAAAGCGAACAGGATGGCCGGCGCCTGCTCTATGCCCTGCTGCTCAGCCAGGCACCGCCGGACGAATCCAGCCGTCAGCTTGGTCGCGCGCTAATGAACGAACCGCTCGCCCGCCCCTACCCGAACCTTGCCAAGCTACGCGCCCGCTATATCCAGGCCCGTGCAAACAGCCTCACACGCCTGTTCGTCGGCCGCCGCGGCATGCACGACCTCGGCCTGCCCGCGTGGATGCCGCCCTGGTATCCGGTGCTCGCCGCGCCCCGCAATTTCATGTGTCACACGGCAACACGTCTGCTACCCGGCGGGCTGCGCCGGGCCGAACGCGCCGGCCGTCATGCCCAGCTCAATCAGCTGCAGGCGCTGTTTCCAGATCGCACTCCGAGGATTCACCGGCCGGTGCTCAGTTAGTACTTACCGCCGGGCCAAGCCGCCCGTTTGAAAGTCGGGCCCTCCCAAGCATTAATCCGCACGGCGCAGGCTGGCCAGCACCTGCGCCCGATGAAGCGCAAAACGGGGCACCGCCGGCCCGCGCGTCGCTATGGGCAACCATTTCCGCCGACGCACTTTCGCGACCGACCGCCGATTTATAAAGCGGATGCTTTGCGGCCTATGGGCGTTTCCGGCATCGATCGGCGCAGAGTGGGCGTTGTTGATCCGCCGTTCACGATCTAGCCCCGGCCTTGTTAGAGCGTCCGGCAGACGCGAAGCGTTACGTATACTGAGGTGCCCCCCCTATCTCCTTCCCGCCTGATCCCGCTGATCCCGTTTGCGGCAGGCGTCAATATACGATTTTTTAGATTTCCGACTCGCCATCGCTTTGCTTTTGAGCGGCCCAATTTTCGCAGTACGGCATCAGGACGAACCGTAGAACGAGCCACCACAGGTAGATACAGAACGGCTGATGGAACGTATTCCATGTAACCAATCCATGTGACACTTCGTTTCGCAGATTTCCGTAGGTTCTCTCGATCAAGATCCCCTTAAGATCTGCGATGCTGTCTTTTCCGAATATTTCTTCAGTCTTTGGGTGATCCAACAAGGCTCCTATTCTCAGCGCTTCCTGAATCCCAGATGGGTTCAGTGTCGAAACGCGTTCCCCCGCTCCTTTGAGCACGTGTCGAAGTGAATTCTCCAGCAAGGGGACCAGGAGAGAGGTTGCGACGATGAAATCCCGACTGAGGCCCGCCCACAACGCTTTCGCGTATAGCTTTTCTTGCCCGGGTTCCACAAAAGGATTGCCGACGACGACGGACAAGATATCCTGCTCAGATATGGCGTGATCGGTTATCAGGACATCAATCGCGGGAGCTAGTTGACCAATCACTATGAACTGGTGCTCATGCGCCGCGAGGCGATAGACCTCTCGGCTCGATACGCCGTCTCCACTACCGAAACCACCCTCAGACTTCGCAACCACCTTGCCTTCTCGATCAAGGTGCACGGCACCAAACAATGATGAAAGCGGGTATTTTTGCGCCAACTCTCGCGCTTGTGCCCTAAGTTTTTCGTAGTTCGGTTGTCTCGCAACTCCGAAAGCAAGCTTGAAGAGTGCGTCAGTGGCTTCGAGCCCCTCCATCGCTTCAACGGTCGCTTTCACAATTTCAGTGATATCGACAGAATGCTCACATTTCCTCATTTCTGAGAGAGATTGCTTCTGGAAGTTGAGCAGTTCCTGATAGAGTTCTTCGCGCATCTCCTTCGAGCTAGGGACGGCCTTATAGGCTTCCACCGCCTTCTGCATCCAGTGTGACGCTATCATTCCCGATTTGCCGTGCATCCGTGCACATGCAGCGTACGACTCCGCTAGCTGGACTTGAGCCCCGTTCGCCGCTTCGTTGTCACCCGCTACCCGGGCTGCTTCAACGGCCAGGCGCCAGTATTCTTCCGCCCGATGATAGTCGGAGTCTTCTTGAGCGATCTTCGCAATGGCCTTGACGCGCTGATGCAAATCGGAAGGATCGCCGTAGCCAAATTGCAACAACAGAGATATTGATCTTGCGGTCAGAAACCGCTGGTCCGTTGCAGAGTGCTCCTCTATCCAGGCCAACAGAACATTGGCGACCGATTGGCACAAATCCGGCTGTTTTCGGCGGAATAAGCTGGCAAGCCTTAGCGCGCGCTCGACCGCTTCCGCTGCAAAAGTCCAATGCTCCAGATCGAAGCCATCATGAGCTGCTTCGATGTAGCTCGCTACCGCAGCCTTTGCATTTTCTGGTCGTCGTTGACGCAACCACAAGACATCAGAAATCCTAGCTCGAATCTCGGCGCTGCGGATGTGAGGAAGAATCGCTCGCACCCGTTCTAGAGCATCCTCACCCAAATCTGACGGAATTGCAGAACGCCTATCCGAGCTCTGGAACAGTGCGTCGAATGGTTCCGTTGGATTTGACTGTCTGAACTGATACGACGCGATTTCACCAACCGACGTGAGGTACGGCTTGAGCTGATCGGGTGTCGCGCCATCTCGTGCTTTCGAAAGGATCTCGCCGTGGCAATAGATACACTCACCCTTTCGCGCTCGTGCGACGATCGCATTAACGATCTCCGCCGCTGCTTTAGCTTCGCTCATACGTTACCCCGGAAATCTAACGCCGCGCTCTGCGGAAAATTTGGAGCGCAGCGTAAAATTTGTCCGACAGCAGCGCTTTGTTATGCCCTGACTGCATTCCAGTATTCTTCCTCTAGCCACTTACATAATTTTTCGACTTCAGACACGACTGTGCTTAATTTGGCTTCATCAACGAATACTTTAGGTGATAGCCACCAAGATAATTCTCCATTATCTAGTTCGATAACCCGTTGATCTGTTTCAGACACGAAGTATGGATTAGGGTATTTCTCTAAATCACTTTTTGAGTGGGTTGTCTGAAGCATAGTTAGCGTTTCTGGATGCTGCCCCCTATTTCTCGCAAGAACAGCCTGTTCAACGAGTTCTAGGTTGGCAGGACATGCGGTCAGATCGACGCCCACTTCCTCTAGAATTTTACGATAGGCATAAAACCAACCTTTCTTGTGCTTTCTTTTGTACGGCGGTTTGTCTCGGCGCTCAAGCCTATAGCGTACCCAATCATTCAAAAATAGCTGTAATGAAGATGCCACCATAGAAAGCGCAGTCAAACCAACTGACTCAAAGCCCGTTCTTGCATCTTGCCATTCTTGCAAATATTGAGGCTCTCCTGACTCATCATAAACAGGAACGAAAGGTGGCTCTTCTTTTTCAATAGCGGAGATTATGCCCACAAATGGCTTAGTGGCATTCTCGAAAAAATAAGTCGCAAACTTTAAGCGATCTTTAATGAAGAATACGAGATCCAATCAATTCTCCTAAAGGCATAATGCCAATAAAGGCACAACGCCAAGCTCGGTTGCCGCCTCCGCGGCCTAAGGCCGCGGAGGGAACCCGAAGCGCTGCAGCGTACTGTTGGGCCAGAACACTGGGTAACGATTTGAGTACATTACCGAGTTTTCCAATGACTAGGATTCGATGAGTAACGCTGTGCATGGGCGCCCCTCGCTAAAACTGGAACAACTTGCTCGATAACGTCGGGTGAGCCTTGGCCGGGATAACTGAATAGCCGATATTCAATACGCAGAATTCCTGCCGAGTCCTTCATGCGTTCTAGCTGAGTGGTGCCCGCTGCCCAAAGCTCGTGGATCATGTGGTCGAGCTTGTGTAACGAGTTATACGTGTAGACATAATCGTCTAGCTGTACTCGCTGGCCGGATTCGAGCTCGAGGCTGCAATCAAATTGATTTAAATAAGCGGAAAGCAAAAAGCCATCGCCTTTAACGTGGATCATAATGTAGCTATGCAACCTTACTGACACTGCGCCATCTTTCTTTCGATAAAGTCTTATGGATGTGTCGGCAAGTCTCATAGCTCTTCATTAGGCCCAAAGCCTAAGCTCAGTTGCCGGCCGAAGCGCGGCAGCGCTTGGGCGGTCAAATACAGCGTTTTGTTAGCGATTATCCAGTTTATCCAGCATATAGCCAGCGATGACCCCGGCAAGCTCAATTGCCGCTTCGGCTTCGACTACTCCCAAGCTAGCTACCCAAGGCCTGCCGTGACCACTTCCTTCCTTATTCCTTAGTCGGTTCACGCCAACCGCCGACTGGTACATCCCACGTTCCATAACGCGATAAGGGGATTCAGTCGATGAAGGAGGATCTTCTGGGGTAGCCATCTCAAGAGCGATAAAGGCTTGCCCCAATAAGGCAGGAAAGTTAGCTTGCTGCGGATAAGATCCGTACTTGGTACGAATCACATGAGCCGCAGTAGCTTCAAGTAGGTCTTTACTTGTGCCAGAGAGTAGCGCGGCGTCTTCAGAGCCTTTCTGTGCTCTACGCGCATAGTCGCGTAGAGCAACTGTTAGCTCCCGGCCCATAAGCGACTCGAGGTTCTTTGGGCGCAAGGCACCATCGCTTGACAGAATATAGCCTTCAGAATCGAAGGCCTCTACGGCTCGAGCTATTACATCCGCGCCGATGAAATTGGCGGATGAATCCCGAAATCCTCCTGACGCCCTGACCTTTGCGATAAGCGACTCGACCAATTTTCCGCCCGCTGTTTGGTCATTATCGATAGCCCAAGAAAGGATTGCTCGAACTCGCTTAGCCTTCCCTACTGTTTGTCCTTGTGCCTTTGGGTCAGCATCCGTCAAGCCCGCTCTGCTTACATAGAACTCTATGTCGGAGTGACTGGGCTCACGATAGCCCTCAACTTGAGAGTCATCCACCATTTTGCTAACTGCGGCAACAATATGATCGGTTATCGGCAACGCCATTAGATTTTCTCGTTCCTCGTATCGCTAACGCCAATTCGACGACATTTGTCTACCTAACATGCAGCCGCTTTGTTACCTAACGCCATGCTGCACCGATTAATATCAATAGCTTGCGAAATAACTGCATAATAGGTTGACATATTAGGCTGCACAGATTATCGATAGATCCTCCGTCACACGCCTAGGTCGGCAATACCGCCCTGCACCGAATATCGCACGGACCGCGGCCGTGAGAAAGCACTCGATAGTCGAAGCTAAAAGCGAATGATACCGGCGCTTTTGGCCGACGCCCCACCGCTGTAAGCGGTCTTGGATAGGGTCGCTGAATCGGTCGATTCGGCTGGCATTAATTGGGACTTGCCGACTTACCCGCAGCAGCGGCCGTCACCGACAGCAAACGGTATGACGATGCCATGCAGCGCTTCGGCGCAAGGCACGCTCTTATGACTGAGCTGCGCTTATTGGGCGTGGCGGAAGTTGTAGCGCGAGGCGATGGGCGGTGACGATTGTAGTAGTGCCCCTAGCGCGCTTGACGAAGATTCAGTCGCGATATGCCGGAAAAGCTGGCAAGCCCCGAAAGAAGTCGAGATCGTGGTTGGGCCAGAGCTCGGCGTTTTCGGTTGCACCCATCTGCTTGATACGACGGATGCTGGCCAGCGCCTCGGCTTCGCGATCCTGCCAGCAGTAGCCGGGAGCGATTTCGTCGGTCAGGTTTTCGGTGAGATCGGCCGCATCGCCGCACAGAATCACGGGCGCGCCGCGGGGCAGTTCGATGAACAGGGACATATGGCCGGCGGTGTGGCCCGGGGTTTCGAAGGCGTGCACGCCGGGGGCAACATCGTAATCGCCCTGCTGAATTTTCCAGCGTTGGCGATCGGCGATTTCGTCTTCGAAGATGCCGCTCACGTCGCCGGTATCGGCGGCCTCGACTTCGGCGGCATGCAGATGCACATCGCAGCCGGGCACATCGCACAGCCCGCCCGCATGGTCGAAATGCAGATGGCTCAGGAATACCAGATCGATATCGGCCACGCTCAGGCCCAGCCGCTCGAGATAAGCCGGAATGCGCTGCGTCTGCGACATCTCGGGAACGTCGAACGTCGGCCGCATGGGCTCGAGGTATTTCTTGCGCAGTTCGGGCGTGGCGATCTTGTGATAATCGCAGCCCACGTCGAAGAGAATGCGCCCGTTCAGGGTTTCGATCAGGTACGCCAGAATCGGGGCGTCGATATACACGCCGTGGCCGCGGCCCCGTGTCGAAACGGTCTTTTCGTAGCGGTGGGTGGCGGTGAGCAGAGGCCGGATGGAAAGCGCGCGGGTCATGGCGATCGGGTTGCAGCGTAACGATGGCATACCCGATGCAGCGACCGTGCCGTTTCGCCCGGTCAAAACGCCGCGACCGGCTCACCCCGTATCGGCGAGCGCGGGTGCAGCCTGAATCGCGGCGATCTGATCGACCAGATATTGGGCATCCGCACCGACCGCGGCGAACCGTCCCGAGCCCCAGGTATTGAGCCAGGGCAGCCCGAGAAAATACAGCCCGTCGACCGGCGTCACGCCGCGCCGATGTACCGGCTCGCCCCGGCCATCGAACACCGGTGCTTCCACCCAGGAGAAATCGCCGGCGAAACCGGTCGCCCAGATGATCGTGCGGATGCCGCTGTCATCGAGCGCCAGTGCTTCGGGCTCGAATGGCGGCTGCCAGACCGGTCGATACGGCTCGGCAGCGGGCGCGTCGATGCCCTGTTCGGCGATATAGGCATCGATGCTGTCGCGTATCTTGCAGTAGGTGGCGTCCGCGCTATCGAGGTTGTCGGCCAGATTGGCCTCGAACCGCATGCGCCCGCCGGCTTCGATCGTCGCCAGGCGACCATAGAGCTGCATACCATCGAGCGCGAACGCGCGCAGATCGATTTCGTGGCCACCGTCGCGCCCGCTCATATAGTGGTTGGCCTTGTGGCGCAACGTGTATTCCGATTCGGGATGATGGGCGACCGTGACATCGTAGGTGCCCATGCGTTCGAGCCAGTCCACCGAATCGCGGCCGCGATAGACCCGCGGTGCGCGCGGGGCGCTGCCCACGCACAAATGCACACGCCGGCCGGCCCGGTGCAGGTCTTCGGCAATCTGGCAACCGGACTGGCCCGTGCCTACGACCATGACCTCGCCTGCGGCGAGCTGCTCGGGGTTGCGATAGTCGACCGAATGCAGCTGGTCGATCGTGGTCGGCACACGCTCGGCGATACGCGGCACGCGCGGCACGTGGTAACCGGCCACCGCGAGCACCACCTGATCGGCGGTGGCCGTACCGGCGCTGGTTTCGACGCGGAACGTAGCGCGTTCGTCGCGGCCCAGACGGGTAACGGTGACGCCTTCGCGCAGGGGCGGATCGACGAAATCCGCATAGCGCTCGAGATAGGCCACGATCTCGTCTTTTTCCATGAAGCCGTTAGGGTCGTCGCCGTCGTAGCCGAAACCGGGCAGCCGGCATTGCCAGTTGGGCGTGACCAGACAGAAGGTATCCCAGCGCTTGTCGCGCCAGGCGTGACCGACCCGATGCTTTTCCAGCACGATATGGTCGATATCGGCCTGCTGGAGCCAGTAGCTTGCCGACAGCCCCGCCTGGCCGCCGCCGATCACGACCACCGGCCAGTGACGGCCGATATCCGGGCCGTCGATCATGGCACGACGCATGAAACGGCTCATCGTTCGAACCCCTCGACGGTGACCGTGGCATCGCTTGCAAACGCCTGCGCGGCGCGCTCGATGGCCACCAGCTGTTCGGCCGAGGCGCTGCATGCATAGCCGTACTTCGCGCGTACCCGTTCGCCGGCGTGCGTGAGTGCCGTGCGCGCGATACGCACGAACTCCGGCACCGCGTAACGCGTGCCGGGCTCGAAGAATTGGGTGATCGTGCTCGACGGCGAATAACAGCGCATACGGCGATCGTCCGGCCAGCGCACGTTGAACCAGGTTTCAGGCATGAAAGGACTCCGACTCGGCAACAGCCTGTGTCCGTGCACAGGCGATATAGGGTTGGGTTCGAAAATCGCGGATCTCGCGTTCGGCGCGGCCCGCGCGTAGACGCAGCCGCAGGCTGTCGTCGCAATGGCCGATCGCGGCACAGGCGATATCGCGGGCACAAAAGCGCGCGATTACGGCGTCGACATCCGCCGCCGCCACGGCCAGCAGAAAACCGAAGCTGGGAAAGGTTTCGCACAGCCAGCGGGCGGGCTCGGCGGTATCCGGACGCGGCACGCGGTCGATATCGATGACAGCCCCCACCTGCGACGACTCGGCCAGCATCATGGCCGTGCCCACCAAACCGCCCATGCTGATGTCCTTGGCCGCGCGGCACAGACCGTCCTCGGCCAGGCCCGGCAACAACGCGAGATCGGCCCGCAGACGCGGTGCCGGCGCATCGGTACTCGCATCCCAGTTCGGCAACGGGTGGCGATAACGCCCGCGCAGATCGATGGCGGCCACCAGGACATCGCCGGGCTGTGCATCGAAGCTGGTCAGCAGCTGTCGCGCCCGGCCGATGATGGCCACCGACAGCTGTTCGTCGTCACTATGGGCATTGCTGTGGCCACCTACGATGGGCACGCCGTACGCCTGCGCTGCAGCGGCCATGCCTTCGACGATCGGGCGCGCATGGGCTACATCGCGGCTCCACACGGCATCGACAACGGCGCTGGCACGCCCGCCCATGGCCGCGATATCGCTGATGTTCACCATCACGCCGCAGTAGCCGGCAAACCACGGCATACGCGCCACGAAGCTTTTGACGAAACCTTCGATCGCGAACAGCAGCCAGCCGTCGCCATCGGCAATCGCTGCGCAATCGTCGCCGATACGAATCGCGCCTGGATCGGCCCCGTGGGCACGTAGCGTGTCCATGACCGCGGCGATATCGGTCTTGCCGGTAATGCCCTTGGCCGAGCGCGCGGCCTGGGCTACGGCATCGAGGCTGTTCATGCGGCCGCCCGGCGCGGCGCGACGACCGCGCATGTGTCCGGTGCACAGGGCGGATACCAGGCCAGATCGGCCTGCATGAGCGCATGCGGTGCACCGCACACGCGAACCTGTTCCAAGGTCTGCCAGTGCAGGGATTCGAAAAACGCCACGTTGGCCATCTGCACGGTGGCGGTGAATCGACGACAGCCACGGGCATGGGCACTACCCACGGCGACCCGAATGAGTTCACGGCCGAGCCCTGCCATGCGTCGAAAGCCGCGGGCCACGGCCAGCCGCGAGCCGTGCCAGAGACCATCGTCGTCGGCATGAATACGGACCGTACCCACGACCTGCTCGGCCATGCCGCCATTCCATGACAGGGCCACGATGGGTGTCGCGATCGCATCGATGGCGTCGCGATCGGTGTGCGCGAACAGCCGTTGTTCGTCGCAGAACACCTGCTTGCGCAGCCGCTGGGCGGCACGGATCTCCCAGGCGCGATCGGCGCGCTTGACGCTGTACGCCGCAGGTACGAAGGCTGCCACCTTGTAGTCGTCGCCGTCGAGCAGCATCACGCGATCTCGGCGCTGCGCTCGTAAGCCGATAGCGACGAACAGGCACCGCAACGCCCGCAGCCGGCCTTGATATCGGCCGAGCGCATGCCGGCGGCCCCGAGCATTTCGCCGATCGGCTCGAGTAGCGACTGCATGAAGGCCGCACTCGGGGCGGCGTGATTTTCCAGCGGCGTACCGGTGATCGGTACGAACGGCACCACGAACGGATAGACCCCGCGCGCGATAAGCGCACGGCTCATGTCGATAATCGCTTCGCGCGTGTCGCCCAGTCCGGCCAGAATATAGGTCGAGACCTGACCACGGCCGAATACCGCGACCGCCTGCTCGAAGGCGCGCAGATACGCATCGGGCGTGACTTCGGCCTTGCCCGGCATGATGCGCTCGCGCACCGCGGGCGTGACCGCTTCCAGATGCATACCCAGCGAATCCACGCCGGCGGCCTTGAGCCGCTCGAACCAGATTGGATCGTCCGGCGGTTCGCATTGCGCCTGAATCGGCAGATCCACCGCCGCGCGCACGGCGGCCGCGCTTTCACACAGAATCGCGGCCCCGCGATCGGTGAAATTGGGCGTGCCGGTGGTCATCACCATATGCGTCACGCCGTCGAGCTCGACCGCGGCGCGGGCCACTTCGGCGAGCTGTTCCGGCGTCTTGCGATTGATGGTGCGCCCTTCGGCCAGCGATTGGCCAATCGCACAGAACTGGCATGAGGTCGACCGGCGGCCATAGCGCACACAGGTCTGAAAGACGGTCGTGGCCAGCACGTCACGCGAATGCAGCTGGGCGATCTTCCAGTAGGGAATGCCGTCGGCGGTTTCGCGACCATAGAACCGCGGCTGCGGAGCAAAACCGATGGTGGTCACCGGCTCGCCATTGCGGGTAAGCCGCCCCTGGCTGTCGGTGGCGAACGGCGAGCGCTGCGAATGGCCGGTATGCACTGGCACCATCACGGTCTGGCCGTCGACGGTCACCGCCTTGTGATCCGACGGCCCGGCCCCGCCGCGCCGGCTGGGTGCGCCCTGGTACTGTGCTTGGCTCGGGTCAGCCAGTCGAAGCCCGAGTGATTGCATCTCGGTAAGCAGCGTTCGGCTCGGATTCGCCATGGTCGGATTCCTCGGATTCAGCTAAGGACGGGGTCGCAACCCGCACGGGATCGGCGTGCCGTGTCGCGTGGGAGCGCGGGTCGATACGCAACGACAACAATTCCGGGCGGGCGTAATGGCCGACCGAATCCATCATGCGCTTGCGCTTGGTGATCAGATCCAGATCGATGTCGGCGATCAGTCGGCCCGGCCCATCGCGTAGCGGCTCGACCACATGCGAGCCGTCCGGGGCGATGATGGCGGTATAGCAACCGCCGGACAGGCCTTTCTGGAGCGCCGGGTCGGGGGTCACGCTTTCGATCTGATCGGCATCGAGCCAGGCCGTGGCATTGACCACGAAACAGCCAGCTTCCAATGCATGGTGGCGCAGCGTGACTTCCTGTTGTTCGGCAAAGATCGGGCCCACCAGCGAGCCCGGGAACTGGCTGCAATGGATCTGTTCGTGGTCGGCCATCAGTGCATAGCGCGCCAACGGGTTGTAATGCTCCCAGCAGGCCAGCGCGCCGACACGCCCGACCGCGGTATCGACAGCATGCAGCCCGGAACCGTCGCCTTGGCCCCAGACCATGCGTTCGTGGTAGGTGGGCGTGATCTTGCGACGTTTGAGTACGATCTCGCCGTCGCTGTCGAACACCAGCTGGCAGTTGTAGAGCGTGCCGTGGTCGCGCTCGTTGATGCCAAGCACCACCACGATCTCGTGGGCACGCGCGGCCGCGGCCACCGCATCGGTGACCAGGCCGGGCACGCTCGGCGCATGCGCATAGAGGGCACGATGGCGGTCGCCCATGGCCATGGGCGCCATGACGAACGACCAGTACGGGTAATAGGGCACGGCGGTCTCTGGAAAGACCACCAGCTGTGCGCCCTCGGCGGCGGCCGCGGCAATTTCGTCGAGCACCCGCGCGACCGTGCCGTCGGCACTATCGAGCACCGGCTGCAATTGCACGGCTGCGACCTTCACGGTTCGGGATTCACGCATCGCGACGTGGGCGCTACATGGTCCAGGTGGACACGACATAGGCATTGTCGCGGCGTGCGATCAGCTGGATATCGAGCACATCGAGCGGGCTGATCGGCTGAATGCCTTCCACAAGTGCTGGTTCGCCGTGGCCGTAGAGCGCCTGCAGGGCAAACCGACAGGCATAGACCTTGCCGCCCTCGTCCATGAATGCCTTGAGCTGGTTTTCGTAGTTCTGATGGCCGGGAAAGGCTTCGTCGCCAATGGTGGGAAAACCGCGTTGCACCCCCAGTGTCACGCCGGGCCCGTAGAGCAGAATGGTGGTTTCGAAACCCTTGCGCAGCAGCCGCTTGGCCTGAAGCATATTCACCAGGCCGATCGAGCCCTCGAAGGCGACGGTATGAAACGTCACCAGCGCTTTCTCGCCCGGTTCGGCCTGTACGTCCTCGAAGACCTTGTCTTCGTAGTCGACGAAATAATCGCCTTTCTGCACTTTCGCTGTGGTGACTTCAGGCATCGGGTTGTCTCCTGTTGAGTGGCCATATGTCAGGCCGACGCACCGGCGTCGGTCAGCAAGGATGTTGCAACGCCTGTGCCAAATGATCGGCCATACAATGCGATCATTTGTCGATCATTTACGCGAAAACTGTGCTAGCGTTTAGCTGCGCGGCGGGCGATTATTTTTCGCGTGACCGGTAACGGCGGGAAAGCGTGATGAAGAGCGCGCACCACACTGGTGAATTCCGCGTGCCGCGCACGATTCGAGGGCAGTCATGAACAACCATCTGAGCCGCTGGTGTGCAGCGATCACCGCCTGCGATCGGCCGACCTATCATGCGATCGCCGATGCGATCGCTGAAGATATTCAGGCCGGCCGTCTGCGCGCCGAGCAGAAACTGCCGCCGCTGCGCGCGCTCTCGCGCACGCTGGGGGTGAATTTCAGCACCGCCGCACGCGGCTATGCCGAAGCCGCCGAACGTGGGCTCATTGCCGGGCGCCCCGGCAGCGGCAGCTATGTACGCGGCGAGATCAGAAGCGATCCGGTACGCCATGCCAGCACAGTCGGGCCTATCGACATGCGCATGAATATGCCGCCGGAACCGCGCTCGCCTGCGTTGCGCGCCCGGCTGCGCGAAGGCTTTGCCAGCCTCGGCTCGGGTCACGATGTCTACGACTTGCTGCGCTACCAGGAATTCGGCGGCGCGCAACGCGACCGCGAAGCCGGCGCTGCCTGGATGGCCCAGCGCCTGCCCCGGGCCGACTGCGCCAATATCCTGGTATGCCCGGGCGCGCATAGTGCGCTGCTGGGCCTGTGCGCCTCGCTGCTACGCGCCGGGGATAGCCTGGCCTGTGAAGCGATCAGTTATCCCGGCATCAAGGGCATTGCGGCCCATTTGGGTATTCGCCCGGCCGCCTTGCCTGCCGACCGCGACGGACTCGATCCGGACGCCTTTGCTGCGTTGTGCGCGGCCGACCCGCCCAAGGCGCTGTATATCAACCCCACACTCAACAACCCGACCACCACCACCCTGCCCGCCGAACGCCGCGCGGCCATCGCCGAAATCGCGCTGCGTTATGGCGTGCCGATCATCGAGGACGACCCCTACGGCTGCCTGCCCAAACAGCGGCTTGCGCCGATCGCCACCTATGCGCCCGAATTGACGTTCTATGTGGCTGGCCTGTCCAAGGTGCTGGGGGCGGGTCTGCGCATCGGTTATCTGGTGACCCCGAATGCGCGCTACACCGCCCGCGTGTCGTCCACCATGGCGACGCTATCGGTGATGGCCAACCCGGCGATGATTCGCCTGGCCACGCGCTGGATCGAGGATGGCACGGTACGCGCTGCGACCCGCGCGATTCGCGAGGAATCGATGGCACGGCAGGCATTGTCGACACGCGTGCTGCGCGGAATCGAATACCAGAGCCAGCCGGAGGCCTTTCATCTGTGGCTACCGGTACCGGCTCCGTGGAACCGTATCGAACTGGCCACACGACTGCAGCAACATGGCATCGCCGCGGTCGTATCCGATGCCTTTGCCATGCGCGCGCCGGCGCCGGAGGCCGTGCGCATATGCCTGGGCGGCACCGCCAGCCGCGAGGAATGCCATCGCCATCTGGAAATCATGCACGATGTGATCGAGCACCTGCCGGCGATGGCCGCGGGCGGCTATGGCGAGCCCTTGGCAGGCGCTTATTAGTCGCGCACCCAAACAGCTGCCTTGATCCGCTGTTTTCAACGCCTCAGCCGAGGGCGATATAGCTCACAAGGCCGATCACGATCAGACCGAGCACTGCCGACAGCCCTTTCCAGAAGCGATTGGGGTCGCGCTCGATCAGCGGCAGGCGATGATCGGCCACGAGTTCGCCGCGCGGATGGCGCAGGTCGTAGACGAATTCGGCCACCTCAGCGTAGCGCTTGTCGGGATTCGGGTGCAGGGCCTTGCGTAATGCGTTGTCGACCCAGACCGGCACGTCGTCGTTGTAGACGATCGCGCTGGTATAACGCAGCCGGTTCAGATCGGTGGCATTTCGCGCCCGCGATACGTCCGGCCCGTACGGCAGATGCCCGGTGAGCATCTGATAGGCAATCACGCCCAGCGAATACACATCCGAACGCGTGGAACCACCCGCGCCGACGAAATACTCGGGGGCGGCATACTGGCTGGTACCGAGCACGTCGTCGCTGCCCAGACGCCCCGCGCTTTCCCGAATACCGGCGACCGCCACCGCGCCGAAATCGATGATCTTCACCGTGCCCAGCGTATCGATGAGGATATTGTCGGGCCGCAGATCCTGGTGAATCATCTCCTGGCGATGAAAGGCGAGCACGCCCTTGCCGATCTGCTCGACGATGGGCCGCACACTGGCCATATCGGGCCTGGGATGATCGACCATCCACTGCGACAGGCTCTGGCCCTCGATATATTCCATCGCAACGAACAGATGCGTCGGGTTCTGACGCGGCGCCGAGGCCTTGAGCACGTACGGGCTATCGATACGGCGTGCGATCCATTCTTCGAGCAGAAAGCGTTCGAGCAGCACCGGATCGGCTTTCAGATCGCTGGCCGGTATCTTGAGTGCGACCGGCGCGCCGTCGACTTCGTCACGGGCCAGAAACACGTGGCTGCGCCCGCTGACATGCAAGGCGCGCACGATTTCATAGCCTTCGAAATGCATGCGCGCTTCCAGCACGGGGGCAAAGGCGCGTTGTGCCACACCTTCGCTGATATCGTCGGCGCTGGCTTCGCCGACACGATCGATACGCACCAGCTGTACGGTGAGATTGTCGTGGCTGCCGTGCTCGTAGGACATATCGACCAGATGGGCCGCGGCGGCTTCCAGGTCGTCGCCATGCACGGCGACCGTATCAATCAGGGTCGGATCGTCGGTGTATTCATAGACGCCGTCCGTGGCCAGCACGAACACATCGCCCGACGCGATGGCAAGGCGCTGGTAGTCGATCTCGACCCGATCGTTGACACCCAACGCCCGCGAGAGATAGCTCTCGTAACGGGAAATACGCAGCCGATGACTTTCCGTCAACCGCTCCAACGCGCCGTCGCGGATGCGATAGATACAGGTATCGCCGACATGAAACAGATAGGCGCTGGCCGCCTTGAGCACCAGCGCGCTGAAGGTACACACATAGCCACGATCGGCATCGTCGCGATACTGGCTCTGGCGCGTCTGGGCATAAAGCCAGGAATTGAGCGCGGCAATCACCCGTTCGCCGGCGCGGCGGACCGACCAGGCCTGCGAGGTGCAGTAATAATCTTCCAGAAAACTCGAAACCGCGGTTTCACTGGCGATCTGGCTGACATCGCTGCTACTGATGCCATCGGCGATAGCCACCGCGATCCCCTTGGTATGCAGCGGCGTGCCCTGGGGCACGTACAGGCCGTGAAAATCCTGGTTCTGCTTCTTGCGTCCGGCCGAACTCGCCTGGCCGGTCGTGACCGTTAGTAAAGAGGGCATGACGATGTGCGCGGCTCGCGCCGACAGCCGCTAGCGACAGACAAAGCGCAGGTAAAACGACACGCGCCGAAACCGGCGCGTGTCGCTACCGAGCGTACAAGCGCTCGACCGATCAAACGATCTCCCGGCGCGGCTGGGTCCGCACATGGGTGGAGTAGAGCGTCAGACCGGTGAGCGAAATACCGCCCACGATATTGCCCAGCACGGTGGGGATTTCGTTCCAGAAGATGTAGTCCCCGAGGGTGAAACCGCCGCCCAGAATCAGGCCCAGCGGAAACAGGAACATGTTCACCACCGAGTGCTCGAAGCCGAGATAGAAGAACACCATGATCGGCATCCACATGGCCGCGATCTTGCCGGTGGCCGAGGTCGATACCATCGCGCCGACCACGCCCATCGACACCATCCAGTTGCACAGGCAACCCCGAATGAACAGTGTCAGCCAGCCACCGAAGCCATGTTCCTTGTAGCCGAGCGTACGGCCCTCGCCGACATGGGCGATGGTCTGGCCGACCTCGTTGACCGGCGTATCGAACCCGTAGGTGAAGTTGATCGACATGATCACCGCCACCGTCAACGCACCGGCGAGATTGCCGATGAACACCAGCCCCCAGTTCTCGAGCACCCGACCGATCGTGACCCCCGGGCGCTTGTCCAGCCAGGCCAGCGGCGTGAGCATGAACACGCCGGTGAGCAGGTCGAACTTCATCAGATAGAGCATGCAAAAGCCCACCGGAAACAGCACCGCGCCGAGCAGCGGGTTACCGGTGTTCACGGTGATGGTGACCGCAAAGACCACCGCCAGCGCCAGGATGGCGCCGGCCATATAGGCACGCACGATGGTGTCGCGCCGGCCCATATAGATTTTGGATTCGCCGGAGTCGACCATCTTCTGGACGAACTCGGCGGGTTCTAGATACGACATGAATAATCCCCCAATGAAATCGGAACCATGTGATCGCAGCCGCGATCTTGCGGCGTACTACCAGCGCACATAGGGCAGGAACTTACCGTTCATCACGATCTTCACGCGGTCGCCCTTGGGGTGTTCCTCGCGTTCGACATCGATCATGAAATCGATGGCCGACATGATGCCGTCACCGAATTCCTCGTGAATGCACTGCTTCACGCCGGGGCCGAACACCGACAGAATTTCGTAGAAGCGATAGAGCAGCGGATCGCTCGGGATGGTCTTGTCCATCCACTGGCCCTTGAGCGGGCACTCCTGCAGCGCTTCGGCGACGTCGTCGCCCAGGTCGAGCACCGCGGTAATCTTCTGTGCAATCTCCTCGGTCGCCGAGGCCTCACCCAGACAGGCGGTCGCCGTCCATACCGGCGCCATGCCGATCTCGCCGGCGATATCGTCCCAGCGCAACCCCTTGGCTTTCTTGGCATCCAGAATCGCGCGGGTCATGGCCTTCTTTTCCATCTCGATCTCCCTTCAAACGAGGCAATACGGGCGTCATGGGCCCAGGTAAAAATGATGTGCCTGCGACCCTGCCCCAGCGGCATCGCCGCCTGCAGACGCCGGCTCGCCCCGGGCTATCGCGAAATTCGTGCCACTTGCCGCAAACACACCATTGCGACTTGGCATGTCGCCACTTGGAGTCGCTGACTTGCGCCGCAGCAAAACAATTATTATTACCCTGTTGCACCGCAACATTGCATATGCACCATTTTTGACCAGCGCTGCGCCCACGGGTGACGCTTGCCCCGCCCGCAACGAATCAGCGCCGTCGAAACGCCTCGCCAGGGGCCTGTTGCCGGCTCACGGCTGTTGGCGGCGGTACACGGGCATGCGCATACGCGTGTTGTGGCCCCGCCCGGCATACGGGTATGTTCATATTCGGGCAGAACAGGTTTCGTCGTACGCGTGCATCACGCAGGCAAACACCGATCACCCATCGTGCAACCGGGGGCCGTAAACTGAATGCGTAATCGTCTGGGCGCGGGTATTACCGCGCTGTTGTGTGTGGCCACCCTGGCCACGGCCGGTGCCGCACTCTACGGCTGGTGGCGTGCCGATCACTGGAACGGACTGCCGATTCCCCAGGCCGCCCTGACCCTGGCCACGATCCTGCTCGCCTGGCTTGCCAGCCGTGCGACCGACCGGCTGGCCAACGGCCTGAATGAAGGCCATCGCGCCTGGCAGCAACGTTTGCGACGCGTACTCAATGTCGAGGACGGCGAGCGCTTTCGCGAGGCCGATCTGATCGCGGCCTTGCTGCATCTGGCGATCTGGCTGGCCGTGCCGCTGGTGTTGCTGCGTATCTGGGGCCTGTCGCGAACGAGCTTCGACATGCTCCGCCATCTGGCCTGGACCGGGTTCAATCTCGGCCAGATCCAGATCGTGCCGGCACAGCTGATCATGGGCGCGCTGCTGCTGGTGGTACTGGCCACCGTCATTCGCTGGATTACCGGGCGCATGGAAAACCAGTGGCTTGCCCGCACACCCATGGAGACGCATACGCGTGAGGCCGTGGCCACGATCACCGGCTATGTGCTGTTCGTGATCGCGGCCCTCGTGGTGCTCAGCTATGTCGGCCTGGATCTGACCAAACTGGCATTCATCGCCGGTGCGCTGTCGGTGGGTATCGGTTTCGGCCTGCAGACAATCGTGAACAACTTCGTCTCCGGGCTGATTCTGCTGTTCGAACAGCCCGTACGCCGCGGTAACTACATCACCGTGGGCGAAACCGAAGGCTTCGTACGCCGTATTCGTATCCGGGCCACCGAGATCGAAACACTACAGCGCACCACCGTGGTCGTACCCAATTCCGAACTGCTGACCCTGCATCTGAAGAACTGGAATCTGCGCGATCGCTACGGGCGCATCAGCGCGCCGGTGGGCGTGGCCTACGGCAGCGATGTGCGACTGGTAGAAAAGCTGTTGTTACAGGTCGCAAGCGAGAACAAGGATGTCATCAGCGACGGCCGCGCCGGCGTACCCGCCCCGGCTGCCCTGTTTCGCGGTTTTGGCGATTCGGCGCTGGATTTCGAGCTGCGCTGTTTCATTCGCGATGTGACCCGGCGCTTTTTCGTGGTCTCGGATCTGAATTTCGCTATCGATGCCGCCTTTCGCGAACACGATGTCACGATCGCCTTTCCGCAGCTGGATGTGTGGCATCGCAGCGCCCCGCCACCGCAGGATGGGGCCGGCGACAGCTCGCCGGCGCTACCGAACGGGCCCGATACGGCGTGATCCGCCACCGGGCCCGCGAACCGGATCAGCCGTTGCTGGATACGGTATCGACCGGGCGTCCCAGGCGAATGGGCCCGCGTGCGCTGCGCACATCCACAACCGTGCCCTGCTGGGTGGCCACGATCTCACCGGCCTCGGCCAGACGCGCGGCGGCCGCGCGCACCGCGCCCATGTGATCGCGCCATTCCGTGGCTGCCCACAGATTGCGCGCCACATCCGACGGGCAGATCGTGGCCCCGGGCTCGCCGGCATCGACCTGGCTGAGAATCGTGGCTTCGATGGTTTGTGTATTCGGCTCGGTCATGGTCACTGACTCGCGGAAGATTTAGCACGTTCGGGCGCGCCCTGGCGCAGGCGCATGAGTACATCGGCAATCCGGCGCTGATCGTGGCCGCCGGCCAGCGCCGAACGCACGATACGCCCAATCGCGGCGCGATTGTCACCGTGCCGGGCCACGATCAGTGGCAGATCGGAATCGCGCGCCGACGGACTGCCATGCCAGGAGTGATAAAGCGGGGCGAAATAATAACGCTGGGCCGGGTCGTCGCGGTCGCCGTTGTGGGCCACCAGAATCAGATCGCCCGCACGATCGCCGTGGCGGCCCACGGTGAGGTCGTGCAAGCGCTGCGGCATATCGACATAGCTCGGATGCGGATGAGCCGCCAGATAGGCCGCGATCGGCTGGGTCTTGCCGTGACCGATATACACTTCGAAGACCTGTTCGGCATCGCTGTCCGAAGCCGCGGTACGCACCAGAATCATATCCAGCGTGCCCCGCAATTCCGGCACGAGCAGGCCGTCTTCGTTGTTTCGATAGAACGCTTCGGCCGCGGTTTCGATATCTTCGGCGCGCGCCGGGCGGGTCCAGTCGCAGGGGGCGTCGCGCGTTGCACAGGTGGTGCGATCGGCCACGTAGACATAGGCCAGCGCGCCCTGATAGGCAATCACCGCATCGAAAAATACGTCGTCATCGACGGCCAGTTCGTAGGGCCGCAGGGTAAAGCCGGCGGCTTCGAGCAGATTGGGCGGCTCGCCTTCGCCGTCGGTCGACAACGAATGGGCATCGTCGTGCAATACGCCGGTATGGCCGTGATCGGAGGTGATCACGATATAGCGATCGTCGAGCTCGCCGGCCTCGGCAAGCGATTCGCGCAGATCGGCCCTTCTTGAGATAGTCGCGACGCGAGACATCCGGATCGGCGTCGTGGATATGCGCGTAGTGATCCAGGCCGGGCAGATAGATCGTGATCACGTCCGCGGCGGGTTCGTCCTCGATGAGATCGTCCATGTTCTCGATGACTTCTTCATCGAGCTCCTCGAACAGCGACAACGACTGCTCGCCGGTGAGCTGGCCGGCCACATGCTCGGCAAACAGACTCTGGAAGGCATCCAGCATCGCGGTACGATCGGTGAGAATGAGCCGGTCGGCCCCGGCATAGAACTGGTGCATGCCCACCCAGATGCGTACGCCGGGATCGGTTTCGCGCAGGCGCTGGTAGATCGTGGGCACTTCCAGCAAGTCGTTGGCATAGCCGTCGGTATAGATTTCGAATACCGGTGTGGCGTCATGGATGGTCACCGGCACCGGCGCCGCATATTCGCCGGTCGCACGAATGAAGTATTCGTTGCCGGCGACGCCATGTTCGGCCGGCGTGGCGCCGGTCACCGTGGTCGCCCACGACACCGCCGTGGACGAGGGCAATACACTGACGATTGAATCCTGGAACCAGGCATGGGCGAATTGCTGTCTGCCGTCATCGCCGAGCAGACGTGCCATTTCCGGCAGTTCGCCGGCACGCAGCATGTCGTAGAGCAGATGCCGGTCGATACCGTCGATCGCGACCACGAGCAGTTTCGGCGCCGCGTTCGCGGGCGGGCGCTCGTCGGCATCGGTTTCGCGCAGCGCCACCTGTTCGCCAGCCACCCAGAACTGGGCGGCCTGCCAGGCACAGCCGTTGCTCGCCAGGGCCAGGCACCACACCAGAATGCGCACGCTAATCCGCCTGCGCCAAAAACCTGCTAACGCCAAGCCCCACTCCTTTTTTTGCTTCAATCTGCTCGCTGGCGCGACATGGATTCGCCCGTCGCGGCACATCGGCCTCTATCCCTGCGCGTCAAAATAACCGAAATTACGGGGCAGCGTCTCGATCGAACCCGCCAGCGCGAAGTAGAGAACGCAGCGCGGTGGCGGCGTGGCAGGAAAACTGCATGCCTGTGCAGTTGAGGCGGCCAATGGCGCGCCTGGTGTTCTGGAAACGTCTGCAATGCTCGAAACACTCGATAGTCCGATCGGCCGCTGGGCCGTAACCCTGGCCACCGGCGCGCTCACCGCCGCCGCGGTGACCTTCGCCTACATCCTGTTAATCAAGCTCGGTTATCGTCTGATCCAGCGGCGCGCGATCGCCCGTGAATTCCTGCAGCAATGCGACAACGCCGGCGGCGTGGTGGTGTTCTTTGTCGCCCTGCAGGCGGTCTGGCATGCCAGCGACGACAGCGTGCCGTGGATTGCGGCCATTCGCCATCTCAACAGCCTGTGTCTGATCCTGGCCCTGACCTGGGCAGCGCTGAAAGCGATTACCGCGATCGGCGATGTCATCGTCAGCCTCAATCCGGCCGTCGAAGGTCGCCACCACGCGGCCCGCCGGGTCGAAACCCAGGCGCGTTTTCTCACCCGCGGGCTGACGGTGCTGGTGGCGATCATCGGTATTTCCACCGCGCTCATGACCTTCCCGTCGATTCGCCAGCTGGGCACCAGCCTGCTGGCCTCGGCCGGTATCGGTGGCCTGATCATCGGTTTCGCGGCCCGGCCGGTGCTGTCGAATCTGCTGGCCGGCCTGCAGATCGCGCTGTCTCAACCCTTTCGTATCGAGGACGTGCTCAAGTTCAAGGACGAATGGTGCTGGGTGGAGGAAGTCACCACCACCTATGTGGTGCTGCGCACCTGGGATCTGCGCCGGCTGGTCGTGCCCCTGCAGTGGTTCATCGAAAACCCGTTCGAGAACTGGACCCGTCGCCCGACGAGCCTGATGGGGACCGTATTCATGTGGCTGGATTACCGGATGCCGGTACCGCCGCTACGCGCCGAGTTCGAGCGGCTGCTCAAGGCCGACGGTGCCTGGGACGAACTCATCGGCACCACCCAGGTCGTGGATGCCGGCGAGCACGCCATGCAGATTCGTTTTCTGATGAGTTCCACCGACTCGATCACGCTCTGGCATTTGCGTTGTCGCATGCGCGAAGCACTGCTGGATTTCGTACAGCGCGAATACCCGGACTACCTGCCGAACGTGCGCGCCCGCGTCGACGACAACGAAGTGCCCGAGGCCTCGCGCCCGCCGGCCGCGCCCGAGATCTGATTCAGGCGCTTTCGCTGCGCTCGGCCGCGATCTGGCGCAGGGCATCGGCCAATGTCGCGGGCGGCTGGGCGCCGGCGAGCAGATATTGGTTGTCGACAATGAACGACGGCACCGACGACACCCCCAACGACTGCCAGTGGGCGACTTGGCGCTCGACCTGTTCGGCATAGGCATCACCGGCCACGATCTCGCGGATACGTTCCCCATCCAGGCCCAGCGATGCGCCGATCGTCGCAAGCACGTCGGCATCGGTCGGGTTTTCGGCACGGCCGAAATACGCCGCGAACAATGCGCGATTGAACGCCCCGTCGCAGCCCTGTTCTTTCGCATAGGCCAGCACGCGATGCGTGTCGAAGGTATTCCAGGAGCGCCGTGCCAGGGCCCGGTCGAAGTTCAGCCCGAGTTCGTCCGCGGCGGCCATGATCTCGTGCTGCGCGGCTTTCATCTCGTCTTCGCTGCGCCCGTATTTCGCGCTCATATGTTCGAGAATATCCCGCCCGTCGTCCGGCACATCGGGGTTGAGCAGAAACGGATGCCACTCGAGTTGCACATCGATTTCGTCATCCAGTTGGGTAATCGCTTGTTGCAGGCGCGCGTCGCCGATGGCGCACCAGGGGCAGACCACATCGGAAACCAGGTCGATCTTGAGTGTTTGCATCGTGCGTATTGCCTTGGGTAATCCGCCGACGATGCCGCTGTTCGCCTGGCTTTCAAGCCCGGTCGGTCTGATCGTCCGCGCCAGAGGTATTTCCCGCGGCCGAACTTTGCTGGAACTGTACGGCCATGGTGAGCGCACTTTCACAAAACGCCATGACCCGCTCGAAATCCGCCTGCGGCAGCTGGCGGGCAGCTTCATTGCCGCGGTAGATGTTCATCCATTGCCGATCGCGCTCGACCATGCCGGGCAGCCGGCCCACGCCCCAATCCTCGGCGAGCGCCCACAACCGCGGGTTGAAGCCACGAACGAGTTGAATCAGGAACGGGATCGGGTCGTTGCGCGCCAAAAGTGAGGTCAGTCGCAGAATCAGATCGAAGGATACGGTGGCCGAACCCTGTTCCATGGCCTGCAACACGGTCTTGTCTTCCAGATCGAGCGCGCTGGCCAGCTCATCGCGCGACAGCCCGGCCGTCTGGCGTGCATCCTGAATCGCCTCGCCGGCGCGCTTCATCCAGGCGCGCTGCTCGTCGGACAACAGACGACGCTGGGCGCGGTCGAGGATGATCGTACGTCCGATATCCAGGGTCAGCCCGCCGACGCGCCTTGTCAGCGCGCCCAGCGCCTTTTTCGACAGGCTGCCGCTCAGGCTCGCGAACTGACCCAACAGATTGCTGCGTGCGCTTTCGCCTTTGTCTGCCATGCGATTCGACCATTGGAGGCGGAATGTCAGTGCCGATCATGCACGCCCGGCGTGTCGTGCGCGAGTCGGCGCGTTGCTTTTCGACACTGGGGCCGGGCCCGGCCAAGCGTGGACGCTGCGGACGCACCGTTTCATCCGGCTGCATTGAGCGGCCGACGCCGAGACGAACCACATGGGCCGAATCGGTACCGCAGGCTATGTTCGATGTGAGATTACGCTGCCTTAATCCACCTACGACTTACGCGCTGGCCGCACCGGCGCTGTACTTTCCATTCGCTTCACACCGGGGCCGAAGAAAGCACGTGACCCGTAGCGGTGAGTCGTTACAGCGACCAACCGGCATCGAACTCGGTGGCTACGTTCCTGTCGGATTACGCCTTCGGCTAATCCGACCTACGACTGGCCGTATCGGCGCTGTACTTCTCATTCGCTTCACACCAGGCCCGAAGAAAGCACGTGAGTCGTAGCGGTCAGTCGTTACGGCGACCAACCGGCATCAAACTCGGTGGCTACGTTCCTGTCGGATTACGCCTTCGGCTAATCCGACCTACGACTGGCCGTATCGGCGCTGTACTTCTCATTGGGTTCACACCGGGCTCGAAGAAAGCACGTGAGTCGTAGCGGTCAGTCGTTACGGCGACCAACCGGCATCGAACTCGGGGGCTACGTTCCTGTCGGATTACGCCTTCGGCTAATCCGACCTCCGACTGCAACTGCGTTCGCTGCGTATCGCGACGCCGAATCGAGGTCCTTTATTTGCGACCTTCGCGTTCATTGGCGAACTATTGATTCAAACCCAGTCCACCGCCTGCGCCAGATCCTGGACGAAACGCTGGTATTCGCTGGCGTTCGCGGCCGCCGTCCCGCGCCGAAGCAGATACGACGGGTGCACGGTCAGCAGATAACGCCGATCGTCGTGCGTGATGATGCGGCCGCGATCACGGTTTATACGCACGTCGGTGCCCAGCAATGCGCGCCCGGCGGTCGCGCCCAGGCCGATCACCAGCTCTGGTGCCACCAGACCGATCTCGGCATCCAACCAGGGCCGACAGGCCATGACCTCGGTTTCGCTGGGCGTGGCATGCAGGCGGGTCTTGCCGCGTGGGCTGAACTTGAAGTGCTTGACCGTGTTGGTCAGATACAAACGCTCGCGCGACAGCCCCGCGGCCACGAGCGCGCGATCGAGCAGCTGGCCGGCCGGCCCGACGAACGGCAGGCCGGCCAGGTCTTCGTGATCGCCGGGTTGTTCGCCAACAAGCATGACGCGGGCGTCGGCCGGGCCCTGGCCGAACACGGTCTGGGTCGCCGGTTGCCAGAGCGGGCAGTTACGGCAGGTGGTGGCCTGCAACGCCAGGCGTTCGAGCGATGCCGGCGTGCTCGCGGCGACGGCCGCAGCGTTGTCGGCCTCGGGGCTGGCCGGGCGTGGCCCGCAGCGCAGTGCGTCACTGTGCTTGCGGTTGGCCTCCATCGCCTGCACGCGCCGGTCTGCGTCGCGCAGCAAGGTGGGGATGAGATGCGCCTCGGGCATGTTCTTCCAGTACTTCTGCGGCATTTCGGATTGCATCGCCCGAACCTTGACCCGTGCCGGGTTGAAGATACTGCGGTAATAGATCTGCCAGGCCTGCTCGAGGGCATCGCCTTCGGGGGCGGCGGATCTGTCGGTGGCCGGCGAGAACCAGAGCTGGCCTTGACCTTCCCAATGCACACAGCCGACCGGCGTGAGAATCGACCAGCGCATGTTGGCAAAGCGACGTTGGAAAAAGCCGCTGACGTAGGCAACGATGAAGTGCTCCGGTTCGAACCAGGCTACGTACCGTGGCGCGCCGTCGTCGGTATCCGGCACCTCGCGAAACCGCACAAACGCTTTCATCTTGTGCACATCCCGCCGCACGGCCTTGGCATAGCGGTTAAAGCGCGCCGTATCGGCATCGCCGGCGAGTTGCAGCACATGCCGTTCGCCGTGGGTGAGCCGCCAGAGCAAGCGATACAGCAGCGCCCAGCGATCGTCGTCGCGATGACAGCTGACCGTGCGTGCCTGGGCAACGAATGCTTTGGGCACCCGCGCGCCCGAAGCCGGCGCATCGGCGTCTGCCTGTTCATGATCGGGCGTGGGCTGCCACCAGACACGCGCCGGGGCGATACCGGCGGCCAGCAATCGCCGTGCGGCGTTCTGCCAACCGGCGAAATCCGGCGCAAAACGCGCAACGACCTGATCGCCGGCCGTGCTCTGCGAATCGAATAACGACGCTTGAAAGCTCATGGCAAAGCGCCTAGAAATCGAAGGCCTGCTGGGCAGCGCGTGCGGGCAAAAATCGGGCTCTAAGCGCGGCGCTCGGTGCTTCGGCCAGCGCCGGTCGGTGATTGGCACAGATTACGAATGGCATGGCTTTCTTGACGCCAGCCCTGAGCGCAACCAGATCTTCGAGCCGGACTTTCTGCCAGCGCCGAATGGCCAGTAACCGGTCGACCGATTTCACCCCCAGCCCGGGCACGCGCAGCAGCCGTTCGCGCGCGTCGCGGTTGAGATCCACCGGGAAATAATCGCGGTTGCGCAATGCCCAGCCCAGCTTCGGGTCCACATCGAGATCGAGCATGCCGTGGCTCGCGCTGTCATCGACGCCGGCGGTGATTTCGTCATGGCCGTAGCCGTAGAAACGCATCAGCCAGTCGGATTGGTACAACCGATGCTCGCGTATGAGCGGTGTACGCCGGGCCGGCAGCTTGGCCGAGGCGTCGGCGATCGGCGAAAAGGCCGAGAAATACACCCGCTTGAGGCGGTAGGCCGAATACAGATTCGCCGTGGTGGACAGAATCTGGGCATCGGTCGACGGCTCGGCGCCGACGATCATCTGGGTGGACTGGCCGGCCGGGGCGAAGCGCGGCGTGGCGATACGCCGCGGCGACAGACTGGATGTGCGGCGCGCCTCGCGTCGACGTTCGGCGTATTCGTCCTGGCGCGCCCGAATACGCGCCATCGACAGCTTGATGGTGCGATGATCCTTTTCAGGCGCGAGATCGGCGAGCGCGATCCGCGTGGGTAGTTCCACGTTAATCGACAGCCGGTCGGCATAGGTGCCGGCATCGGCCAGCAATTGGCCGTCGGCATCCGGAATCGTCTTGAGATGGATATAGCCGCGAAAATCGTGATCGACACGCAGGCGCCTGGCCACTTCCACGAGCTGGCCCATCGTATAGTCCGGGCTCTGAATCACCCCGGAACTCAGAAACAGGCCTTCGATATAGTTGCGCTTGTAGAAATCCAGGGTCAGGCGCACCACTTCATCGACCGTAAAACGCGCCCGGGCCACGTTCGATGAATTGCGATTGATGCAGTAGCTGCATTCGTAAATACAGAAATTGGTCAGCAGGATCTTGAGCAGCGAGATGCAGCGGCCATCCGGCGCATAGGCATGGCAAATGCCCGAGCCCTCGCTCGAGCCGATGCCCTTGCCGCCGAGCGAGTGGCGCCTGCGCGTGCCACTCGACGAGCAGGACGCATCGTATTTGGCCGCATCGGCGAGAATCTCGAGTTTCTTGATCAGCTCCATAGCTGTAACTATATACAGCCGAGCGCGATCTGGATTCACCCGAATCGAAGTTTTCCTGCGGCGGCGGCGAATGCCGCCTTACCGGATACAGACTAGGCGCTGGCCAGCGCCGGCGGCGCACAGAGGCTTGCAGGCAGCGCGGCTTCGTCGCCCAGCAACTCGGCAGCCAGGGCCTGTAGGCACAACAGCGACAGATACTGTTTACGTTCGCCCACACCCACCGACGTCAGACAATGATGCCGTTGCGCCAGCGTCGGCCTGGCCGCGTCGCTGCCGCGCCGATACACATGCAGGCTATCGGCCGGCGCTTCGATATATTCGATATCGTCGGCGGCGTCCACAATGAAGCCGATACGCCCGGCCGGCACCGGCACCACCAGCACACGGCAATCCCCGCCGGCGGCCTGCTCACGACCCAGCAGGCGACGCAGATCCACCAGGTTGACCAGGGCCCCCAGATGCCGGAATACGCCTTCGAACACACTGGCGTGGCCAAGCGGTGCATAGTGCTCGGGCATGGGCAGTACGGCCTCGAGTTGATCGAGCCACACCACGAACTCGCCCGCGACCTGAAAATGCAGAAAGGCAAAACGCCGCCAGGCGAGTCCGCTTGACTGACGTTGCTGCAGCATGTCCTGATTGAGTTCTGCGTGTACGCGCGCGATGTTGGCGAGCTCCTCGCGTGCGAAAAGCGCGCTGTGCGAAAGCATCAGCGCATCGGCCTGGCCCGGCCGCGACAACAACCCGGCTACCACGCTATCGCGCAATTGATCGGCCGCCCCGCTCAGCGGCAGGCAATCCTGCGACTGATATGTAGCCATGCTCTGAATATGCTCGACCGCCAACGCCAGCTTGCCCTGGCCGGTATCGATCACCAGCAACTGGGCCGGCGGCTGGGTCGCCGGGGCCTCGCCGAGCAGCGAGCGCGCATCGAAGACCGGCACCAGATCGTCGCGCAGGCGATGATTGCCCAGATAACCGGCAATCGCGACCGCGGGCTTGCTCAGATCCTGGCAGGCCGCGATTTCGCGTACGACATCGGCATCCACGGCAAACGTCAGGGGCCCGGCACAGGCAATCACGGCGCGCTTGCGAGCGGTTTCGCGCGCGTAGTTGCCGGTACGCGCTGCGCGTGCCTTGCGCCCTGCTTCGTCGCTGACATGGACCATGCCCTCGATTGCCAGCAAGGCCTCGATATCGAGTACGTAAATCGGCGTATCGCTTTGTATACGGCAGAATACATGGGCCGCCAGCAAACGTTCGTCGCTGTCGGCGCGATCCAGGGTATTGAGTTGTTCGCCATCGATACTGATGACATCGCCCACCCGGTCGACGAGTACACCGAAGCGCCGCCCGCCGCTGGCAAGCACGGCGACGACATACCGCTGTTCGTCGGTCGACGATGGCTGGCCATTGCCCATCAGCGCTGCCAGGTCGACCGTCGGGATCTGGGCGCCGCGCAGGGTAAAGCTGCCGCTGACCCATGCCGGCGTTCGCGGCAGCCGGGCCAACGGCTGTTGGAGCGCAACCACCTCGCGTAGCGAGTCCAGTTCGAAGGCGACCTCGCCGTCGCCGACGCCGAGAATACCGAAACTGTGCGTACTCATCAGCCGGCGTTGACGGCCTTGAGCCGGGCCGGCGGCGCGTGCTGCTCGCGCGATTCGCGATGCACGTTTTCGTGGGCCGAATCGGTCAGCTCGCGAATAAGGCTGTCGACACGCGTGGCCGTACCCAGTTGCTCCTGTGTGGTGGTCGCGATTTCTTCGACCGACGATGTGGTCTGCTCGACGCCCTCGGCGATGCGACCGAAGGCATCGTGGGCCACCCGGATGACCTCGTTGCCGCTGTCGATCCGCTTGAGCGATTGGCCGATGAGACGATTGATCTGGCGGGTGGCGTCGGCCGATTTTTCGGCCAGCTTGCGCACCTCGTCGGCCACGACGGAAAAGCCAAGCCCGTGTTCACCGGCACGCGCGGCCTCGATCGCGGCGTTGAAGGCCAGCAGATTGGTTTGCGAGGCGATCTCGCCAATGACTTTCACGATTTCCTCGATGTCTTCGGCGGATTTCTGGATCGCGCCCATGGCCTCGGTGGAATTGTCCAGCGCCTTGACGCCCTGGCTGGCTTCGCGCTGGGTCGTACGTGCCATTTCCTGCGTCAGCCGCGTATTTTCGGCGATCGAGGCGATCGAGCCATTGAGCTGTTCGACCGCATCGCGCATGGCGTCGCACTGGCGCTGGATATGTTCTTCGCGCTCGACCTGTTCGCTGATATCGGTGGCGAACTTGACCACCTTGTACGGCTGGCCATCGGCATCGAAGATCGGATTGTAGGTCGCCTGGATCCAGATCCGCTGGCCGAACCGGCCGATGCGCATGAAACGTCCGCCAAAGAATTCACCGCGCGCCAGCGCCAGCCAGAAATCGCGATAGGCGGCACTGGCTACATAGCTGGGTTCGCAAAGCAGGCGATGATGCTGACCGACCAGCTCGTCGCGCTGATAGCCCAGGGTATTCAGGAAGTTATCGTTCGCTGCCAGGATATAACCCTTGAGATCGAACTCGATCACGGCCTGCGAACGCGCGATCGCGTTGACCTTGCCTTCGAATTCCGTATTGCGGTGCTTGTCGGCGGTGATGTCGGTGGCGAACTTCACCACCTTATAGGGCCGACCGTGCAGATCGAAGATGGGGTTGTAGCTGGCCTGCAGCCAGATCTCGCGGCCGTCGCGCGCCAGACGCTTGAACTGATCGGCGATATACTCGCCGGCCGCCAGTTTCTGCCACAGCCGCTTGTAGTCTTCGCTGGCCGCGTATTCGGGCTCACAGAACATGCGGTGGTGCTGGCCGACCAGTTCGTCGAGCCGATAGCCCAGCGTATCGCGAAAATTCTTGTTGGCCGTGATGATGGTGCCATCGAGATTGAACTCGATGATGGCCTGCGCACGATCCATGGCCGTGAATTTGCCGTCGGCCTCGGCCTGGCTGCGTCGCTGCTCGGTAATGTCGCTGGCGAACTTGACGATCTTGGTCGGGCGTCCGCGCGCATCGAGCACCGGATTGTAGACCGCCTGCACCCACACTTCGCGGCCATCCCGGGTATAGCGCTGAAACTCGCCGGAGATGAATTCACCGCGCGCCAGACGCGCCCAGAAGTTGCGGTAGTCCTGGCTTTGCACATACTCCAGATCGCAAAGACGGCGATGATGCTCACCGACCAGTTCATCTTCGCTATAGCCCATCAGGTTCAGGAAGTTGGCGTTCGCTTTGAGGATATGGCCATCGAGATCGAACTCGACGACCGCGCGCGAGCGATCCAGGGCATCGAGCTTGCTGGCGTGTTCGGCGCTAATGCCTTTTTCACGCGTGATATCGCTGGCGAGCTTGATGATGCGCACGACCTCGCCAGCCTCGTTGTAAATCGGGTTGTAGGTGGCCTGCAGCCACACTTCGCTGCCGTCGCGTGCGATACGCCGATATTCGCCGCTGTCGAAATGCCCTTCGGCCAGGCGCTGCCAGAACTCGGCATAGGCCGGCTTCTCGACTTCTTCGGTCGCGCAGAACATGCGGTGATGTTCACCGATGATCGTTTGGCGTTCGTACCCCATGGTGCGACAGAAATTGTCGTTCGCATCGAGGACGTAGCCTTGGGCATCGAACTCGATCACGGCTTGCGCGCGATCAATCGCGGTGCGCAGCGCCTTGAACTGGGCAGCGGTGGCGGCAGCGGAATCGGTCATGGCTTGGCCTGCATAAGATGAAAGAAACACGCCGGGATACAGAAGCGCTACGCGCTTGGGTCACAACGCTTGCATGCGCACCCACCCGGCCTCGCTACAGATCGGCGAAATGTCGCCAAACTTTATTCGCCGACCCTTGGGAGGGCGCGCGGTATCAGCGCGTCATAAAAACAGCGGGCGTGTCGGGTTGGTAACGCGCGTACGCGCCGTGGCAAAGGCCCTTTAGAACATTGAAAAACAACGTCGAAAAGGTGCTTTCGCTTATTACTAGATAATGTTGAACATAGCGGCCACACCGTGCTGTTCGGGCGTCGGATCAAGTGCGCCAATCGGTCACGTACGCGATGGCAATAGCTTGCAGTCGTGTGTCCGCGGGCGAACAATGGGCCGAACTGCCGCGCGAACGACCGGGGAGCATTCGAGCATGGCATCCAGTGCACAGGCCGCCGCGGCGCCCGATACGATCGACGAAGTCATGGCGTCGGTGCAGGACACCGTGCTCGTAAGCTGGGGTGATTTCGTCGATCATCTGCCGTTTATCGGCATCGGGCTGATGATTCTCGTGCTGAGCTGGCTGCTGGCCTGGCTGAGCCGGTTTATTGCCGCCCGCGTGGTCCGCTCGAAAACGCGCCCGTCGTTACGCCGTCTCATCGAACGCCTGCTGTCGCTGGGCATCTGGGCGCTGGGGCTTACGCTCGCGGCGATCGTGGTGTTTCCGGGCCTGTCACCCGCCAAGGCCCTCGGCGGGTTGGGCCTGCTGTCGGTCGCCGTCGGCTTCGCTTTCAAGGACACCTTCGAGAATTTCTTTGCCGGCATGCTCATGCTCTGGAAATACCCCTTCGAAAGCGGGGATTTCATCGAAAGCGGCGAGGTCATGGGCCGGGTCGAGCAGATCAATATCCGGGTCACCAATATTCGCCAGGTCACCGGCGAGCTGCTGGTCGTACCCAATGCCAGCCTGTTCAAGAACTCGGTTCTGGTACTCACCAACCAACGGGTACGGCGTATTCATATCACCACGGGCGTGGCCTACGACGAGGATCTGGCCAGCGCACTCGAGGTCATCGAAACCGCGGTCCGCGCCTGCGAAAGCCGCGTGCCCGACTATCCGGTGCAGGTCTTTGCCACCGGCTTTGGCAGCAGCAGCATGGATATCGACGTGAGCTGGTGGTGCGATTCGACACCGCTGGGCACGCGCAAATCTCGCAACGAGATCGTGGTTGCGATCAAGGCGGCGCTCGACGCCGCGGGTATCGAGATCCCCTACCCCTATCGCACCCTGCACTTTCGAACGCCGGTTGCGCTCGAAAACGTCGGCACCCGGGCCGACTAGGGCGGCGCGCCGATACAGAACAAGGCAACGCTGCGCAGGCCATCCGGCAGCGCCAGCGTGCCCGCCAGTCGGCGATCGTCGAAGCCGGCAACGATCACCCCGCCCAGACCTTGTGCCTGTGTGGCCAGATGCAGATTCTGCAATACCGCCCCGGTCTCGATATGCACATACCGCTCGCCGCGCAGGCCATCGGGCTGCTGGTCGGCAAAATGGCCCCGGGCGGCCGGGTAATCGGCAGCCACCACGAGCACGACTGCCGCGTGTTCGAGCCAGTGATCGTCGGCCAGGGAGGTCGCGCGCAACGCCTGCGGCGAGGTCGTGCCGAGTCGCGGCCCCAGGCGCCGATGCGCCCCGTCGAACGCATACAGCCCTGGCGGACAGCTCGAATCGTCCAGGCGGTTGATGATGGCAAACAGGCGCAATGGATAGAGCGCATGCGCCGAGGGCGCGTTGCGCTGGCCGGCACCGGATGGCCCCTGGCCACAGGCCACGATCCATTCGAGCGCGGCGCGGCTGACCGGCGCACCACTGTACTCGCGCAGACTGCGACGGCTTTCGATCAGATCGGCAAGTATCGAGCGTGTATCTTCGCCGTATTGAGACATGGTGGGTACGCCGGGGCCGCACACGGCCCCGGCATTTGCCTTAACAGGCCCTAGCCGAGGAAATCGAGCAGGGCCTTGTTGAACTCGTCCGCATGGGTGGCGTTGATGCCATGCGGGCCGCCTTCGATGAGCGTGAGCGAGGCGTCGTCAATCGCATCCACCGAGCGCTTGCCGCTGACTTCGAACGGCACGATGCCATCCGAATCGCCATGAATGACCAGCGTCGGCACATCGAATTTCGCCAGATCGTCGCGGAAGTCGGTCCGCCCGAACGCAGCGATGCAATCCAACGTGCCCTTGGGCGAAGCAAACCAGGCGATATCGCGGTGGTACTGGCGATTGGCCTCGCTGACCAAAAGCCCGCCCTGTTCGGTGGAAAAGAAGTTGCCGGAAAAGTCTTCGAAGAAGGCAGGCCGATCGGCCTTCACGCCATTTTCGAAATCGGCGATGGTGGCATCGTCGAGACCGCCGTCGGGGTTGTCGTCGGCCTTGTAGAGATACGGCGGCACGGCGGCGGCGAGCACAGCCTTGGCCACGCGGTCAGTGCCGTAGGTGCCGATATAGCGCGCGACTTCGCCGCCGCCCATGGAAAAGCCGACCAGGGTCATGTCGGTCAGGTCCAGATGCTCGACCAGCGTGTTCAGATCGCGGGCCAGCGTGTCGTAGTCGTAGCCGGTAAACGGCTGCGAGGATTTGCCGAAGCCGCGGCGATCGTAGGTGATCACACGATAGCCGGCCTGCACCAGTGCCGGTACCTGGTTTTCCCAGGAACGCCCGGACAAGGGCCAGCCATGGATGAGCACGACCGGCTTGCCGCTGCCGACATCCTCGTAATACAACTCGACCGGTGCGTCGTTTTCGCGATCGACTTCAACAAATGCCATAACGCTGTTCCTTATCGAATGCTTCATCTTCGAACATGGGTCGGGCCCGGCGTGAGACAAGCCGTACCCCGGGCATCCCTGCATAGCGCTGGACGGCAGGAGAAATTCGGGTAGGCTTGCGCGCTGCAAAATCCAGTTGCGCACAATTCAATGCCCGATAGCCCGCCCCGCCCCATCCCGAACGCGCGTGTCTCCGCGCGTGCGATCTATCAGACCATTCGCCGCGATGGCGAAGAGGAAATGGCGCGGCCGATGGGCTCGCTGTGGTGGTCGGGCGTGGCCGCCGGTATCGCCATCTCGACCTCGGTGATTGCCGAAGGCCTGCTACACACCCATCTGCCCGACAGCCCCTGGCGCGAGCCGTTACAAGCATTCGGCTATTGCGTGGGGTTCGTGCTGGTCGTGCTCGGGCGTATGCAGCTGTTTACCGAAAACACCATCACCGCGGTATTGCCGCTCATGGCACAGACCAACCGCCAGGCGCTGATGTGCATCGCGCGGCTGTGGAGCGTGGTGCTGATTGCCAATCTGCTGGGCACCCTGGTGGCCGCGACCTTTACCGACATCATCGGCTTCGCCACGGCCGACCAGCTGGCCGCTTTCCACGAGGTGTCCCGACCGTTGCTGGAAAAAGGCTGGCTGGAAACGCTGCTGCACGGCATCCCGGCCGGCTTTTTCGTGGCTGCCATGGTGTGGATGCTGCCCAACGCCCGCGGCTCGGAGATCTGGGTGATCGTGATCACGACCTACATGATCGCCATCGGCGGTTTCGCCCACGTCGTGGTGGGTTCCATGGAGGCCTTCCTGCTCGTGCTCGCCGACGAGGTCGCACTGGGCGATGCGCTCTGGAACTGCCTGGTGCCCGCTTTCATCGGCAATGTGCTCGGCGGCACGGTGTTGTTTTCGCTGCTCGCCTACGGCCAAGTGCGCCAGGAAATCGATTAACCTGGAATCATGGCGCTATCGATTTCCAATCGGGTATCTATCGACGAATCGGAACTCGAATGGCATGCCGTGCGCGCTTCCGGCGCGGGCGGGCAGAACGTCAACAAACTGGCCACGGCGGTTCATCTGCGCTTCGATATCCAGGCGTCGTCGTTGCCGGACAGCTACAAGACGCGGCTGCTCGAACGCCGTGATCGACGTATCAGCCGCGACGGCGTGCTCGTGATCAAGGCGCAGCGATTTCGCAGTCAGGAGAAAAACCGCGCGGATGCGCTCGCGCGCCTGGAGGCGATCGTACGCAGTGCCGGCACGGCACCCCGTCGGCGCAAGGCCACGAAACCGTCACGCGCGGCCAAGCGCAAACGCCTGAACGACAAATCCCGCCGCGCGCGAACCAAGGCGCTGCGCACGCCGCCCAAGCGCCACGACTAGCCACTTCACGATTTGCATCACTGCTGTATGCTGGCGCGCTTTATTTTGCACCGCAACAATGCGGCAACGGGGACCGAACCACACGTTAAAGCGGCCGAACTGGCAGGTTCCGGCGCGCGATCATGCGCGGGTGGCGTCTTCGTTGTAGACGAACCGGCTTGTTAATGAATCAATCTGCTACCGGCCCCCGCTCGCGCTGGGGCGATCCCATCACGCTTGCCTTGAGCGTGGGTTTCGTGGTCCTGTTCCTGGGTGCGTCGCTTTACGATCTCGACGGGGTCGCCGACGCGATCGCCGGCGGATTCGCCTGGACGGCAGCGACCCTCGGCAGCTACTTCGAATGGTTGTTGCTGGCCACGTTCTTCATCGGCCTGGGCGTGGCCTGCGCGCCGGCCGCAAGGGCGCGTATCGGCGGGATCGATACACCGGAACTGAGCACGTTCAAGTGGCTGTCGATCATCATGTGTACGCTGCTGGCCGGCGGCGGCGTGTTCTTTGCCGCGGGCGAGCCGGTCTATCATTTTCTGACCACGCCGCCGGCGTTCGATAGCCAGGCCGGCAGTGCAGCCGCGGTTTCCGATGCGCTGGCGCAATCGTTCATACACTGGGGGTTTCTCGCCTGGGCCGTGCTGGGATCGCTGACCGCGATCGTGCTCGCCCATGCCCATTACGACAACGGTGAGGCGCTGCGCCCGCGCAGCCTGTTGTTGCCGGTGCTGGGCCGGCGCCTGATCCACGGGCCGATCGGCAGCGTGATCGACGCCGTGTGCATTATCGCGGTGGTTGCCGGCACGGTCGGGCCGATCGGTTTTCTGGCAACCCAGGTCAGTTACGGGCTGCACGAAATCTTCGGCCTGACCGAAGGTTTGACCAGCCAGCTATCGATTCTCGCGGTACTCGGGGTGGTCTATGTCACCTCGGCGGTGACCGGTATCAACCGCGGCATTCAGCTGATGAGCCGCTTCAACGTGTTTCTGGCTCTGGGCATCGCCGCGGTGATCTTCGTATTCGGCCCGACCCTGTTTCTGGTGAATGCCTATAGCCAGGCCCTGGGCGACTACATCAGTTCGTTCATGACCATGGCCACGATGAACGCCCAGACCGCGCCGGCGTGGTGGATGAAGTGGTGGACGATCTTCTTCTTTGCCTGGTTCATCGGCTACGGGCCGTTGATGGCAATCTTCGTGGCCCGTATTTCGCGTGGCCGCACGATCCGCCAGATGATCATTTCGGTGGCCGTGCTGGCGCCGATCGCCACCACGATCTGGTTCACCCTGCTGGGCGGCTCGGGCATTCACTATCAGATGGCCGGCGTGTTCGATCTCACCGATGCCCTGGCCGACTTCAAGTTCGATGTGGCTACGCTCACCGTGGCCCAGGCGCTGCCGGGCGGGGCCGCCATGGCGCTGGCAATCATGGTACTGACCTCGATCTTCGTGGCCACCACCGGCGATTCCATGAGCTATGCGATCGCCGTGGTCGCGGCCGGCCATGACGAACCCGCGCCGCTGATGCGTGCGCTATGCGGCATTCTCATGGCGATCATGGCCGGCGTGTTGCTGACCATGGGCAGCGGCCAGATCGGCGCGCTGCAGCAGTTGATCGTGATTACCGCGATCCCGGTATCGCTGGTGTTGCTGCCCTCGCTTTGGACTGGCCCGAAAGCGGCCTATGCCATGGCTCGTGCCCAGGGCATTGTCGCCAGCTAAGCCGAATGCCCAAATGATTGCACCGTGCTGTCGTGGTACAAGACAACATCGTATGCACCATGGGCTGTGTCCGCCTTGGCCGAAACACAAGCGACAGACCGCGAACATGCGCTCGATCGCCTGACGATCGAGCGCTGCATGAACGATCGCCAGCGTCGCTTGCGCTTTCCGGCACCCGTCGAACGGGCCTACGAGACCTATCGACGCGAATATCGCGCCCGGGTCATGGCCAGCACCATCGTGCCGTCGCTGCTCATCTACAACCTCTACCTGATCGTCGACTACCTGCTGCTGCCGGCCACCTTCGACATCGCGCTGTTGTGTCACCTGCTGGTGGTCACGCCGTGGTTGCTCGTCGCGGGGCTGGTGGTGCGACAGCGCCCCGGGCTGTGGCTGCGCGAATGCCTGTCCGCCAGCATGCCGCTGGCCATGGCGGCCCAGTCGCTGTTCATCTTCTATCTCAATCGCGAGGTCGGGACGGCCGAGCACTATCAGTACGCCGTTTCCGGCATCCTGACCTACGCCAACGTCAACCAAAGGCCGCCGTTTCGATTCGCGCTGGCCAGCACGCTCATTCTGATCGCCGGTTACTGCGGCGTGCTGCTGGCGGCACAGATCGCCTTTCCCGCGTTTTTTATCGGCATGGCGCTCATGAGCGGCGTGGGCTATGTGAGCCTCGTGGCCAACTATCGAATGGAGCGCGATACCCGCTACGCCTTCCTGCGCCGTATCCATGACCGGCTGGAAAACGAAATCAGCGCGCATGCAGCGACCCACGATGCGCTCACCGGGCTGGCCAATCGCCACGAATTCGATCGACAGAGCGCGCTGCTCTACGCGGACCGACGCCATGCGCGTACGAGTCTTGGCGTACTCATGCTCGATGTGGATGATTTCAAGGCCTATAACGACTACTACGGGCATCCGGCCGGCGATGCCTGTCTGCGATGTGTCGCCGGGGAAATATCGGCCCAGTTACGCAGCGACCGGGATCTGGCGATCCGCTACGGCGGCGAAGAGTTTCTCATTCTGCTATTCGATGCAACGCTTGCCGAAACGACGGTCATGGCCGACCGACTGCGCCGGGCCATCGAGACGTTCGGGATACCCCATGCGCCGACCGGCAGTCATGTGAGCGTCAGCATCGGCGCCGCTGCCGGCGTCATCGCCGAGCATCCACTCGATACTCTCGTCGCGCAGGCCGATGCGGCGCTCTACGACGCCAAACATGGCGGCAAGAACCGCGTATCACCCAGCGTGATGGTCGACGCGGCAAGCACACCGCGCCCGGCGGTTGCGCGTTATTAGGGCCCGGTGCCGGCATTTGTTTTTAATGGCGGTGAGAAACGCGGACCGCGTAATCCGTTTTCCATGGCCTGCGAGGGTCGATCCGGGCAAACGCGGACTCAGCCGGTACAGCGCTGTCTCTGGCCACCGAGCAACTCGGCGAATACATCCGCCGCGCCGGGGCGGCTGTAATAAAAACCCTGCATGCCATCGCAGGCCTGATTGCGCAGGAAGGCTTCCTGCTCGGCGTTTTCCACGCCTTCGGCGATGACGTTCAGGCTCAAGCTCTTGCCCATGGTAATGATGGCGCTGGCGATGGACTGATCGGTGCTGTTGGTCGCCAACTCGTGCACGAAGGAACGGTCGATCTTGAGGGTATCCACGGGCAACGAGCGCAACTGGGTGAGCGAAGAATAGCCGGTGCCGAAATCGTCGATCGCGATCATCACACCCAGGCGCTTGATTTCGGCCAGCAATGCGAGCGCGCTGGCGATGTCCTGCATGACCGCGGTTTCGGTGATTTCGAGTTCCAGCAGATGCGGCGGCATACCCGTGCGTTCGAGTACCGAACGCAGGTGCGAAACCAGGGTCTGGTCGCCGAGCTGGACCGCGGAAATATTCACGGCCATACGCACCGCAGGCAGTCCGGCACGCTGCCAGGCCATATTCTGTTCGCAGGCGGTTTCCAGTACCCAGCGGCCGATGGGCACGATCAGGCCAAGCTCTTCGGCCAGCGGCAGGAACTGACCGGGCATCATCGGACCCAGTTCGTCGCAATGCCAACGCAACAGCGCTTCGACGCCGGCGATCGCACCGTCGGCGAGATTGATCTTGGCCTGATAGGCCAGCTCGAACTGCTGTTTTTCGAGCGCGCAACGCAGATTGTTTTCCAGACACATGCGTACGCGCATACGATCCTGGAGTTCGGCGGCATAGAACTGAAAGTTGTTCTTGCCATCCTCCTTGGCGCCATACATTGCCATATCGGCCTGCTTGAGCAGGCCCGAGGCATCGCGCGCGTCCTGCGGATGCAGTGACACGCCGATACTCGCGGTGACGCGGTATTCCTGACCATTAAGTGCCACCGGCTGCAACACGGTATCGAGAATGCGCCCGGCGACCGGTTCGACATCGCCGGCCATGTCGACATTGTCGATCAGTACCACGAATTCATCGCCACCCAGGCGTGCCACCCGATCGCTGGCGCCGACACAGGCACGCAGACGCTTGGCGATGGCCTGCAGCAACTGATCGCCTGCTTCGTGGCCGAGCGAATCGTTAATGAACTTGAATCGATCCAGATCGATGAACAGCACCGCGAAGTGATCACCCGCGGCGATCGCCATCGACAACCACTGATTGAACAACGTGCGGTTAGGCAGGTGCGTCAGGGCATCGTGCGTGGCCAGGTATTCGATATGTTTTTCGCTTTGGCGACGAAATGCCTCGTGTTCGAGATTGTCCAGGGCGAACACCAGATTCTCGACCATACGCTCGATCAGGCGCACGCCCTCGCCGCCGAAGCCGCCGCGCTGTCCGGCAATCAACAACATCACGCCGACGGTCTCGCCATTCTTGACGATAGGCACCGCAGCGGCGGATTTCATGCCCGCCCGGCTTGCGATCCGGCGCCAGGGCAGCACGCGGTCATCGTTGAGATAATCGTCGGCAACCTGGGTACGACTTTGAAAAAAACAGCGACCAACCAGGCCGTTGCTGCGTTCGTCCTGTTTATCCAGCGGCACGACCAGATCGCGCACCTTCCGCGCGATCACACCGGCCACACCCGCTACCCGCAACGCCGGCCCGGTCTCATCGACACGCAGCGTGGCAGCAACGAGCACGTCGTCATTGGCGACCGCCGCTTCGCAGACTTGCTGATAGAGCGCTTCGGGGGTGGTGGCACGCAGCAGCGCTTCGTTGGAGGCACTGAGCGTGGCATACATGCGACTCAGCCGATCCCGCGCCTGTTCGGCGAGTTTGCGGTCGGTAATATCGTGCACGATGCTGACGATCACCCAACGCCCGCCCACGAACAGCGCGCAGCGGCGGCGCTCGACCAACATGAACCCCCCACGCCCGAGACGGCTGCGATCTTCGACCGTGAGCCGGCCCTCGGCGATCACGCGATCGTACTGGGCTTCGAGTTTGGCCCGTTCGATGCCCAGCATTCGGTCCGGAGAGGACGATAAGAACGTTTCGCGGTCGTGGCCGGTGAGCTCGCAGGCAATATCGTTGACATAGAGAAAACGCATCGACTCGCGATCGATCACGAAGATCATGTCGTGCGACGCATCGATGGCCATACGCAGCTGTTTGAGCTCGCGGTAACGGCTGCGATGGCAGGTGATATCGCGCGCCAGGCCATGCCAGCCGACGCAGCCGCCCTGCGCTTGCTTCAGGCATTCGGCCGCGATGGTCAGATAGCGTATCGCGCCGTTAGCGCCGACCCAGCTGACCACGCACTCGGAAACTGCTTGCTCGGGGAACGGCCAGCCCTCGCTGTCGAGCGTGCCCAGGCCAACGTCCGCTGGCATTCGGCCAATCCAATCGGCCGGGTCGATATCGCCGCGCTCGAGCGCCGCGCCCTCCAGGTGTACGAAGCGCCCCTGCGAATCGCAGCGGTAGTAGAAGTCCGAAACGAGGGTCAGAAGGCTTCCGGAATCCCCCGGTTGGCTTTGGTTGCCGTTCATGAGCGCCGCGTCCCACCCCGCGCATCACGCCAGCATCGCCACGGCCGGCATGATCAAGTGTTTTCAATCCGGCCACTGCCTGCGGCACGGGTATCTGCACCGACGCCTGGTCACCAGCGCGTTTGCGTATGTCGCAACGCCAACAACACGGCCCGTCCTTCGAACAGACCGTTGCCGGCTCGGTTTCGTATTTTCGTGATACGGATATCGGCCGTCGGCGAACAAACTTGAACAGCGTTCGCTGTCAGCGACGAACGCATGCATAGCTGCGCTGCCCCTGACCGTATCGGGATGCCGCTAGCACGGGCGTTCATCGCCGCCGGTCGATTCGTGCCTGGCTATCGCGTTCGCTGGCTTGGCGCTTTAGCCTTGGCGTATGCGTGATACCGACGATCTATTCGCCCACCTCCAGCGCTCGCGCTTTCGTAGCCGTTTCAGGCTGGGCGCGCGTGAAACCGCCTATCTCGAGCAGCGCGGGCTCGATACGGTCATCGAACATGCAGATCGTTTCATCGCCGAGCGCCTGGCACCGGCCCAGCCGAAAAACGACGGACGCCAGACGCCGATGCGCAATCATCCGGTCTTCATCGCCCAGCATGCCACCGCCACCTGCTGTCGCAGTTGTCTGGAGAAATGGCACCGCATACCCCAGGGCGTCGAACTCGACGACACCGAGCAATCCTATGTGGTGGGCGTGATTCGGCGCTGGCTGGAAAGCCAGCAATGAGCGCCACCGCTGGTGCGCGTACAGGCCGGACACGCGCGCGTGTAACGCGCAATCAGGGCGGGCATGCGAAAGTAGATGACATGTCGCCCGCAAACATTCATCAACCCGGAGGACGCAATGCGGCTAGACGATGACCTACAGGCACTGATCGAAAAAGTCGAACTCGAAAACGATGCCGCCGCCCCGCCGCGCTTCGACGATAGTGAACGTCGTCTCATGCGCGAAGCGATTCAGGCATCGCAGACCCGTCGTGACCACGGCGAACAACCCGCGACGAGCCATTTTCGGCGCGAACTGGATTTCTTCGTGGTCTGTCTGGGCTACGGCCTGGTCGCATTCGCCGTGCTGGTCATGATGCGCTGGTCGGCCGCCGAGCCGCTGGGCGCACCCGGCGTTTTCGGCCTGGCGTTTCTGGCCGGCGTGGCCGGCGCGCTGTTTCGTCATGTCTACCTGCGCCCGGACGCGGCCAATCGGAGCGTGATTCTGGTGGCCTCGGCGATCGTGCTGCTGGTGTGTCTGATCGCGCTGGTCGCGGCGCAGGCGATTGGCGGCCCGCTGGGGATCGTGCTGGGCGCCATCTTCTTTCGCGCGCTCATGCGTCGGCGGCATAAGACGTCGCCCATGGCGAATACCGCCAGCGACTGAACCAGCGCCGACACAGCGCAAAAAAAAAGCGGGGCCGAAGCCCCGCTTTTTTTAGTGGACGGTCGCGGGCGAACCCGCGATGTCACGATGGAACCGGCATTTAGCCGAACTGGTTCATCGTGTTGTCCTTGCCACCGGCCTTCAGCGCGCTTTCACGCGAGAAGAATTCCTTGTGGTCATCGCCGATGTTGGAACCGGCCATGTCCTGATGCTTGACGGTGGCGATACCTTCGCGAATTTCCTTGCGCTGCACGCCTTCCACATAGGCCAGCATGCCCAGATCGCCGAAGTAGCCCTTGGCCAGCTGATCGGTGGACAGCGCGGCCGTATGGTAGGTCGGCAGCGTGATCAGGTGATGGAAGATGCCCGCCTTGGCCGAGCCTTCCTTCTGGAAGTCACGGGTCCATTCGTCGGCAACCTTGCCCAGCTCGGTGTCGTCGTACTTGACGTCCATGAGGTTGTCACGATCGTACGCCGACAGATCCTTGCCTTCCTCGGCCCAGGCGTCGTACACCTGCTGACGGAAGTTGAGCGTCCAGTTGAACGACGGGCTGTTGTTGTAGACCAGCTTGGCGTCCGGCACTTCCTTACGGATGCGATCGACCATGCCACCGATCTGTTTGACGTGCGGCTTCTCGGTTTCGATCCACAGCAGGTCGGCGCCGTTCTTGAGGCTGGCGATACAGTCCATGACCACGCGATCTTCGCCGGTGCCCTTGCGGAACTCGAACAGGCCCGAAGCCAGACGCTGCAGACGCACCAGCTTGCCGCCCTGCTTGATCACCACGTCGTTCGGGTTGATTTCCGAGGCGTCCTTGATCTCTTCGCCGGCAATGAAGCTGTTGTACTGGTCGCCCAGGTCACCCGGCTCGTTGGAGACGGCGATCTGCTGGGTCAGGCCCGCGCCCAGGCTGTCGGTACGGGCGACGATGATGCCGTCGTCCACACCCAGCTCGAGGAACGCATAACGCACGGCGTTGATCTTGGCCAGGAACTGCGCATGCGGCACGGTGACCTTGCCGTCCTGATGGCCGCACTGCTTGACGTCGGAGACCTGGTTTTCGATCTGGATGGCGCAGGCGCCCGCCTCGATCATCTTCTTGGCCAGCAGATAGGTGGCCTCTTCGTTACCGAAACCGGCATCGATATCGGCGATGATCGGAATGACGTGGGTTTCGAAATTGTCGATCTTTTCCTGGGCCTTCTTGACCGCGACATCGTCGCCGGCTTCCTTGGCCGCTTCCAGATCACGGAAATAGTGGTTGAGCTCCCAGGCGTCGGCCTGCTTCAAAAAGGTGTAGAGCTCTTCGATGAGCATCGGCACGGTGGTCTTTTCGTGCATCGACTGATCCGGCAGCGGGCCGAATTCGCTACGCAGCGCCGCGACCATCCAGCCCGACAGGTACAGATAGTTGCGCTTCAGGCTGCCGAAATGCTTCTTGATCGAAATCGCCTTCTGCTGACCGATGAAGCCGTGCCAGCAACCCAGCGACTGGGTGTACTTGGAGCTGTCCTTGTCGTAGGCCGCCATGTCTTCGCGCATGATCTTGGCGGTGTACTTGGCGATATCCAGGCCCGTATGGAAACGGTTCTGGGCGCGCATGCGCGCGGCATGTTCGGGGTTGATGGCCGACCAGGCACTGCCCTGGGCATCGCGCAGCGACGCGATCGCATCAACGTCCTTCGAATACTGTGACATGTTCAATCCTCAACAATTGGCGAGTAGACACGGGCGCAGTCGATCGTCGCGAAGCCGAACCCCGCAGCGATCAACCGCTGACCCGGCGTATTCTAAGGGCGACCAGCCGATACGAACAGTAAATGCGCTCAATATTCGCCATTCACGCGCTGAATAAAGGGGGACTAATCACCCGGCGCTGGCCCCGGAACGCGCCAGGCCACGAATCTGGTGGCGTTCGTTTGTGCGTAATACGTACACCGGCATAGCGACAACCGCACTTAGGAATATTGCCCGATCGGGCGCGTGACGCTTCAGTCGAGCCTCAAGCCGCCGATCACTAGTCATTGAGGCCACAAAATGGGCAGCGCCCCAGCCGCGGGCCATTTTGTTGTCGGATTTCACCCGCGTGGGCCGCGCCCGCCCTACGTAAGGCTTGCATGACGAACCCGCGCACTCCACTGGAACAAGAAAACGATCGTCTTGCCGCCCTGCGCCGCACCACCTTGCTGCAGGAAATGCCGGACCCGGTTTTCGACCGTATCGTCGAGCTGGCCTCGCGCTTGCTGGGTACGTCCATCGGCTGTGTGACGATCGTCGATGCACGCCATCTGTGGTTCAAGGCATCCACCCGCGGCAGCCAGTACCGTGTCGAGCGCGAACACGCATTCTGTGCCCACACCATCGCCGGCAATGACGTGCTGGTCGTCCCCGATCTCAAGCGCGATGCGCGGTTCGCGGACAATCCGTTCGTCACCGACGAACCGTTTGTGCGTTTTTATGCGGGCGCGCCGCTGGCATCGGAAGGTTATAACGTGGGCGCGCTGTGTGTGCTGGATACCGTGGCGCGCAGCGACTTCGGCGAGCGCGAACGCACCATTCTCCGACAGCTGGCCGATTTTCTCGAGAACTGGCTGCAGGCCGCGAACCACCCGCTGTTTCGCGACCCCACCACGGGCATCTACACACGCCAGCGCATGCTCAGCGTACTCAAGCACGAACTCGCCCAGTCGAGCGTATGCCCGAACATGCATGTACGTCTGATCGGCATCGTGGATATCAGCGTGCCCAAGCAGATGCACGAACTCACGCAGGTGATGGGCCACGAGCAAACCGAACGCTTCATCGTCGAATGTATCGATCGTTTGTCCGACAAGATTGGCGCGAACCGCGAGCTGTATCGAATCGGCCTGTATCGGTTCGGTTTTTTCATGACCGAACAGGTCGGCATCGGCATCCAGCGCAAACTCGATGCGCTGGTGCAGTCCTTGCACGAACCCTTCGACTCGCAGGTCGGTCTGTTGCTTCAACCCAGCGCCAAGCTGGGCGTGACCATTTTGCGCGAGCACGATAACGACAACGCCGAAGAAATCCTGCGCCAGGCCTCGGTGGCGGCCGACGACGCCTGGGATCACAGCCGCCGCTGGACGTTTTACAAGCCGCAAAGCGATGCATCGCGTCAGCGCAAGCTTCAGCTGCTGACCGAACTGCCCGCCGCGCTGACGTCCAACGATCAGCTGTATCTGCTGTTTCAGCCCCAGATCGACCTCGCCACGCAGGCCTGTGTGGGCGTCGAAGCGCTATTACGCTGGCAGCATCCCACGCTCGGCTTCGTTTCACCGATCGAGCTGATCGACGCCGCCGAAAAGACCGCCCTCATTCAACCCCTGACCAACTGGGTCCTCGATGCGGCCATCGCGCAGGGCGTGCGCTGGCGCGCCGAAGGGCTGAACCTGCGCGTGGCGGTCAACCTGTCGGCCCATGATCTGGCCGACGACCGCATCGTTGAGCGTGTATCGCAACGATTGCGCGACCACGATCTGCCCGGCGAAAACCTGGAACTCGAGTTCACCGAAAGCACCTTGATCAGCGATCTCGACGCCAGCCTGCCGAAACTGCGGCAACTGCACATGCTCGGCGTGTCCACCGCGATCGACGATTTCGGCACCGGCTATTGCAACCTGTCGTATCTGCAAAAACTCAGTGCCAGCAAGATCAAGATCGACCGGCGATTCGTACAGGATATCGAGCGCAATCCGCGCGGCCAGACACTCACCCGCGCGATCATCAATCTGGCGCACGATCTGGGTTACGAACTCATCGCCGAAGGCATCGAGAACGAAAGCACCCTGGCACTGATGGCCGACTGGGGCTGCGAGCAGGCCCAGGGCTATCTGTTCAGTCGTCCGCTCACGCCTGAACATTTGAACCGCTGGATTGCCAACGGCGGCGCGGCCCGCGTGCTCGCCCGGCGGGTCGCCGAGCGCGACGATGCGCAGGCGCTATACGCCAAGCGGGTCAGCCAGCCAGGGCACGATGTCGATGACGAGCGATAATGCGGGCCAGCGCCGGCACCACGCTACGGATTTCGCCGGCCGCACGCCCACGAACCCGGGCATAGGCTGAACGGATCGGCCGGCTGCCCACGCGCTCGGCGCGGTGATCGGCGACCTCGAGCACGGCATCGACCACCCGCGTATCACGGGCCGCCAGATAGTCGCCAAAGTCGGCATCGGGCCCGGCGCTTGCCTTGAAGTCGGCATGGCAGGGTTCGAGCGCGACCAGAAAATCGGGCATGAGCTCGCGTACCGTGCGTTCGACGATCGATGGCTTGAGTTTTTTGACCATACTCACCGCGGTACGCACAGTCATGCCCCGGCCCTGGAGTTCGTTGGCGACGAGCCGGTCGCAGTCGGCCACCAGGGCATCGAAATACGGCGAAGCCCCGAGCAAACCCGCCAGGGTTTCGTCGTTGTCGCACACGGCGTCATTCATACGGACAGTCCAGATAGATAAAATCGCCTTTGTAGGCGCCACTGTAGTTAAAGCACGGCCGTGCGACCAGGGAATCTCTGCACAACCTCTTGCGGATCGCGTTCGAGTCCTCACAGACGGTGCGGCAAGGCGTCCAAGCGCAACGCCTGCCTTTTGGGCAGGTCAAGCTTGGCAACGCAGCCGCGGCGTCTGTGAGGCCGAACCCCTTGCGGGCCGCCGGCTTTGCGCGCTCCTGGTCTTCGTCAAGACACGCTGGCGTGCAACAAACACGCTACGTGCACCTTTGCTCGCCCGCCACGCGCAAAGCACGCCGGCGCGACCGTGACAGGTTTTGCAGAGATTCCCTAGTTATCGGCCCGTATGGCGATGCCTTCATGCCGGCTCAAGAACCGATCTCACCCAACGCCCGTTCGATCAGCCCGCGCTGGTTTTCGTACTGCGGGGGCAACATGAGCCCACTACCCAGCTGCGCGACCGGTTCGTCGACGACAAACCCGGGGCCATCGGTGGCGATCTCGAACAGTACGCCGCCGGGTTCGCGAAAATAAATCGACATGAAATACTCACGATCGATCGCCTCGGTAACCTGCAGGCCCCGGTCGACCAGGCGCTTGCGCAGCGCACTTTGCTCGGCCTCATCACTGGCTCGAAACGCAACGTGATGAACGCTGCCCACGCCCTGGCGCTGGGCTGTCATTTCCGGCACGACACATACGTCCAATACCGCACCCGGCCCCGGGTTGTCGTGGGCCACGAAACGCACCCGATCGCCCGCTTGCGCGCTGCGCTCGAAACCCAACACCTGCTCGATGACCCCCGCGCTTAGGGCAAGCTCGGCGATGTTGATGCTCACGCCGTACAAACCACGAATGGCGTACTCGCCGGCCACCGGCGCGTCGTGCCAGGCGTCAATACGCCCGGCCGCCTCGCTGGCGACAAGTGCGAACCGGTTGCCGTGCGGGCCGGTAAAACAAAGCACCTCGTCGTCGAAACGGCGCTGACGGCGGGATTCGATGTCGTATGCGGCCAGACGCGTCTGCCAGAAATCGAGCGAGGCACGGGGCACCGCGAACGCGATTTCGCTCGCCCCGCCCAGGCCATGCTGGCCCGCCGGTGCATCGGCAAAGGCAAAGAAGGTGAGCACGGTACCGGGGGTGCCGACTTCATCACCGTAATAGAGATGGTAAGTGCCCGGATCGTCGAAATTGACGGTCTTCTTGACCAGACGCAAGCCCAGAACCTCGGCGAAAAACCGCCGATTCTGTACCGGATCACCACAGATCGCGGTGATATGGTGCAAACCCGCTATGGATGATGTCATCGCCAACCTCTTGCCGCGTGACGGCTCGGCTACATGATGACAGCCGATGTGTGGCCAACCCATGACGTTTGCAAACCGCGCCTCGATGATTGACCAGACTCAGGCGGCTGCGTTCGAGCAGGCATCGGGGCTGCAAATGAACGCAAATGACCGCGAACAAGGCGAACGACAGGTCGACTGCAGCAGGCGTTATGAGCGCATCACGCCGGCTGTCGATCCCGACCCATAATCAGTGGCGCAAACCGTCTTCCATTCGCATTTTCTGGCGTGCACTCGCGGCCCGCTTGCTGCTTTAAGACAGAGTGTTCGAGCGCGCGTGCTCAACGTTTCACGCGATCTGCCGAGCTTTGTACTGGATCAATAACGCTGTCGTCGTACAGGGTCTAGAATGACGGCATAACGCCCGCCGAGGGGTTTGCACTCATGGCCGACAATCGAAATCCACGCAGCAAGGGCAACCCCCAGGGCAAGGGCAACTCGCTGGTGCTCGACACGCTTGATGCCCGGCGTCGACTACCCGCAGCCCTGCCGCCCAAGCCCGTCGAGCAGATCAGTGCCGAGCTGTTCACATCGCTGTTCGTGCTGGAAAGCCGGTTTCGCTTCAAGCCGGTTCCTGGCCAGACCTACTTTCTGTATCGGCGCGGCACGTCGGCGTACTGGCTGGGGCTGACCCCGCCAAGCATGCTCGGCGAGACCGTGGCCGGACGCTTTATCGGCCATTGTGTGATGCAGACCGACATGACCTGGACACTCGCGCTCAGCGAAAGCGCGGCAAACGATCACGCCTTCCTCGACGAACTCGAACACAAGAAACACGAATTCGAGCAGCGCTTGCAGGCCGCCGAACGTATCGACGACTTGCTGCCCGTCTACGAACGCGGTTTCGACTTCTATCGCCGTGCGGCCGGATTCGCCCTGGCCTATTCGCTGTCGCGTTCGATGGTGCGCGCGGGGATTAGCGGTCTGTCCTACGACAGCGCCCGCGCCCTGCTGCCGGCTCGCCCGCAAACCGACCCGCAGGCGTAGCCGGTTCGTAGCCGGCGGCCGGTCGATCAGGCCACAACGCGGTCGCGCCCACCGGTTTTGGCCTGATACAGGCGCCGATCGGCTACCCGCAACAGGCTATCCAGATCGCTGCCGTCGCGGCCGAATTCGGCGATACCGATGCTCGTGCTCAGGCTGATTTGCTGGCCGGCATAGACGCACGGCTGGGCGCGCACGCGTCGGCATAGGTCTTCGGCCAGGGTAATCGCCGCATCGCGGTGCGTATCGCGCAGCAGCACGCAGAATTCCTCGCCGCCGATACGACAGGCCAGATCCTGTGCACGCAGACGTTCGCGCATGACCCGCGCGGCCATACACAGCACGGCATCGCCTGCTTCATGCCCATAGCAGTCGTTGATGTGCTTGAAGTGATCGAGATCGAGCATCAGCAGGGTCAACGGCATGGCCTGCGCCGCGTCATCACGCGCAAGCGCTGCCATAAAGACCTCGCGCAAATGCATGCGATTGCTCAGGCCGGTCAATGGATCGGTCTGGGCCATACGGCGCAGGCGTGACTCGGCATGCTCGCGACTGGCCTCGTAGAGATGCGAAAAACCGAAGATACAGATCGCCACGAGCACGACGTTGGCCAGCGAGCGCAGTTCCGAATAGCCGTGCTCGAAACCAAACTGGGCAAAGAAAATCACGCCGGATACCGCCAGATAAAAGCCGGCGACCGCCGCCCCCAGCCACCGGCCCAACAGCAGATAGGACAGAATCGGGATCAACAGCACCCAGGCGAATACGCTCGGCACCACCGCCGCCGTGGTCAGGGCAAACATCATCACGGTGAAGAACGGCAGCAGAAAGACCATGATCCAGAGCTGCAGCCGTCGGGTGCGCGCGATCGTGCGTATCAGACTCGCCGCGAATCCCGCCATGAGCAGTTCCAGCGCCATGAGCGCGTAATCGCCCGCGTGATAGTTGAGCAGCGCGAACAGCACGCCGAAAACGGCGGTGAACAACAGCAGTGCCTGGGTAATCGGCCGGCGATACGGCGCCGCTGCCGTTGATTCGTCCCTCATAGAGGCCGGCCAGTCTGCCTGCGCCGGCAACGATGCATGGTCACCGCGGATCGTATTCTGCCTGGCTTTCATTCACTGACCTGTCATGCCGAGCGGCGACGTCCGTTATGCCTGGCCGCCGCAACCACCGGCCGAGGAATGTTTAACCTGGGCGGCTGCAACAGCGTGTGGGCGTACCGTTTTTATCGGCCGACAGCGTGATTTCGCAAGGCCTCGCCCGTGGCCCGGTTCGGCCGGCGTACTCGTACGCTTACGGCAACGCGATTCATACACCATTCAGCGATTCATCGTTAAATACATACTGAACGATTAAAACGACGAACCTGGAGAGCGCACATGAACATGTCCCTACGCAAATCGCTAACTGCGGCGACCCTCGTGACCGCCTTATCGGGCGCGCCGGCCATGGCCTGGGATGACAACACCCTCTCGGCCGCACTGGGCGGCGGCGTCGGCGGCGCGCTGGGCGCGGCTATCGGCAATGAAATCGGCGGCAATACCGGTGCGATGATCGGCGGCGCCGTGGGCGCTGCAGGCGGCACCATGATTACCAACCGCAACCACCGCGACGACGATCGTTATTACGATCGCGATTATCGTCGGCGTGGATACGATTACGGGCGCTACAGCCGCTATCGCTACTGATTCGCTCGCCCACGACCCGCGCGCAGCCCGTAGCGGATAAGCGCTTGCGCTTACGTTCGGACCTTATCGCCCCGGCATGACGCGATAGTCAGGCCGGGGCGATTGTGTCATGCACGACGGCGTTGCTCGTCCTTGGCCAGATACAGCACCTTGTCGGCATATTCGCTGAGCGCGCTGGCGTGCTGAGCATGGGTCGGGAAAATCGCGGTCCCCATACTCGCCGATACCTGCAGGCGATACTCGCCGAACAGCACCGGCTGTTCGATTGCCGCCACCATGCGTTGTGCCTGCGCGGAGGCATCGTCGTCGCCAGCGACATGCCATTCGATGATCGCGAATTCGTCGCCCCCGAGCCGTGCGACGAGATCCTCGCGGCGCGCCAGCCGCTTCATGCGCTCAGCGATGGTCTTGAGCAACTCATCGCCTGCCCCGTGACCATAGGTGTCGTTGATGGGCTTGAACTCGTCGAGATCGAGCATATGCAGGGCAAAACGCTCACCGGTGCGCCGACAATGGTCGATCCGGTCGGCCATGGCCTGTTCGAAGGCATACCGGTTGGCCAGCCCGGTCAACGGGTCGAGATAGGCCAGCTCCTTGTGCCGGGCGGCCTGGCGATATTCCGCCAGCGCCTCGCGTAGTTCCTGGGCGATTTCCAGCGTGGCCTCACCCCAGGGTTTGGCGCGGTAGCGCACACTCTGCGACCAGGCCTCGAACGAACTGCGCGGCGTAAGCGTCTGTGCGGTATCGCCCGGTTCGGGCTGCTTGCCGGCCCAGGTGATCTTTTGTACCTGTTCCTTGCGCACGGCCAGCAATTCGCACTGCGGGCTGATCGACATACTGACCACACCCGCGCCATGCCGGCACAGGCCCGGATGACCGCGCAGCGCCACCGGCAATACATCGAAATGCAGAAAATCGCCATCCTGATGGTCGCGCGTCCAGTCGTCGAGTGCAGCCAGCGCAGCGGCATCGGGCAACTCGCCCTGCGTATGTTCGTCGTTGCCCCAGCGCAGACGCAACCCATCGGCTTCGAGCATGGACTGCAGCCCCGCGAGCTGACCGACGAGCAATTGCTTGGGTTGATCCGCGGTGGGGTCCAGCGCCCGGCTCATCACGGCCAGGCGCTCGCGCAGCACCGACCGCAACGATTCCATCGCGAGTCGACAGATGTTGGTCAGATGCAGACAGGCCAGACGCGCCATTTCCTCGAACGCCAGCCGCTCGATCGAGTTCAGCACCTTGCCTGCATAGTCGTGGCAGGTAACCAGCCCCCAGAGTTCGCCCTCGACCAGCAGCGACACGCTGAACGAGCCGCGAATGCCCATGTTGCGCAGATACTGGATATGCACCGGATGCACCGCCCGCAGCATCGAAAAGGTCAGATCCAGTGGTTCGTCTATATCGGGCGCGGCATAGAGCTCGACATTGTCGGTTTCGGTGTCCGCGATGATGCGCTGCCAGTTCAGCGTATAAAGTCGACGTGCATTCTCGGGAATATCGTGGGCAGGGAAACGCAGCCCCAGAAAACCTTCCACCCCCGGCTTGCAGCACTGGTCGATGACCTCGCCGTCCCAGTCTTCGAGAAACCGATAGACCATGACACGGTCGTAACCGGTACAGGCCGCGATCGTCGACGTGAGTACGCCCGCGATCTCCTTGGGCGTATGCACGCGCGACAATCGGGTGATGAAATCGATCCGCGCGGCCTCGTCCCACCAATCCGGCTCCGCGATGGCCGCCGGCTCGAATTCCAGCACGTAATGCCGGCCGCGCTGGTGGCCGACGGCGGTGACCGGCACGATCAGTTCGACCTGACCGATCCGGTTGGCACCCACGCCCTGGGCCAGGCGTTCGAGTTGCGGCCAGGCCGCGCCAAGCACTTCGGCGGCCGGGCGACCGAGCAGTTGCTGCGGCGTACGGCCGAGCCATTCGCCGATGTTGGCTGAGCAATATTCCACGCGGGCGCTATCGATACATACCGCAACGAGCGCACCCAGCGGCTGCAAGGCACCAATAAGCTGCAGATCGCCCTTTTTGCAATCGGCGACGACCTCCGGGTTCATACCGGTCCCCGGCCGGGGTCATCCAGCGCCTGATAAAAATGTTCGAAGGTACGACGCGCCGAACGGGCAGCGCGGGCGACTTCGTCGCGGCTGTGCAGACCCGACAACCCCACCCGAAGACGACGCCAGTCATTGCGGCTGACAAACGCTGCCGACCAGAATTCGGCGCGGGCGGCCAACGGCGCTGCCGGCGAGCCCGCCAGCGCCGTGGCGATGACGCGGTGCCCGAACTGGGCGCCATCGACCACATAGCGCGCGCCGAGATAGGCGGGCGTGCTGTCGATCGGCCGGCCGCTGGCGGCAAGCCCGGCGCCGGACTCGCCAGCACGATGCAGGTCGGCCAGCAACGCCGGCGAACGCAGCCGATAAGCGCCGACAGCGCGCGGGCGCCAGTGCTCGGCGGCCACGAACTGCCGGTCGAGTGTGGCGTAGATTGCCGCCGACAAACGCAGCGCCCGACGATATTCTTCGACCGTACAATCATGCGCAGCCAGACGCGCCAGCGGCGTATCGCGCTCGATAGCGGTATGCAAACGCGCGGTGCTTCGCCGTATCAGCGCAAGCGGATCCGGCGTCGACACGGCGCAGCGCTGGGCAAGACTACGAACCTGCATGGTTGGGGCACTCTCTGGTCCGGCGTGCCCGCGCGCCGTCTTGTGCAGACGCTGCGAAGGGCAGAAGACACCGGTCGCGATCGTTTAGGGTAGCCCGACCGCGTGACGGAAAAACTAACGTGTCCGAATACTATACGCCGGGAACAACAGCGCACAATTAAATTGCGCCGCAGTGTTTACCTTGCAACCCGCCGCCGCCAGCCGTGCCATGGGCGACTCGTTGTCCCGTTCACACCGACCTGGCACGACATCAATCCGTCTTATTACGCGATAGCCTCCCGGTGTGCCCGCCCGGAGTGCCTGGCTTTTGCCCTGGCGCCTAACCCCGCCCGCCAGCCGTGACGCCGGGCGCCGTACCGATGACCGTTGCCGCCGGTACGCCGGTCGCGGCCTGGCTGCTCGAATAGGACCAGGTGCCGGCCACGACGATGGCACAGGCCACGCCCAGACAGGCCAGCGATGCATTGCGCCCGAACCGGGTATAGCTGTTTCGCTCGTTGATCCCGCGCCAGGCAAAGACAGCACCCGCGACGATACACACGGCCAGCGGCAGCCACACCAACGGCGACGAACAGGCGCCGTAAACCAGTGCTCGCAGATAGTCGAGGTCGCCCGCGAGACGCGCCCACTGTGTTTCAGTCATAGCGTTGTCACCGGAAATTCACTTTACAGTTTCGCTATCGGCGGACCGGGCCGTGGCTTGAGCCGGTCCAGCGCGTACGCACCGTTGTGCGATACGATCGCGGCTGGGTTTTGAACACGCGGCGCACGCGCCGACGCAACGGGCATGAATCGAGAACGAACGTTATGGCTGGCGCTGGGCGCCGGTGCGGCGATTGGCGCGGGCATCCTCGCACGGCGTAGCGCGGCGTCAGCATGGCGCTATACGCTGGCCGAAGAGCCGCCCATCAATATCGAGGATCAGGACCCGGGCTGGCCGCGGATTCTTGCCTGGGCCGCCGTGAGCGGCTTTTGCGTGGCCTTTGCCCGGGTGGTCGGGCGCGGCGTGGCCAGCCGCGCCTGGCAGCGCAGCCTCGGACGCCGGCCACCCGGTTACTGAGCGCGACTACCCGCGCAGATTGCCCAAGCGCGCGTCGAGCTGGGTCAGGCGCTGGCGCAGCAAGTCCGGAAAACGCTTGTACCACGTGGCATTCAACGGTGAGGGATGCGGCAAGGGCCGGATATCGAATACGGCCCGCTCGCCCTCGTCGGTCGTCAGCTCGATATCGATCGCGGATTCGAAACGATCCTCGCGTGCCCAGAACGCCTCGATACGCGCGCGTTCGTCTTTCGGCTGATCGATACCGAACCATAAAAACGCCTCGCGGCCGAGAGTAATCAACGAACGGCCCTGCCAGGCATTGATCAACAACGCGCGCATGGTCGGCGCAAAGCTACGCTTGACCTTCATCGACCAGGCTTTGTTGCCGATGGGCTTGTAGGGCACGGTGTTGATCCAGAAAAAATCCTCGCCAAGCGCGCGCGACGTTTCGAAATCCGGCAACTCGTCGCCATGCAGATGCCGATAAATCGTCTTGCGCACGAGCTGCCCACCGGCGCCGATGAACGGCTCGCCGTACTTGATTTCGTCGGTGCCGGGATCGCGGCCGAAAAAACCGATCCGCGTATCGGGTGCGCCGAGGCCGATCACCGGTTCGAGCGGATCTTTTTCGAAACGCGCATACACCGCGCGATCGATGCCGTCGACCTGGCTGGCCAGATCGCGCAGCGTGCGGTGTTGTTCTCGGCTCAAGGGCATGCCCGGACCTCGCTAGCAAAAAGGCCGACGCAGCCTATAGCGCTGCCCGGTTCGCGGCAACACGCAGTGGGCGTGCGTCAACGCCGGCGCAGATTCACCACCACCAGGATCACGCCCGCCACCAGGGCCATGAGAAACCACTGCGAAGCATAGGCATAGTGGCCGAACGGGCGTAGACCCACGGTATCGGTTTCTTCCGACCAGTCGCGCACAAAGCCGCCGGGCGCGCTGGCATCGAGCAGCAGCACCCCGTCCAGCAGGGCCGGGTCGTACTGACAACGCAGCGCCTCGATCGTGGGATAGCTCAGCACCCGCGGCCAGCCCTGGCCTTCACAAGCCGATGTCCTACCCCAATCGAGCGCTGGCGCAGGCAGCGGTTGCCAGATGCCGCGGATCTGCACGCGCGCCGCAGGCACGGCCGGATCGGGCAGGCCCGAATCGCTGCGCGCAATCCAGCCGCGATCGACCAGCACCCGCTTGCCGTCGTTCAGACGCAGCGCTGTCCATACGTGATACCCCACCTGCGAAGCATGGGTCTGATCGGCCAGCAGGATCTGTCGATCGGCATCGTAAACGCCGGCCGCGTCATAGGTGCGCCCGTAGACAAGCGCCTGATCCTGACCGGTGATCGCCACCGGTGCTGCTGCCTGCGCGGCCTGCTGGGCTTCGAGCAGGCGCTGCTTGTAATGCGCCCGCTCGATCTGCCAGACACCCAGCGCACAGAATATCGTCGCGCCCAGCGCGAACAACAACACGCCCCACCAGGGCGGCGAAAACCGATACGGGCCGATATCCATAGCAGCACAGTCTTTGATTGCAGCGGGCATCGCCAAGCCGGCGCTTTAGGCACCGCCGATACGCGCATCGAATCACACCGAGTATAAAGGCCCGAGACTTGGGCCACGCCAACGGCTAAAGCCGTGCGTGATAGCGGCCGTTAATCACGGCAAGGCCCGCACGACGCGTCGCCTTATCCACACGCCTCAGCCGAGGCAGGAAGGCCATCATGGCGTCTGGTAAGAAATCTGCTCCATCTCGCCCGGTACGCGGGCCTCAAGGTTCGCGCCGTGCAGCGCCGACCAGTGCAGCGCCCAAAGCCGAACCGCGTAACTGGTCGGTCCGGCTGCTCGATCTCGACTATTCCTGAACGGCGCGCCCGAGGCGGCTTGTACGCCGCCAGCCCCGGGCCGCTGGCGCTCACCCCGCGGCGAGTCGGCGCAGCAACGCTTCGGTTGGTACCCAGCCCAGACAGGCATCGGTAACCGACACGCCATAGGCCAGCTCGGAGCCAAGCGCCTGTTTGCCGGTTTCCAGATGGCTTTCCAGCATGATCCCGGCGATGGCGCGCGTATCCACGCGCCGCTGGGCGAGCACCTGCTCGGCGACCTCGGGCTGGCGTAGCGCATCCTTGCCGCTATTGGCATGGCTGCAATCGACGATCAGACGCCGGTCGATACCGGCCCGTGCCAGCGCGTCCGCAGCCGCGGCTACGCTGTCGGCGTCGTAGTTGGGGCCACGCCGGCCACCACGCAGGATCAGGTGCGTATCCGGATTGCCGGCGGTCGCGACCAGCGCGGATTCGCCGGCGTCGCTCATGCCGAAATGGCTGTGCGCACGCGCGGCGGCCTGGATGGCATCCAGCGCGGCGCCGAGTTCGCCATCGGTACCGTTCTTGAAGCCCACCGGCATGTCCAGACCGCTGACCAGTTCCCGATGGGTCTGGGATTCGGTGGTACGCGCACCAATTGCAGCCCAGCTGAGCGTGTCTTCGAGATAAGCCGCCGCCGCCGGGCTGAGCACTTCCGTGGCAATCGGCAGACCCAGTTCGGCCAGCTCGATGAGCAGACGGCGCGAGATTCGCAGACCGGCTTCCAGATCGTTGCTTTCGTCGAGATGCGGGTCGTGCAGCAGCCCTTTCCAGCCGACGGTGGTGCGCGGCTTTTCGACATAGGCGCGCATGACGATGAGCAATCGGTCGCCCAGTTCATCGGCCAGCGCGGCCAGACGCCGGCCGTAGTCGAGCGCGGCCTGCGGATCGTGCAGTGAACAGGGGCCGGTAATCACCAGCAGGCGGTCGTCTTCGCCGCGCAGCACGGCGCGGATAGCCGCGCGCTGGCGCTCGATTTGCGCGGCCAGTTGGGCCGATACCGGCACGGCCTTGCGCAACGCAGCCGGTGTGCTCAGACGAAAGGCCCGGCGCGCGGGCGAGACGGTGTCGAGATCGTGATTAACGCTGGCGAGACGGGCGGTCATGGGTCGTTCCTTGCAGTTCATGCGCGTTTGTGGCGCGCGAAGACATCAATACGTGGTCGGCGGTGTCGCCGTCGATAAACCAGTGGCGGTCGCGGTCGTCGTAATACATGGCGTGTTCCTGTGTGCTGCTGAATTCGTGGCGGTATGCCAGAACGAAAAAACCCCCGGTTGGGAGGCCAACCGGGGGTTTGAAAACTCTTCGGCAGGCGTCCCGTATGCCGGGCGCCTGTCCGGGTGGATCAGACGCCGTGGCGGCTAAACCAATACCCGTAGAAATAAATCGAGGCCACGCGCGCCTGTGCGCCGTGTCGCATCGTTATGCTGTTGTCGTGTGTTAACGGCATGGATGGAACGCCTCGTAGATTTCGCCAAGAAGCCTACGCCCTTGCGCGATCAAGCTCAAGCACCTGTTGCACAGGCCGATACGCTATAAAGGACCCGCGCTCGTAAAGCACGGCACCGCTGGCGTGGCGGTCGGATTGTTCCTGGCGCACGCCAATACGTTATGTCCTGGATTCGGAGTCATGTATGGGCCGTCGTTCGATTGTGTTGTCGCTCGCTGCGAGCATCCTGCTCGCCGCCGGCTGTGCCCACGGCCCGGAGGAACACACCGCCCGTTATCAATGCGATAGCGACCGGCCGCTGACCATCACGTATCGGGGCCCGGATATCGCCGTTGTGCAAATGGGCCCGCGCCTGATCGAAATGCAAAGCGCACCGAGCCCGATCGGCCAACGTTATACAGGCACCGAGCTGCAACTGCTTTTGCGCATCGAAGACGAACAACGCCTGGCCACCGTATTCACCCGGGGCAATGACGGCGGGCCAGGCAATATCGTCGAACAATGCCGCGAGACCGAGCGCGACTGACTGACGCCCGGGCGGTGGGCGCGCCCTGCCTCGCCCAATCGGTCGTCCACAATACAAGCGCACAGACGCGGGGCGTATCTCTATACTCGGGGGCCGTATTCAGCCATGCCTGTCCGAGACGCGATCATGAAACCGGAAACTATTGCCCTGCATACCGGCTATACGCCGGATGAACAGCACGCGGTGGCCGTGCCGATTCACCAGACCACCTCCTTTGCCTTCGACAACGCCCAACACGCGGCGGATCTGTTCGATCTCAAGGAAGTCGGCAATATCTACAGCCGTATTACCAACCCGACCTGCGGCGTGCTCGAACAACGCGTCGCCGCCCTGGAAGGCGGTATCGGCGCGCTGGCGATGGCCTCCGGCATGGCCGCGATTACCGCGGCGATTCAGACCATTGCCGAGGCCGGTGACAACATCGTGTCGATCAGCGAACTGTATGGCGGCACCTACAACCTGTTCGCGCATACGCTGCCGCGCCAGGGCATTTCGGTACGCTTTGCCGACAAGGACGATCTCGATGCGATGGCCGAGCTCATCGACGAGCGCACCAAGGCCGTCTATTGCGAATCCATCGGCAACCCCTCGGGCAATATCGCCGATATCGCCCGGCTGGCCGAGATCGCCCATGCCCACGGCGTGCCGCTGATGGTCGACAACACCGTGTGCTCGCCCATGCTGCTGCGCCCGATCGAGCACGGCGCGGATATCGTGGTGCATTCGGCGACGAAGTATATCGGCGGCCATGGCACCACCCTCGGCGGGCTGATCGTTGATTCCGGGCGTTTCCCCTGGCTCGATCACGCCCAGCGTTTTTCGCTGCTCACCGAGCCGGACGTGTCGTATCACGGCATCAATTACGCCAAGGACGCAGGCGAGGCCGCCTTCATCACACGTGCACGCGTAGTGCCGCTGCGCAACATGGGCGGCGCGATGAGCGCCTTCAATGCCTGGCTGTTCCTGCAGGGGCTGGAAACGCTCGCCCTGCGCATGGAACGCGTGTGTTTCAACACGCAACGCATCGCCGAATACCTGGAAGCCCACGAACGCGTGGCCTGGGTCAGCTATGCAGGGCTTGCCAGCCACCGCGACCATCATCTGGCCGAGCGCTATATGAACGGCCAGGCGTCGGGCATTCTCAGCTTCGGTATCGACGGCGGTTTCGAGGCCGGGGTCGCGTTCTACGATGCGCTCAAGCTATTCATCCGACTGGTCAATATCGGCGACGCGAAAAGCTGTGCCGCCATGCCGGCTGCCACCACCCACAGCCAACTCAACGAAGCCGAGTTGGAAAGCGCGGGCGTGACCGCCGATATGGTGCGGCTTTCGGTCGGCATCGAACACATCGACGACCTGATTGCCGATCTGGAACAGGCCCTGGCCGCAGCCCCTGCGGGCTAGCTAATAGCGCAGCCCGGTGACGATGCCCCGGGCTGCGCAGTCTGCTTACAGCAGGCTCGCAGCACTGACCGTGTTGCCACTGCGCTTGGCCTCTTCCTTGAGCCGCGTGATCAGCCCCATGAGCGCACACTCGTGGCGTTGGCCGCTTTGCCCGGCCAGCTGCACCAGCGCACAGCTGGCCGAAAGCAGAGCAAAACGCGCGCGCTGGCCGCGCCGGTCGTGACCGACGATATAACCCGCCTGGCGGTGTTTTTCGTCGTATAAGGACTCGGCATCGCGTCGAAACGAGGCCACCACCGATAGCGCCGCCTCGAAGCCGGCCGCAAACGATACGTTCTGCAGGCCGACGAAGAAATCGTCGCCGCCAATATGTGCGACCAGCCCCCCCGAAGCCGCCAAAGACCTTGGATAGCCGCTCGGCAAACATGCGCAGGGCGCGGTCGCCCATGCGAAAGCCGTAGGCATCGTTGAAGGTCTTGAAATTGTCGAGATCGAAATACATCAGCGTGAGCGCGTTGGCACCCGGCAGATGTGTGCCGATGAAGCGTTCGATCGAGGGGTTGCCCGGCAGGCCCGTGAGCGGGTTCTGATCGCGCGCGAGCTCCAGATTGCGTTCCTGGACCGCCAGCACCAACGCCTCGGCACTGAGCATACCGCGATAGCGTCCGTCTTCGGTGATGATCACCCCGTCGCGGCTCGGACTGACTGCATACTGTTCCAGTATCGTGTCGATCGGCGTGTTGATATCGGCCACCGGACAACGGCGCACGAACAGATCCAGATGGTCGTCGATCTTCTTGCGTGACAGCAGATCCCGGCCATAGGGCGAATAGATATATTCCTTGAGTTCGGTCTCCCGGATCACGCCAATGGGATGCCGATTGTCGTCCAGAAACGGGAAGAACGAGCGCTGCGGGTTGACCCGGAACGATTCGAAGATGTCTTCCATGCGCATATCGACATCGATCGCCGGCGCGCCGTCTAGCTGATTACCGACGAACCGGGATTCGAGTTGCTCGCGACGGCGATCATTGCCGCGTATCCGGCCAACGACTTCATACACCGGCACCAACTGGTCGATACGGGTCGTGGGGCGTTGAATCAGATAGCCCTGCACCAGATCGCAGCCGATCTCGCGACAGGTATAGAACTCGGCCTCGGTTTCCACGCCTTCGGCGACCACCCGTATGCCCAGCGTCCGCGCCAGGCTCACCACATGCGACAGAAACACTTTCTTCTTGTGGTTGCTGCCGATGTCGGCGACGAAGTAGCGATCGATCTTCACGTATTCCGGATGGGTGTCGTACAACAACGCCAGCCCGGAAAAACCGGTACCGAAATCGTCGAGCGCCACCTGGACCGTCGAGTCTCGAAAGAACTGCAATATGTCGCGGGATGCACGACCACGATCCAGATGCTTGCGCTCCGAAACTTCCAGCACCATCGAAGACGCACGCAGGCCGTATTGCTCGAGCAGTTGCATGGTTGATACGGCACGAAAGCCCGGCAGGCCGAACAACCGGTTATCGAGATTGAAGAACAAACGCAACGTTCGGTGATGCGGTAGGCGGCAGAATTTCTCTACCGCGAGCTGCTTTAGCAGGGCATCGGTTTCGACCAGCAAATCATTTGCATGGGCGTAATCGAACACACGGTCGATGGTGCTGAACCCGGCATCGCCGCAGCCACGCATGAGCGCTTCCACACCGTAGCAGCGGCCACTGTTGAGACTGACGATCGGCTGAAACGCATAGTCGATATGGCGCGCGATCACACCCAGAAAATCAGCCTTGTCGTCGTGCACGCGCACGGTGTGGTGTACTGCCTGTTGCATGTCTGCTCCCGCTCATCGCCAGATCGGGTGCCGCCCGGCAACACCCGTACAGCCGCTGTCTGATCTATCGACAACGACCGGCGACCGTTGACAGCAAAAACGCAGGTGTCACGAAAATTTCACGCGCCCGCGTCAGAGCATCAAGCCGCCGAAAAACATGCCGCGCCAACGATTTGCACGCCACTCTAATCGTGGGCAACCGATCGCGGACGCGCGCACGTCGAACGATTATCATTTTCGCTGGCAAACCGCTGCCTGTCTGGCTGTGTTCAACGCCATGCCCGATCGTGGCGGCATCGTGCTTCGCGCTCATGCTGGCCCGTTTTGTTTTTCTCGTTCAAACCCGGGCGCACATGAAAAGGCCATGTCTGCGCCTGGCCACCGATGGAATCACCTATGGCTTCCGGCAATCCGGCACTGACTAGCAAAACCTTCGAGCGCCTGCCCGCGACCGACGGCGCGCGCATGACCCTCAACGGCACGGTGCACAAAACCGCGCTGTTGTTGCTGTTGACCGTGGCCAGCGCCTTCATGAGCTGGCGCGCCGGCTACGGCATGCTCCCGCCCGATTACGACGCCGCGGCCAGCTTCGGACCGTGGATTATCGGCGCGTCCATCGCCGGTCTGGTGATCGCACTGGCGATCGTATTCAGAAAACAGTGGGCGCCTTTTCTGGCGCCGGTCTATGCCATCGTCGAAGGCGTGGCCATTGGCTTCATATCGATGCTGCTGGAAATGCAGTTCCCGGGCATCGCACTGCAGGCGGCCACGCTCACATTCGGCACGCTCGCCGCCCTGCTCATGGCCTATCGCAGCGGCTTAATCCGGGCGACGGAGAATTTCAAACTGGGCGTGACCGCGGCGACCGGCGGCATTCTGGTGGTCTACCTGCTCGATCTGGGCATGCGCTTTTTCGGCATGTCGATCGGCTTCATTCACGAAAACGGCTGGATGGGCATCGGCTTCAGCCTGTTCGTGGTGGCCATCGCCGCGCTCAATCTGGTACTCGATTTCGATTTCATCGAAACCGGCGTCGAACGCGGCGCGCCGGCCTATATGGAATGGTATGGCGCCTTTGGTTTGCTGGTGACCCTGATCTGGCTGTACCTGGAAATCCTGCGCCTGCTGGCCAAGGCGCGCAGCCGTTAGCACACGGCCCGACGACGACGATTCATTCATGAGCCCCGGGAAAGACGCCATGAACACAGAGGATGCTGAACAACACCGGCCCGCCACTCTGAGCGAAGCACAGCGCCAGCGTTTTCCGCTGGTCACCGACAAACCGGAGACGGATGACGCCCAGACCTATACCGTATTCAGTTATCTCGTGAGCGCGATCGGCCTGCTCACCTTGCTGGTCGGCGGGTATTTCCTGCTGTTCGGGCCCGAATACGTACGCTACAACGTCGTTACCGGCATGACGTTCAAACAAATACTCCAGGCCTACCCGGGCCCGATCGCCTCGCTCGGGGCGGTAGCCGTGGCGATCGGTCAGGCGATCGGTAACGCCGGCGAAAAACACCGCGTGGCCGCTGTCGAAGCGGTTGTGACCACAGCGCTCGAACGCGAACAGATCACGCCGGACGACTTCGGCGACGAATACCGGCTGAGCATGCGCAAACGCCAGGACGATCGCCTCGAGCTGGACCTGGTGGACGTTACGCAATAGCGTTTTGAAAGCACGCCATTCAAGTCCGGCGTGCGCGCTGCCGATGGCCCCAGAGCAACTCGGAGCCTGACACCGGCTCGCGGCAGGACACATTCAAAACAGAACCGGCCTATCGATGACGATCGACGTCCACGACGAAACACGGGCCGCCGATGCGCCGTTCGCCGATTATCTGGCCGCCCAGTTCATGGCCCGCAAGAGTTTTTCGGCCCAACTGAGCGCGCCCGAGCTCGAGCCGGCACGTGCGGCCTGCGACTATCTGCTGATCCGCCACGACGGCCTGCAATTCAGCGCGGTATGCATTGTCGACTGTGAACGCGACCCCGCGCGCACCTTCGGTTTGTCGGCCGAGCGCACGCGCGAGATCATCGGCGCCTGTCGCCATTACGCGGGCCGTATCGGCATGGCGAAAATGCCGGTGCACCTGCATGTGATCGAGGTGCGCGGCCAGCCGATCGATACGCAGACGCGCAAGCGGCTGAAACCCTACAAACGACGCTCTCCGTTGTCCAAAAGTATCGTCACCGCCTGGGCGCTGGATAGCAGCAACGCCACGGTCTGGACCAATGCGCCGATCGCCATGCGCTGGGGCCAGGGCCGCTGGTTCGAACGCCTGCTCGCCGGCCCGCGTACGCCGGTCAGCGCCGATGACAACGGCCGGCGTCTGGTGCGGGTCGCGCCGGGCCGGCCCTGGGCGAGCTTTGCCATCGCGCTCGTACTGATCGCCATGTACGGCGTCCAGATCGCGTTTGCCGTGAGCCCCCAGGCCAGTTTCATCGGCTTCGATACCCAGAGCCTGTTCGCGCTCGGCGGGCTCAACCCGGCTGCCGTGTTCGAACAGGGGCAATGGTATCGCCTGATCAGCGCCGTGCTGTTGCACGGCGGCGTGTTGCATCTGCTGTTCAATCTGGTCGCACTGTTGCTGGCGGGCTTTGCGGCCGAACGATTAATGGGTTCGGCCTGGTTCGCGGCCACCTTCGTGCTCGGCGGCGCGGCCGGTGCGGCACTGTCGCTGTGGCTGGGGCCGCCCGGCATGGTGGCCGTCGGCGCTTCCGGGGCGATCATGGCGTTACTCGCGGCCGGCTTGATCTGCAGTTTCCGTCTGGTGGATAACGCCCAGCGCCTGCAGATTCAGATGCAGCTGATGTTCATGCTCATCCCGTCGCTGATCCCCGGCGCCAACCAGCATGATATCGGCGGCGCGACCGACTATGCGGCGCACTTCGGTGGCGCGATTGCCGGCGTCGTGATCGGGTTGGCCCTGCGCCAGAACTGGCGTCGCCATGCGTCGACACCGGCCGGGCAACCCGTCGCCGTGGCAGTAGCGGGGCTGGGCATCGTGCTGGCGGGCTGGTCGCTGACCGCGGTCGCCCACAACTACCCGCGTTATGCCGACGTGCCCGAGTATATTCCCCGCGATCAGGTGACCGGCCCGTGGTCGGCGCTTTCCCAGTCTGAAGCAGCCGAGCTGGCCCGCGCCTATCCTGACGATCCGCGCGGCCATTACGCACTCGGGCGTATTCTGTTTGCCGATAAGCGTTATGGTGCGGCCGAACCGGCCTTTCGTGATGCCCTGGCGGCCTATCAGGCCCATCCGGACGATTTCGTGGACAGCTTCGCCGACCAGACGCGCCTTTTGCTCGCACTGAGTCTGCTGCTGCAAGGCCAGTCCGTCCCGGCCCGCCATGAGGCCGCGCCGCTATGCGATCGCGTCGATAGCGGCAAGATGCACGACGCACTGATGTCCGCTGAGTTGTGCACGCCGGATTGAACCGTCACTGACCTGTCTGACGGGCCGTGCGACGCCCAGGCTAGTCGAAGCGCCAGACCTCGATGTTGTTTTCGCGGGCCACCCGATAATCACGCCCGCTGGGCACGGCACGCGCCAGGCCCAGGCGTTCGAGCTGGGTGCCGACCCGCGCTGCGGCTTCGTCGTTGACGATGGCCATCGTATCGGCCGCGCGCTGTAGCACATACAACAGATACGGCTCGGCGCCGACTTCGATCGGCACGCCGCGATACTGGGTATTCACGGTGTCCAGTTGACGGCGGTGGGGCTTGTCGGCCACCGGCATGCCATCGCCCGGGCGTTGTTCCGCGATCCAGCGATCGAAGAAGGCCAGCTTGTCGTCGAGTTCGGGAAATATCTCTTCAGCGATATAGCGCAGAAACGGCTCCAGCGAAGGCGGGATCGTATCGTCGGCCACGAAAGCCGACGCCTGCTCGGGGTATTCGACGGTATCCAGGCCGGGCGCATTCATGCGCTCCACCCAGCGAAACACCCGCGGTGCGCGTTGCTTCATGATCGCCGCCGGTACCGGATCACGGCCGAGATGGGCGAACAACGGCGCGATCAAGCCGTAATCGGCGATCGACGGCCGGCCTCCCAGCAGATACGGCATGACCGCGAAATGCGCTTCGAGCGTATCCAGCAGGGTTTCGTAGGAGCGCTCGATCAAGGGCGCGGTTTGCTCGGTCACACCGAGCGCGGGCAGATAGGAATGCATCCGCCCCATGACCTTCTCGGCCACGGCCTCACCCGAACCGGTGACGAACGCATGCCAGAGAAAATCGCGCTGTTCGGGCAGATACGACCAGCGGTAATGCATGGCGTGCTTGCGCATCGCCTGGCAACCGAAATACTCGATAATCACCGCTACCACATGCTGCAGCGGTGTGCTCGGATAGACTTGGCGAACGTCACCACGACGCTCGAAGTAATCGATGATATCGATCGTATCCTGAATGATTTCGCCGTCGGGCGTTTCCAATACCGGAATGATCGCCCGCCCGAGCGCCGGCGCAATACGCGCGACGAAATCCGGGTGCGAGGTCGGGCGTTCGACATAGGCGATGCCCTGATTGCGCAAATAACAGCGCGCCTTGCCCGTATAGAGCGAATGCGGCGCGCCGTAGAGCACGTACGGTGTGGCTTGGCTGAACATCGACCCCTCGCTTGTCAACGAACCGACGCTACTTTGCCACAGTCGAACGCGCTTTTATCCGGCCAGCGTTCGACGCTGCCCCTGTGCAGCCGTTTCGCGGCTAGATCGACACCGCCGAGCGCACGTCATCCGGCAGGGAATCGGCCACCTTGGCGACAATGCCGGCATCGAGCTCGTCTTCGAGCACGCCCAGCACCGCACGCGATGCGCGTTCGAGCTGTGCGCCGTCGAGATTGTCGCCTGCGACAGCCACGGCCGCATGCCAGTCCTCGGCGCGGCGATACGTGGTCGGCGTGTCGGCCGGCACATAGCCGTCGTAATAGACGCCGCGCACGAGCAGCGGCAGCTGGGCACCGAGATTCGCGGCGACATCGATCGGCAGGCGATCACGCAGCGTGGTCAGCACCGATCTGAGCGCCTGAAACGCGAACTGTTTATCGTCGGTGTCCATATCGGCCATGATCGCGCCCAACCAGCGGTTGGTCTGCTGTACCGACGTGTCGATCACTGCCAGTCCCAATTCCGGCATACATCCTCCATTATCGAAGCGAAAACGCCACGCAGGCTGTCGCCCACGCGCCTCGAAACCCTGAAAGCGCAGCCGCTATAAATCAATCCGCATTCCAACGTAGTTCAGATCATCTCGGTCGACGGCATGGCCCAGGCCGGGTGGCGTCGCCCGCTGTCACACCGCAGATTGCGCCGGCATCACCGCCGACAATCGATCATTGGAGGCCGTCGATGCCCCGGGCAACAGACACACCGACTGCACGCCGTGGAGCTTGTCCAGCTGCGCACGCAACATGTCCGGACAGCTACTGCCGGAACACGACAGCCGGAGGCGCAGCCGCCCCTTGTCGTGTTCGGCCGCGAAGCGTTCGACCCTGAAACCCCGTTTGCGCACGACCTGAAGCATGCGCTCCAGGGCCACCGGTTCCGGCTGCATCCAGCAGTTGATGGTATGGAAAGACGTGTCGTTGCTAGACATGGCACTAGGCTCCTGCAGTAAACGTGGTCATCAAGGCCGCATCCCGGGCCACGGGCTCGGCGTCGATCATGTCGATATTGGCGCTACCGGCACGTACCATCGGCCAGACGTTGCCTGCCCGAGCCACCGCGACATGCAGCAAACAGGGCCCGGTATGGGCAAACAGGCGATCGATGGCTGCCGGCATATCCGCGGCACGACAGATCGACTCGGCCGCGATACCGAAAGCCCGGGCCAGCGTCACGAAATCCGGGTTGTCGTCGAGGTCGATCTGACTTTCGCGGTTATCGTAAAACAGTTCCTGCTGCTGGCGCACCATGCCCAGACAGGCGTTGTCGAGCACCACGATCTTCACCGGCAGACCATAGCGACCGACGGTGGCCAGCTCCTGCAGATTCATCAAAAACGAGCCATCACCGGCGACGTTGACCACCGGGCGTTGCGGATGGGCGAACTGGGCGCCGATCGCAGCCGGCAAGCCGTAGCCCATGGTGCCGAGACCGCCACTGCTCAAATGACAGCGCGGTGCGCAAAAGTCGAAATACTGCGCCACCCACATCTGATGCTGGCCCACATCGCAGGCCACGGTCGTACCCGGCGGCGCCTGATCCGATAGCGCACGAACAAAGGCCGGGCCGCTGATTGCATGACCCGCCTGTGGGGGCACGGCAAAGCCATGCAGCGCCCGCCATTGCCGGCACTGCCTGCGCCAGGCATCGATGGCCAGCGGCGCCGTACGCAGCGCCTGCGTGAGTGCGGGCAGAACGGCGTTCAGATCGCCCGGCACGACCGCGCTGGCACACCGCAGCTTATTGAACTCGGCCGCATCGATATCGATATGCAACAGCCGTGCGTTCGGGGCGAAGCCGTCCAGACGCCCGGTGGCACGATCATCAAGCCGGGCACCGACGACCACCAGCAGATCGCAGTCATGCACGGCGAGATTGGCCGCCCGCGAACCGTGCATGCCCAACATGCCCAGATGATCAGGACAATCGCGGCCCGGATTGCCGATGCCGTTGAGCGTATTCACATGCGGCATGGCTGCAACGGCGGCGAACTCGCGAAAGGCGGCTTCTGCATTGGCCTTGCTCACGCCGCCGCCGCTGTACAGCAGGGGTCGTTGCGCCGAGCGCAGCAGTGTGAGCGCGCTGTCGATCGCGGGCTCCGCCGTTGCCCATGACCGGTGTTCGGCGGCGCTGATCGAGGCCGCACAAGAGTCGGCGTCGACTTCGGCTAGTTGCACGTCCTTGGGGATATCGATCCAGACGGGCCCGGGCCGGCCCGACGCGGCCAATGCAAAGGCCTCGTCGAGCGTTGCTGCCAGCGTGCTGGCGTCGGTCACCAGATAACTGTGCTTGACGATATCCAGCGTCATGCCCAACACATCGACTTCCTGGAAGGCATCGGTACCCATCAGTGCCGAGGGCGTCTGGCCGGTGATCACCACCAGCGGCACCGAGTCACGATGGGCATTGGCGACACCGGTAATCAGATTGGTGGCACCCGGCCCGGAGGTGGCAATACACACGCCAACCCGACCGCTGGCCCGTGCATAGCCGTCGGCCGCCAGCGCACAGGCCTGCTCGTGACGACACAGCACATGCCGAATCCGGTCGTCATCGACCAGCGCATCGTAGAGCGGCATGATGCACCCGCCCGGGTAGCCGAACACCGTATCGACCCCGTGGCCCGTGAGTATCTGCAAAATCTGTTGTGCTGCGTTCACCTGAAAATCGCCCTGGTCAAAGACAAAAAAAAGCCCCCGGAACCTTGCGGTGCCGGGGGCCTGCGTCGCGATCGGAATGTGCTGTCTAGATCATCCTGTCGCCCACGCCAGCGCCCCCGGCGGTTACGAGTACCACCAGGGTGAGCGCGACGAGTACGTGGGCGAATGCGAATGTCATCGAATGACTACGGCACAATCCGAATAATCAGAAGGCGCAAAAAGTAGCCGCGCGTTTTTCTGCTGTCAATGTGCGCATGCAAAGGCTCAGCCCGTGAAAGCCGTGGGATCGCCCCCGTCAACGCCGGTATCCACCGGGTCGTCCCGGCGTTTTTCCAAGGGCGGCATGGCCGCCGGGTCGGCGAACAGCAGCAGCCGGTCGATATCCAGCGCATGGATCGAATGCGCCCGGCAGAAGGCGTGTACAGCCGGGCTTAGGCGACTGGCCGTTGCCAGAATGGCCTTCTGGCCCTTGCGGGTATCCACGAGGTCGACCAGTTCACGCACGATGGCGACATCCACAGACGCGTCGCTACCGTGTCGACATTGAACCAGCAGCACCTTGTTGCGCTCGCGCAGCACCAGATCGATGCCTGCGCGTTCGTGCTCGGGCGTGAATTCGACCTCGAAGCCCTTGCGCCGAAAAGACGCCGCGATGAGTTGTTCGAACTCGCGCGCCCCAAGTTGGGCAATGTTCGGCTCGGTGACTGCGGCGGGCGTGGCCGTGTCGATGTCGGGCGATTTCGGCGTCTGGACCTTCGAGCGCGGCGCGGATACATAGGGCGTTGGACGCTGGCGGCGCGATCGATGCCGTCGCCGGCGCCGTCTTCGGTGTCGCCACCGCCGTCTAAGGGGCACCACGACCGCCGTTATCCAGCACCCGATCAGCCATAGCCAGGCCAGTGCAACGAACAGCTCGCCATGCGCGGGGCGCCCCAGCGCATCCGGATACGCTTCGTACAAGCCCGCCAGGCCGCCCAGGCCATAGCCAATGAAAACGAAGCCGGCCAGCCCGGCAAGTAGCCAGGCCAACCAGGGCCGAGCCGCGAGTGCGGCCAGCGCGCGGCGCACGCGCCGCCTCATTCTGGACCTGCGTCGACGCGCCATATCGCCCCCCAGCTCGCGCATCCTCCCCCTGTCGCGACTCTAGACCGGGGTACAGCCACGCCGCAACAGGTAAAAAACGCGCGCTTACGCCATCAGGCGTCGGCGTCGCGCTAGCGCTTTTGCTGGGGTACGACGCGCAGATGGGACGGGTTGTAGCCGATGCGTGCGACGCGTTCGACCAGGCGATTGTAGTCGTCGGCTTCGATCGTCGGCTCACTGGACATGATCCACACGAAATCCAGGCGTTCGCGGGCGACAATGGTATGCCGATAATCGGCCGACACGTAGGCGATGACGAACTGCATCTTGATCGGCCAGATGAACTGCATGGCCCACACCGCATTGCCGGTACCGGGCACGACATAGCCGGTCGGGCGCATGCGTTTTTGCCGGGCGTTGAAGCCGCCTTTTCGAAAGGTGAAGGTTACATCGACCCGGTCGTCACCCGCACGCCGATAGCGCTCGACGGCATTGTGTGCGGTCCGGGTGATCGACGGCGGTTTATGCGCGATCACATACCAGTCGCGCATATAGCGGTCGAGATCGACCTGCTTCGCGCGGGCAAAATCCGTACGCGGCAGGATGCTGTTAACGCCCAGCCCAAACGATCGATTCATGAACGAGATCACGGGTGGCTCCCGGTGGTGCCGTCGACGGCGTGATCGCCCGCGGGACGACCACGGGCGTCGCACCGCGGTTGCGCAGCGCGCTGGCGGCCTGGATGAAGGCTGCCTACTGTCGGGCGTCGGCCGTGCCACCGCAATCCGTTGAATTGCCCAGGCGCGTGGCGTTAGCGCTTGTCGGACGACTGCGCTTTATCCTGTTCGGCGGGCGTTGGCTGGGCTTTCACGCAGTCGGCGATGGCCTCGAAATCGAAGCTGCGATCGAAGCGATTGGCACAGAACTGCCAGCGCGCGCTGGCCAGGTCGCCACTCTGGCGGGCGAAGTCTTCCAGCGCAGCATATTGTTCGGCCATCTGGCGCTCGAATTTTTCCAGCGTCCAGTTGCTGTGCTGGCCGGGCTTGGCGTCGCCGCTGTGGTCGTTATCGCTGTCGTCATGGGTAAAACGCTCGGCGTAGCCATCGAAGGTGGCGCGCAGCGAGTCGCTGAGTTGCTGGGCCTTGAGCTTCAGGCGCGTGAGCGTATCGCCATTGTGATCGGCCGCGTAGCGCGTGCTCAACGGGCAATCGGCGCGCAATTGCGGCACTTCGCCCTGCTTGAGCAGGGCCATGCGGTCTTCAATGAGTTGCGATTTTTGTGCATCGCCTGCGCGGGTGCTGGCAGGAAACGGATCGCCGGCCAGAAAATCGATCCGTTCGCGGGTCTTGGCCGCCCAGACCGCGTCTTCGTAGCCACAGCCGAAATGGGTCAGATAACCGCGCACATAACCAGCATCGATCCCGTCGTTGAGCGCGGCAAAGGCCAGATCGCGATAGGCAGCCTCGTAACTTTTGCCCTGCTGGATCTGGGCCATCGCCACGGCGGCGGCCAGCCCGGCGTTGTCGGTCACCGCGTCCGGGTCCTCGCGATAGGCCTGCAGAATGACTTTCTGGGCCGCCGGCGTCTGGTGCAAGGCCAGCGCGGGCGACATGCGCGCGTCGCCGTTGTAGAGCAGCGTTACATAGCGTTCGGTCTGAGCGTCGTCCAGGGTCTTGAAACTGGCACAGCCCGAACGCTCGGGCCCGGCCAGCACATCCGCGACCCAGCGCCGTGTCGCTTGCGGATCGGACTTGGCCTGCAAGGCGCGTACCCGTGCGATCAGCGCATCGCCGCCCGGGCAACGCAGTTGGCTGTCATCGGCCGCGATGGCCGTATCGGTTTCACTCGCCTCGGGGGCCGCGGCCGCCGAGCCTTCGTCATCGTCGCTACCGCAGGCTGAGAGCAGGCCGACACAGGCCACGACAAGGGCGACACGGGCCAGGAAAATCGGGGATGTGAAAAGACGCGGGGTGGCATTCGTCATGGCAGCAAACTCGCGCGGTCTGGCGGCATATGAGCGCTCATCATCGCATGCTCAGGACGGGCTGCCAGCACACTGGCCTCTGGGCAGGCATCTGCGCCTTTATGCGCGCCCGGCGTTGGCGTGACGCACTATCAGGAACGCGCCTAGCCGCCCGCCTGCCACTGGTTGATCGCCTCGATGGGGTAGATCAACTGAATGATATTCAGGGTGAGATTGTCGCGAATCGCATACAGCAGTACGCATTCCATGATCACCACCAGCGCCAGCGATAGGCGCAACGGCGCGAACCGGGCAATGACCAGTCCGAGCGCCATCGACAACGTATCGCCCACGGAGTTGACGACGCTGTCGCCGAAATAGCCGGCCGCGAGCGCGGTCTGGCGATAGCGATCCATGATGAACGGCGTGTTCTCGACGACTTCCCAGACGGCTTCGATGCCGAAGGCGATCAGCACGATGCCCCGAAACGGCGTGCCGGCCAACAGCAGCATGAGCAATGCGTAGAACAACAACCCGTGTTCCACGTGGGTGAAGCTGTACCAGTCGGTCAGATGCTGCGATGTCTGCGAACCCGAGACCGCGCCGTGCCAGAGCGCGACATGGCCGCATTCGCAGATCAACGGATGGCCCATGGCGAGCAGTGTGACCGCCTGAGCGGCCACGATCGCCACCAGGAGCGCCGAACATAGCCGCACACCCGGCCAGTGCATGGTTTCACCTCGAACAAAGATCGCGCGCATGCTACTTCCTGCAGCCGTGATGAATCGTAGCCCCCGAACAGCTGATTTTGCCGGGGCGTTTCAAGCGCCATCAAAAGCAATACGGGCAACCGTTCGTTGTGCTTTTCGATGGCTTGTCGCCCGCCGGGCGAGGCTCGCTTATTGAACGCCGGTCATTGTGCGCGAATACGCGATGCGGCGCCGCGCTTATACGCCCCGGGGAGCCTCCCCTGCGCACTATTACGGACTGACCCTGCGGCCCAAGTCTGTTTGGCTAACGGCCGTGGCCGCGTTGTGCATCCGCACTGGGGTGCTCAGACCACAAGCAATTCGTCCCGGATAACGGGCGCACGCTCCGTCCCGCAATAAGGAAATGGTCATGAGCAACGACCCGATCGATCTCGCTAGCTATCTCGAAGACGCCAACTTTCCGGCCACCGGCGGCGAACTGGCCGGCGTGGCTGCCGGTAACGGCGCACCGGCCGATCTGCTCGAACAGTTGCGCGCTTTCGAAGGCGATCATTTCGATAACGCCAACGCGGTCGTCGAAGCGTTGGGCCAGCAAAAATCCTGATGGGTACGACGGTCCGGGCCGGTTTCAACGCGCGCCTGAACACGCGCGGCACTCATGTCATAACGCGGGGCCGACCATGAAGATCGACCTGTACGCACACCGGCTGTCGCAACCCAGCCGCGCGGTGGAAATCCTGCTGCGCGAACTGGCGATTCCGTATACCTGGCATGCGGTGGATTTCGCCAACGGCGAAACACGGCAAGCCTGGTTCGCTCGGCACATCAACGCCTTCGAAACCATCCCCGCGCTGGTAGTCGAGGCCGATGACGCGGCGCCCGAGACCGCGCCCTCGCGGCTGGCTGAAAGCCAGGCGATCATGCGCTATCTCTGTCGTATCGCCCCCGATCGCGAAGCCAGCGCGCACTGGTATGCCACCGATGATGCCCTGCGCTGCGCGCGCACCGATACCTGGCTGGCCTGGCACCACAACAACGTGCGTGCCTTCGACATGTTCCACGACATCATGAACCTGCATTTGACTCTGCCCATGCTCAAGTACGAGCTGCAGGCGAACAAGCTCAAACCCTTGCAGGACGGCCTGCGCGGCGGCCTGGCCCAGCTCGAACGCCAGCTCGCCGGCCAGACCGGACCCACGCCTACGCTATGCGGGCATGATCACCCGGATCTGGCCGATCTCGCCATCGCCTGCGAGCTCTACCAGATCGCCGCCGTGGGCTATCGGTTCACCGGTTTCGCGCATGTTGCACGCTGGCTCGACACCGTGGCCGAACGCCCGCATTTTCGCGATGTGTCGCGTGAGATTCTCGATCAGGGCCGCACCATTCGCGAGCACAGCGGCGACTATCTGGATCTCACCAGCGCATTCGCCTAGCCCGCCGGCCGGATCGGTTCTGCGCTGATCGATCAGACCGTGGCAATCGGGGTCACGGGCGAACCGATCGCGCCGGGCAAACGCAGCGGCGGCGCGGTCAACAGAAACCGAGAGCGATCGTTGGCGTGCAGCCAGTCCGCCAGCGCCTGCAGATACCAGAGCTCAGCCAGGGGCAGGCCGAGCTTGAAAAGGCAATGATGATGCAGCGGCATCTTTGCATGCACATGCGGGTCCAGCGGATCGTCGAGGTTCTCGACCGCATAGTTATCCGCGGCCAGGGTGGCGATCTGGCTGTCGGTGATCCACTGGCATAGACGCGTGTCATGGCCATCGAGCACGGCGCCCGTATTTCGCAGCACGTCGATATCGGGCTCGCCCTGCATGGCCACGATCGCTTCGGCGAACCCGGTACGCAGCACGAGCATGTCGCCGGCCTCGATCGTAACCTTCTGGGCCTCGATCGCCTGCATGAGTTCGTCGTAGCCGATCACGCAGCGCTCGCGCCCGAACACGCGAACCAGGTCGATCAGCACACCGCGCCCCTGCATGCCGTGCGCGGCGAAGTTGTCGATACCCAGGCGCCGGGCATAGCTGCCGTGCCAGGCATCATCGGCCGTGTCGGAACACACATCGGTGTCAGCGCGATGCGCGTTGTAATAGCGCATCTCGGCCTCGCCGTCGTCGTCGGCATCGAACAGCGCGCCCACATGGGCCAGCGAATCCCATTGCGAGGAATACTGCAGCGATAGCCGGACTTCGTCGTCGCTGACCACGTCGCACAAACGCGGATCGTTATTGGCCAGGGCGAAATTGATATAGCGGTCATCACCCAGGCAGGTCGGCGCCAGGCGCGGCGGGAATCGTCGCGGGTTGAGGGCATTCGAGCCGGGTAGATCGAGCGGCAACGACAGGCAGAAGGTACGCCCGGCGCGTACTTCGGCCACGCCTTTCAATACCTGCTTTTCATTCAAAAGGTTGACCCGGCCAAGCTGGTCATCGGCGCCGTAGTCGCCCCAGTTGGCCCCAACCGGGCGTTTTTTGAACTCGGGCATATCCGGCTCCTGCAAGCGACAAACGAGGCCGGCGATTGAAACACGCGAAACCGACCGCTTCTCTACGACCAAAGTCGTATTCCAAGGCATGACCACATCTGGAAGGTTAGCCAACCGTCTCGGATGCGAACGATCGTTCGCCCAGCGAACAAATACGCGTCCCGTGTCCCGCTCGACCTTGAGTGATGTGAATGAACCAGATAGCCAATTTCTTCACCCGGCTGGTCAACCGCTACCTGCCCGACCCGCTCGTGATCGCCATCCTGCTGACCGCGCTGACGCTCGTACTCGCGGTCGCCATCGAGGGCGCCAATCCGGTTCAGGCGCTCAACGACTGGGGCGACGGCTTCTGGGATCTGCTGGCCTTCAGCATGCAGATGACGGTGATCCTGCTCGCCGGCTATATCCTGGCCAAGACACCGCTCGTCGACAGCCTGCTCGGGCGTATTGCCGCCAGCGTGTCGACACCATTCATGGCCATTGTCGTGGCCACCCTGGTCGGCGGTATCGGAAGCTGGCTGAACTGGGGGTTCGGCCTGGTCATCGGCAGTCTGGTCGCCCAGAAACTGGCAATGAACGTGCGCGGGCTGCATTACCCGCTGGTTATTTCTGCGGCCTACTCGGGTTTCGCCCTGTACGGCATCGGCCTGTCGGGCACGGTGCCGTTGCTACTGGCCACGCCGGGTCATTTTCTCGAGGACCAGATCGGCATCGTCTCGCTGGGCGACACCATCTTCTCGCCGTTCGTACTGGGGGCGACGATCGCCGTGCTCGTGACCCTGCCGTTCTTCAACGCCTGGATGCACCCCAAGCGCGATGAAGACATCATCGAGATCAAGATGGATGACGGCGCGGCCGGCGACACCCCCGACCAGGGCCTGCCCACGCCGAGGAACACGGTCGCCGAACGGCTCAACGACAGCCCGGCGATCGGTATCGGCATCGGCCTGCTGGGGCTGATCTATGTCCTGCTGCATTTCTACGACGGCGGCTCGCTGAACCTGAACATCCTCAATTTCGCCTTCGTCTTTTTAGGCATTCTGCTGTTCGCCTCGCCCCAGAAATACCTGGGCGCGCTCAATGACGGCGTGCGCATCGTCGCCGGGATCATCGTTCAGTACCCGTTCTATGCCGGTATCATGGCCATCCTGACCGGGTCGGGTCTGGTCACCTCATTCGCCCAGGCATTCGTGGGTATTTCGACCGCCGAAACGCTGCCGATCTGGTCGTTCATCAGTGGCGGCATCGTCAACCTGCTGGCCCCGTCCGGCGGCGGCCAGTGGGCGGTGCAGGGCCCGGTGATGGTCGAGGCCGCCAAATCGCTGGGCGCCTCCCAACCGGCGACCGCGCTGGCGGTGCAGATCGGCGACCAGTGGACGAACATGGTCCAGCCGTTCTGGCTGTTGCCGGTACTCGCGATCTCGGGGCTCAAGCTACGCGACGTCATGGGCTATATGGTGCTCGTGCTGTTCTATCTGGGTTTCATCTTCGGCACCACCGTGTTGTTGTGGGGCTTTATCTCTGCCTGAGGAGCGATGACCCATGCCTTATATGATCGAAACCTTCGATAAACCGAACCACCACGATCTGCGTCTGGCCGTACGCGACGAGCATCTGGTTTATCTGGACGCCAACATGCATCTGCTGATTGCCTGCGGCGCCAAGCTCGACGACGCTGGCGACCACGCCAGCGGTGGGCTGTATCTGGTGGCACTGGAAACACGCGATGAAGCCCGCGCCTTCATCGAAGCCGACCCGTTCTACAAGGCCGAGCTGTTCGAACGCGTCGAGATCACCCGCTGGCGCCAGGCCTATCTCGACGGACGAAACACGCTTTAGGGCCTGTCGTCGCGAGATAGGCCCTAACCACTCACCTCATGTCGACAAAGAGACAACATGCTTTTTCATGTCCATATGCGCGTCGCCCTGCCGGGCGATATGCCCGCCGAGACCGCGGCCGAACTCAAGGCCCGGGAAAAGGCCCTGGCCCAGGCGTTGCAGCAAAGCGGCCACTGGCGTCATCTGTGGCGTATTGCCGGCGCCTACGAAAACATCAGCGTCTTCGATGTGGCCGACAACAGCGAGCTGCACGAACTGCTTACCCAGCTGCCGCTGTTTCCCTATATGCAGATCGATATACGGCCATTGTGCCGCCATCCCTCCTCGATCCACGACGGCGATCGTTAATCCCGCCCGAAGGCGCGCGCGTGCTCAGATCACGCCGTGCCAGGCCAGGCTGACCAACACCCCGAGCCCCATGACCGCCAGTACGGTATTGGCGATATACAGCGCGCGTGCCCGGCCGTGAAAGGCCGAATAGGCACAGAGAATGACCAGCAGTGTGAAACCATAGGCCGTGAGCATGGACATGAACACGTCCACGCCGCCCGAGCCTTCGAACCGGTTTTGGGGCCCGCCCGATTGCGCAATACCAAGCAGCAGGGCCGGCGCAGCCGCGGCCGGCAAGGCCAGCAAAAAATAGCCAAGAATGGCCATCGGGCCGGGGCGCTTGCTGGCAGCTGTGTCGTTCATTGGGGCGTTGTCGAAAAAAACGGCGCAAAAAAGTTACCACAGCCCGGCATGTATCGAGGTTACGTATAAGTGCCTTCTTGGTGATGTAAAAAATTCGGCATGCTGCGCGAACCCCAGGCCGAGTGGCGTCCCGGTGTCGTATCTTTCGCCTTGTTTGCCTGTCTTAGCGTTCATGGGCGGCCAGCATGCTCGCTTGTGCGCAGCCCGCCGCGTTTCATACATCATCAATAGCGCCTTCGCCTGGCACAGCGCGCGCCGCTGTTCGCATGCGATCATGGCGCATGAACGACTTTTCTACCCTGGCGCTGCGGCGCGAACTGATTGAAAGCGCGGCCGCACGCGGTTTCACCGACATGACGCCGATTCAGGCCCAGAGTCTGCCGGCCATACTTGCCGGCGCGGACGTGCTCGGTCAGGCCGAAACCGGCAGCGGAAAGACCGCGGCCTTCGGTTTTGGTCTGCTCAACAAGCTGGTCGTGGAGCGCGCCGAAACGCAGGCGCTGGTGCTCTGCCCCACCCGCGAGCTGGCCGATCAGGTCGGCCAGGCGCTGCGCCAGTTCGCAGCGACGATCGCAAACGTGAAGCTCATGACGCTGTGCGGCGGCACGCCGATGCGTGCCCAGGTGACGTCGCTGGCTCAGCCGCCGCATATCGTGGTCGGCACACCGGGGCGCGTGCTCGCACATCTGCGCCGCGACAGCCTGCACACCCATGCGCTGCAAACGCTGGTGCTCGACGAGGCCGATCGCATGCTGGATATGGGCTTCATCGACGATATCGAGGCCATCGTTGCGGGCTTGCCGCACGATCGCCAGACGCTGTTGTTCTCGGCGACCTGGCCGGACGCGATTCGCAGCATATCGGCACAACTGCAACGCGAGCCGCGACAGATCACCGCAACGGCGGCCGAGCAGCCACTGCGCATCACCCAGATATTTCATCAGGTAGACGATGCCGACAAACTCAGTGCCCTCGATCGGGTGCTGGCCGATACCCAGCAACGCCGACAAGCCTTTACCCAGGCCCTGGTGTTTTGCAATCGACGCGACGAAGTCGACCGCGTATGCGCGCATCTGAATCAGCGTGGTGTATCGGCGCTGGCGCTACACGGCGATCGTGAGCAACGCGAACGCGATGAAGTATTGCTGCGCTTTGCCAATGGCAGCTGTGCCGTGCTGGTCGCCACCGACGTGGCCGCACGCGGGCTGGATATCGCATCACTACCGCTGGTGGTCAGCCTGGATCTGGCACGCGATATCGATACCCACACGCATCGCATCGGGCGCACCGGCCGTGCCGGCGAAGCCGGACGGGCCGTGTCGTTGTGTACGCCACGCGAACGCGACCGGGCCGAGCGTATCGCCGCCGCCGGCGGCTTTCGCCTGAACTGGACGCGCTGGCCCCAAACGCAGGCATCTGCCCGGGCCCAGCCGCCCATGGCGACGCTGGTCATTCAAGGCGGCCGACGCGACAAGTTGCGACCGGGCGATATTCTCGGCGCGCTGACCGGCGAAGGCGCGCTCAATGGCGATGACGTTGGCAAGATCGAAATCACACCGGTGCGCAGCTATGTAGCCGTCGCGCGCGCTCAGGCCGTCGCGGCCCGCGATCGGCTGCGCCAGGCCGGCATCAAGAAACGGCGTTTTCGGGTCGCCGTCCTGGGCGACTGAACGGCGCACTCGGACCCAAAGTATAAACAGGCCCGTCGCTGTGTTCGCCACGGGCTAACCGTTCGGGCCTGTCGTCGCGAGGGGCCGTACGGTTTACCCGTACAGCGGCCCGCCGATACAGGTTCAAACGTCGATGCATGCATCCACGCTCAAGAGATCGTCCCCGCGGCCGTTGACATCTAGGGAAGCTCTGCACAACCTGTCACGGTCGCGCCGGCGTGCTTTGCGCGCGATTGACAAGGAAGTGAGAGCGTAGCGTGCTCGTTGCACGGTAGCGAACACTGACGCCGATCAAGCGCGCACAAAGCCCCGGCCCCGAAGGGGTTCGGCCTCAAATGCGCTGCGACTGCGTTGCCGAGCTTGACCTGCCAATGAGGCAGGCGCTGCGCTCGGACGCCTTGTCGCAACGCATTTGAGGACTCGAACGCGAACCGCGAGAGGTTATGCAGAGCTTCCTTAATAAAGCCGCGACCCAGGCCGCTGCGCGTCCCGAGACGCCGCAGCCACGCCTGCCGTTTGACCGACCTGCTCCGCTGGAATTCCAAATATGACTACCACCGCCGATCACCCCTACCGTCTTGTCACCCGTAGCGACTTCGACGGTCTCGTATGCGCCATGCTTCTGAAGGAACTGGCGCTGATCGACGAGATCAAGTTCGTCCACCCCAAGGACATGCAGGACGGCAAGATCGAGATCAGCGATCGCGATATCACCACCAACCTGCCGTATGTCGAAGGCGTGCATCTGGCCTTCGATCACCACTCGTCGGAAACCCTGCGCGTGGGCGCACGTGATAACCACATTATCGATCCGAAAGCGCCCTCGGCGGCACGCGTCGTCTACGACTATTACGGCGGTCAGGAACGCTTTCCGCGTATCTCGGAAGAGATGATGGAAGCAGTCGACCGTGGCGACTCGGCCAACTTCACCAAGGACCAGGTTCTGGACCCACAGGGCTGGGATCTCATGAACTTCATCATGGACGCGCGTACCGGTCTGGGCCGGTTTCGCGAATTCCGTATCAGCAACTATCAGCTGATGATGGAGCTGATCGACTACTGTCTCGATCACCCGGTCGAAGACGTACTCGCTCTGCCGGACGTCAAGGAACGCACGGAGCTCTATTTCGAGCAACAGGAAAAATTCCAGGCACAGGTCGAACGCTGCGCAAGCGTGCACGACAATCTCGTCGTACTCGATCTACGCGACGAAGACACCATCTGGGCCGGCAATCGCTTCATTATCTATGCCCTGTTCCCCGAAACCAACATCTCCATGCATGTCATGTGGGGTTTCCGCCAGCAGAACACCGTGTTTGCCGTGGGCAAGAGCATCTTCGACAAATCCTCGCGTACCGATGTCGGCAAGCTGATGCTGGAGTACGGCGGCGGTGGCCATGCCGCAGCCGGCACCTGTCAGGTCGACAACGCCCGTGCCGACCAGGTCTGCCAGGAACTCATCGAGCGAATTACCGCCGACGGCTGATACGGCGCCCGGCCCGGGGCGTGGTTTCCGCCTCGGGCCGTCGCGTACGCATGTCCCGCGCCCAGTCCTCGCGACGGCACGAAAACCGATCTTGACTATGCCTCAAGCTCGGTTGGCTGCGCTCAAGCAGGCAGGTTGTCCACCAATGAACGCGAAGACACGCGAATAGGGCGAAAGACAGATTGCGCGGCGGCCTTTACCCTACTGGCCACGCACGCGTTAGCCAGCGGGCGCTAGCCGCCGGCGCGCAACAGTGGCGTCGGTCAAAACGCTCGAACACGCGCCGTTGATGGCCGTGTCCGAGCGTCGCTTCAGGCTAGACCGTTTTTCTGGCCTCGGCTTTGGCGGCTTTTTCCGCGCGCTTTTCCTTGAGGGTACGCGTGGGCGCTTTCTTGCCCTGTTTCTTGCGATCCATTCCCTTACTCATGTCCGTTGCTCCTGGCTGTTCATGCGATGGCAATGGCGGCTGGCGTGGCGATCGTATCGCAGGCCGCGCGGGGCGCGGTCACGCCAGCCGGCGGTTGCCCGCGCCCTGGCGCCGACTGCAACCGCACGAATGAGTATATGCCTGTTTGCACACCATGCGGCACACACGATCGCAGCAGGAACCGGGCAGCAGCCGAACGCCGCCTCAACGAAAAAACCCGCTACCCGAACACGTCGGGCAGCGGGCTCGGGCGGGCTGGCCTATTGCAGGTTCAGCTCGTAAACCCGCTCATCGTCGTCGTTCACACGCAGAAAACGGGCATCGAAACTGTCGCTGGCCATGGATTGTTCGGCCACGAAGTTACGGGCCCGATCGGTATTCGGCACGCGGAAGGTTAGCGTCAGGTCCACGCCGCTCTGAATCGGGGCAAACCGCCAGTTGCCATCCGCGGTCGGCGTCACCGGCGTATTGTCGCGGATGTAGTCGGCCAGAATCGTACGGTTGGCATCCGGTGAATTGATCACGATGTGATCGGGGCCGGTGCCGGGGAATTGGCCGCCATTGGCGCGATAGTTGTTGGTCGCCACGATGAATTCCTGGTCGTCGGCGACCGGCTGGCCGTTATAGGTGAGGTCGCGAATACGGCTGGCGTCTTCGTTGATCACCTGGCAGCTGCGGTCGAAACGCGGCGGCTGAGTGACGTCGATCTGGTAGGTCACGCCGTCGATCACGTCGAAGTTATAGGTGGGAAAGCCGGTGTAGTTGACCAGCGGCTGAGCTTCGCTCGAGTCGGGGTCGACCTGGTAGAACTGCGAGGCCGAACATTCCAACCAGCCCTTGAGTTCACTGCCGTCGACCTTCACCGCGACGAGCGTATTCGGGTAGAGATACAGGTCGGCGGCGTTTCGCAGCGTCAGGTCACCGGCGGGCACGGTGGTGAAATCGCTTTCGTTGGCACAGATGCCGTTCCGGTCGCAGGCCTTGAAGGGCGCCGCGGCCGAGAGCACGGGCAGATCCTGCAGATTGACATCGCCCTTGATCAGATTTTCGACATAGGCCTTCTGGGCGTCGGCCACGATCTGTACCGACGGATCGTCCTTGACCAGCGCCAGGAAGCTGAAGATATCGTCGGTGGATTCGCCCAGTGGCTGGCTCATGTAGTCGCGGGTGGCCTGGTCGTCGCTGGCGATGAGCGCCTTGATGGTGCCGTCGGCCTCGACCAGCGATTTGCCGTCAGCGAAAATCGGCCGTGCGATGGCTTTGGCATCGGCCACGCGCCAGGTCTCGGTATCGGGCTCGTAGTTGAGCGTGAAGTCCACGATGCCCAGATGATCGCCCCAGAAACCGGGCATGACCGCGGGTACGCCCTTGATGGTGCCACGCTCCAGATCGACGCCCGGCGTATCGGCAAATGCCGAACCGGGAAACACCAGATGCGCGTGGCCCATCAGGATGGCGTCGATACCTTTCACATCGGCGAGATACCAGCTGCTGTTCTCGGCACGCTTGGCCGGGTCGTAGTCTTCGGTATTCACGCCGGAATGGGCGATGGCTACTACCAGATCGGCGCCTTTCTCTTTCATTTCGGGCACATAGCGCTCGGCCATGGCCTTGATGTCCTTGGTGATGACCGTGCCTTCCAGATTGGAACGATCCCACTGCATGATCTGCGGCGGCACGAAGCCGATAAAGCCGACGGTGATCTCGTGCTGGTGGCCCTCGCGGTCGGTCAACGACTGCGTGACCAGCTTGTAGGGCGAAAAGTACGGCACGTCGTTGTCGGGATTGTTGTCGCCGTCGTCCTTGAAGATGTTGGCGCTGATATAGCCGAAATTGGCATCGTCGACGGCGTTGGCCAGATAGTCCAGCCCGTAATTGAACTCATGATTGCCGTAGTTCGCGACGACATAGTCGAGCGTATTCATCGCCGTATAGACCGGGTGCACCTCGCCCTTGGCCAAGCCTTCAGCGGCACGCCAGTCGCCCATCGGGCTGCCCTGGATGAGATCGCCGTTGTCGACGAGCATGGTGTTGCCGGTGACGTCCATTTCCTCGCGGGCCTGATGCACGAGGGTGGCGGTACGCACCAGGCCGATGCCGGGGTCCGGCGTATCGTTGTAGTAGTTGTAGTCGTTGACGTTGGCGTGGATATCGGTGGTTTCCATCACGCGGAAATCCACGGTCGCCGTCTGTGCGGCCGGCGAATCCGAGTCGCTGTTATCGTTGGCACTCGTGTCGTCGTTGTTGTCGTCGCTACAGCCGCTCAGGGCGGCCCCCAGGGCGAGCGCACTGAAAACCAGCATGCTTTTCGACAGCAGGGGCATACGTTGCATAAAAGTCATGATGAAAACCGCGGGATATGAGTTGTAGATAAAAGGCGGATCAGTTGCCGCACTGAACGATCGCCAGCGAGTCCACCGACTCGATGCTGGCCTCGCCGGCATATTCGTCGCGCTGGCCGCCACGCACGGAGACGGTTTCGTCGACGATGCCGGGGTTGTTGGCCGGGCTGTACATGCCGCGCTGGTCGGATTCGAGCTTGACCACAATGGTGGCGCTACCGGCGAGATCGCCCAGGCGCATCGCGTACGGGTCGTTCACGCCTTCGATGACCCGGCCGACGACATCCAGCGAGGTGCCGTTCGAGGCGGCCCGAGCCGTGGCCACCGACACGCCGTTGTCGTCGCCGCATTCGCCGGCGTCATTGCCGGCCGAGGCATCGACGATTTCCAGATCGCGGGTGGATTCCAGGCTCGGCCCATCGATATAGACGTCGCGGGTGCCGGTCACGCGCAGCGTCTTGCCGACGAGCGACGGATCGTTCTGGGGGCTGAAGCGCTCGCGATCGCCGGCCTCGAGCTTGACGTAGATCCGCTCGGAGTCGTCGTCGAGATCGGCCATTTCCAGCGCGTACTGATCGTTGACCGCTCGGGTGATACGCCCGATCGCCGTCAGCGTGGTGCCTTCGCTGGAGGCCAGCGCCTCGCGCACCGATACCGCGTCGCCGCTATCCGGGTCGGGCGAGGACGTACCGCCACCCACCGGCTGCGGCGCACCGTAGGCACCGTCGGCAAAGGTGGCCGGGTCGAACGGATCGTAGCCGCTATCGGGCTGGCGCCAGGGCGAACCATTGTCGGGGGCGGATTTCTCCACGTCGGCCATGGGCGTAGGCGTGGCCTCGCCGGCCGGATGCTCGGCGCTGGCGAACTGCGTATAGCTTTCCGGCGTGGCCAGCCAGTCGACGATCTGTGTCGACAGCCGGGCGGCGTTGCCGCTGTCGGTCCAGCCTGGGTAGGTGCTCTTGTCGTTGCCGTTCTCTTCACGGCGATAGCGTGGCGTGTCGTCCTCGATGGGGCTGGAATCGCCGATGAAGGCGGCCTTGCCCTGCCCGGCCTTGGCGATGGCGACGTAGGGGCCTTCCTCGCGGCCGCCGAAATACACGCCCCGATCGACCGCCGGGCCCCACTTCTCGGGGCTGTCGCTGGGCGAGAAGTACACCAGCCCCTTGGCGCGGCTCGCATCCACGATCGCCAGTGTGGCCCCGCCGGCCATGAGGACCGGCTCCACGCCTTCGGTCAGTCCCTCGACGGCTGCCGGATCTTCGATGCCGCTGACACCGGATTTCCAGTCGATGCCGTTGAAGCGATAGCGTACGCCGAAGATTTCGGCCAGCCAGCCGGCATCCGCCGCACCCGGGTTGCGCAGATCGCCGTAGGCGCCGCCCTTGTTATAGCGGGTGAGGTCCGAGCGGTTGTAGCCGTTGAACACCTCGGTGGCATCCCAGGTGTTCAGATTGCGATCGGCGTTGTAGCGATCGGCAATGAAATAGATGCCGCCGCCCTCGGACACGAAGCGCTCGAGTGCGTCCTGTTCTGCCTGGGTGAAGGGGCGGTTGCTTTCGGCCAGTACCAGCACGCTGGCCTGACGAATGCCGGCATAGGTGATGACAGCCTCGTTGGCGTCGGTCGCCGACTGGCTCGGGCTGCTGTAGTCGTCGACGAAATCGATGATGCCGTTGTCGTTCTTGTCGACGCCGCGGTATTCGCCCACGGTATAGCCACGTGCCACCAGCGCATCGGCAAAGTCTGAAAAGCCGCCGTCGAGCACCCAGTCGGCATTGCCCTGGGTGGCCCCGTGGGAGACATCGAACAGCACCGTCTTGCCGTTGTCGGCAGCCGCGCTCGGTGTCTTGATCGGTGCCGGGTAGTTCCAGCCATAGGGCGCGGCATTGGCGCTACTGACATAGGCCAGCGAACACGCGGCTATGGCCAGCGCGCTACGAATCCATCGGCTTTTCATGGCGTTCCCCCTGCGTGTCGAGCCTGGGACGCTAGCAGCCGAATATGAATTTTTTATGTGTAGCCGATCGCGGTTTCGGGCGGCGGCTTGGACAAACGCACTGGATCAGTGGGCGGTACGCAACGCGGCGTCGACCTCGGCGGCCGCACGTTCGCCGGATTCCAGCGCACCTTCGATATACCCGGTCCATTCGGTCGCGGTTTCGGTGCCGGCCCAATGGATACGCCCGGTCGGCCGCCGGAAGGCAGGCCCGAGCCGGCTGAGCGTGCCGGGCGTAGGTACGCCTACATAGCAGCCGTGACTGTAGGGGGCCGTCGTCCAGTCATAGTCGACATAGTCCAGCGGCTTTGCCGCCGCCGGGCCGAACGCGTTCGCCAGCCCTGCAAGTACGGCATCGCGGCGCGCGGTATCATCGCCGCTGTACTGCGTGGCGAGACGCCCGGCCACGAAACCGGCGAGCACGCCCATGCTTTCATCGGCCGGGCTGGCATCGAACACGGGCGACAACGGCGATCGATTGCTCACCAGTTCGCCCGACAGCCCGGCCTCGCGCCAGAACGCACGCGGATAGGCAATTACACACTTGATGACCGAGCCCATCGGCAAGCCCTGCGCCAACTGGATACGTTCAGCGCAGGCTGGCGTGATGGTCATCGCCGCCGTTGCCGAGGGCGCCAGCGCCATGATCAGCCGACGGGCGTGATAGCCGCGGCCGTCTGACAGACGAACCGAGACGCGATCGTCCTGCTGGGTGATGGCGACGACTTCGGCGCCGGTCTGCACGACTTCGCCGAGCGTATCGGCCAGCCAGCGCGCCAGTTGCTGCATGCCGCCATCGACGATGAACGCCTGCGCGCCGCCGGTGGTGCCCACCAGATAATCGAGACTACGATTGGCACGCAGGTATTGCAGAAAACCCAACATGGAAATCTGTGCCGGCTCCACACAGAAGATCGCCCGCGCGGCGGCATCGAACAGCGCCCGCGCGCCGGCCGAGCGCACCCAGCGCCGACGCCACTGATCCAGCGTCAATGCATCCAGGCGTTCGGCACGGGCGTGCTGCCAGGGTGCGTCGGCACGAACGCCGCGTTTGAGCCATTCGATACGCTGCATCGCCAGCGCCGTTTCCGCCAGGGCCAGTGGCGAGGCCGGCGGAATCACACCGGAAAAACGCCGCAGCCGGTCGCCGATCTGCAGCAGATGCTTGCCCTGATCGTATTGGGCCACGAGCGTCGCCCCCGCCTCGCCCGCCAGGGCCACGAGCCGTTCGTGGCCGGCGCCCACCCACTGGCCGCCCACGTCGACCGTGCGTGCAGCCAATCGTGCAGCGCGTACGCGGCCCCCCACGACATCGCGCGCCTCGAGCACGCGCACGCTCTGACCGGCCGCGGCCAGCCGGCGAGCGGCCGTCAGCCCGGAAAAGCCGGCGCCCACCACCAGCGCATCGAGCAGTTCACCGTCACGCAACAGGCATTTCCAGCGTCATATCTGGGTACAGCCTACGCGCTTGTCCGGGCGAACCGAAAAGCGCCACCCTCGCGTTCCGCCTCTTTCTCGCCTGCCCTGCCACCTCATCTACACGCGGCTAGCGCCAGCGACGGGCTTCGATACGCAGACGCCCCTGAATACCCGGCTGGGCACTCTGCTCGATCGGGATCTCGAAACGCAGGCCGTCGGGGTTGTTTTCGGCCTGGTTGATATCGCGTCCGGTCGCGCTGATACCGGGCTTGCCGGGATTGGTGCTCTGGAAACCGTATTTCGCCCGCCAGCCGCTGGGCGCGTCCTTATCGGGTATCGCTTCCACGAGAATGAGATCGCGATAGATGAAGCCACCTTCGTAGTGGCGATTCAGAAAAGCAATGCCATCGACTTCATAATCCGGTACCAGCACTTTCAGATCGAAGCCGAAGCTGATCGATTTCGAGGCTTTCACGCTCTTGTCGGGATCGAGAAACGCAGAGAACAGATGCGGGCTCTGGCGCCGGTCGGGCGTGCGCCGGCCATTCGCGTCGGCCGGAAACAGCGCATCGTAGGTACGAAAAATCGCCGACTGTTCACGTGCCATACGGCGGGTCATCTCCCACTGGCAGCCCCGCAGCGTCACCACGATCTCGAACTGGTAGGACGCCCGGACCTTGTGCCCGGCCTCGAATTCTTTCTGCACCTCGGCGGGCAGCGTGATCGCATCGATATCGAGATGGCCATCCACGCGCATGCCGCCGAACAGAAACCGGGTAAGGTTCTGGTAGCCCTCTTCGGAATTGACGATGCCGTAGTAGCCGGAATGGCTGCGATTGACGAACGCCCGTGGCGAGCCGACCTCGTTGCCGTCGGCATCGGCGCCATGCGTGGTCGCGTTATCGATACGCACCAGCCCGTCACTGGCCTCACCGGCAGCCCAGGCCGACAGCCCACGCACCGCCGTATAGTCGCGGGCGTTCGTGCCCACGAGGTTGAACACGCGATCGGCCGGAAAATTCACCACCCGCGACACATCCGGGCCTTCGGGCAGGGCCAGATAGTCGGCCATGCGCTTGCGGTTGAAGTTGTTCACGTCGCCAAAGGAAAACCAGCCGGGCACATTGCGCACGATGCGCAGATCGATCCCGTTATGCGGCGTGGCATAGGTAAAGAACTTGTCGACAGCTTGTCGCGCGGGCGCCGAGCCCAGTTGCGGGTTTTGCAGAAACGCACGACAGACCAGCCCGCCCATGGAATGCGCGACCAGATACACCCGAAAATCATCCGGGGCCACACCGTTGTCGGGATTCGCACAGACCTTGTCACGCAGACGCAGAATCAGCCGGTCCAGACCGCGAGCGAAATGCTCGATCGGCGGCGTAACGCTGGCATCGCCGAAATCCTGCGAGGCTTCGTCGTAATAGCGATAGATGACGATGCACTGATAGGGAATCGGCAGCCGGCTGTGTTCGGCGGCCACCAGATCGTCGCCTTCGACGAATACGTCCTGATACTTGTGATCGCTCATCAGCCGCACGAGCGGCGATTCGAAATAAAAGCGTTTGACGTCGCCGGTCCAGGCCACGCGGGCCTTGGTGGAGCCGATATTGAAACCCATATACGGGTCGGCCACGGTATCTTCGATTTCGCCCTGGGTAGCGGCAAAACCGCGCACATAGATAATCGGATGATACGGATGCTTCGAATTCGACGACATAGCCCACCCCTGACACGCTGTCCAATCACGCCCTGCCCACCCGGCCGGCGCGACGCCCCGGCACTTTGGAAATAAAGCTACGCCGATCGCCAATCGCCGTAGCGGGCTGATTGAATCGACTTCCCGGTGCTCATTGAAAAAGCCGCTGCGAAACAGCGGCTTTTTCACGCACTGGTAATTGGTCGAATAGACAGAATTAGGCGCTTCGATATAGCCACGCGCCATTACTGCACGCTGACCAGCCAGTGCGCGCACCGCTGACTAGCCGATGGCGCCAGCCGCGATCCAAATCGGCGTGCGGGATCAACGCCTTAGTACGGTGGCCCAGGCCGTGCACCATGCGCTTGGCTGGGCCGCCGACCGCGCACACGCTCTCGCCCATGACGTCGGGCCGGCCCTAACGCCTGCACCCACGCATGTAAGGCGTTGCGCGAGCGCGCGGGTCAGACGTTCCACACGCGGCGCCCGAGCACGTGCCGGCCAGACGACGATGCCGGCCGTCTTGGTTTCGAGATATTCGGCGATGCCTTCCTGGGCGCCCTCGCGGCCCATACCGCTATCTTTCATGCCGCCGAAAGGCGCGGCCGCGCTGGTGGGGTTGATATCGTTAATGCCGAAGTCGAGGCCTTCGAAGGCACGCATTTCCAACCGGGCCGCAGCGCAGGAGGACGGCCAGCGCTTCGAACGCAGCCCGGACCCAACCGAACCCGGTATCGAAGCACACGCCAGGCCGCGATCGGCCATTCCCGAAGAACAGCCGCCGGGTTCTATCTCTCAGGCTTTGGCAACGTTCTAGGCTCTGACGATTCTTCTAGACCGTGCCCGCGCTACGCCGAGTAGTCACGCACGTTATCGAGCACCCAGGCATCCTCGGCGAGGGCTTCGCCATGGCCATGCAGCACGTTTACGCTGCCGGTACCTTCCATGATCACCGCCTGGATCGTGGTGTAGTCGACGATGTTGGCGCTGCGCACGATACGGCGCAGATCGTCTTCGGTGACCCGCGCCACGCGCATGTTTTCAGCAAGCATGCGACCGCCCTCGCCCATGAGCCGTATCGGCCGGTTGTCGACGGCGCTTTCGACCGCCGTCATGCGCGTGCGCCAGCGCGATACCACGAGCTGAAAGCCGTAGAGCAGCAGCAGCGCGAACGCGCCTGCCATCAGCGAGGGGGTCTTGGCCACGATCGTGGTCGCAATGGTCGAGCCGATCGCCACCATGATCGCCACGTCGAACGTCGACATTTCGGCAAAACTGCGTACACCGGCCACGCGTACGAAAACCAGGACCGCCGCATACATCGCGAGGGTGCTGCAAAACACCCACAGCAGCGCCTGCGGTGAGGCCACAAACCATTCATACGCCATATCTTCTACCCGTATAACCATTGGGAGGGCGGCGCAGCGTACGCCACCTTCCCCGAGGTAGAAAGCACAAGCCGATTACCCGTCTAAGCGATTCGGTTGGCGACGTCCGGGCTACGGCTCCGACGCTCAGACCACCAGGCCGGCGGTCTTGGTTTCGAGATATTCGGCAATGCCTTCCTGGGCACCCTCGCGACCCATGCCGCTGTCTTTCATGCCGCCGAAAGGCGCGGCCGCGCTGGTGGGGTTGATATCGTTAATGCCGATAATGCCGAAGTCCAGGCCTTCGAACGCACGCATGGCAGTGGAGAGGTTTTCGCTGTAGACATAGGCCGCGAGGCCATAGGCCGTATCGTTGGCCAGCGCGATCAGATCATCGGTGTCGCGATAGGTGATAACCGGTGCGATCGGGCCGAAGGTTTCTTCGCGATAGATCTGCATCTCGGGGGTCACACCGGCCAGAATCGTCGGCGCATAGAAATGCCCGGACGCCAGCGCGCCCTCACGCATGCGCGTGCCGCCGTGCACGACCGTCGCGCCCTGGTCCACGGCGTCCTGTACCTGGGCATCGATCTTGTCGACCGCGGCCTCATTGATCAGCGGGCCGATGCCAATGCCCTCTTCCATGCCATTGCCCACCCGCAGGCGCGCAACACGGCGAGTGAGTTCGCCCAGAAACGCCTCGCCATGATCTTCGTGCACATAGATACGGTTCGGGCTGATACAGGCCTGACCCATGTTGAGAAACTTCACCAGCGACAGGCCCTTGGCGGCGTGTACCGGATCGGCATCGGGGAACACCAGTGCGGGCGCATGGCCGCCCAGCTCCATGGACACACGCTTCAAGTGCAAGGCGGCCTCGGCGTTGAGCTTTCGCCCCACTGCAGTCGAACCGGTGAAGGTGAGCTTGCGCACCCGGGCATCGCTACAAAACGCCTGGCCGGTCGCGGTGGGATCCGACACAGTCAGCAGATTGACCACACCTTTGGGAAAGCCCGCCGCTTCGAAGATCTCGAACATGGCCTTGGCACACAGCGGCGTGCTCTCGGCCGGCTTGAGCACCACGGTACAACCCGCCGCCAGCGCGGGGCCCAGCTTGCGTGTGATCATGGAGATGGGATAGTTCCAGGGCGTGATTGCGCCGACCACACCGACCGGATCGCGCCGCACCATGAAGCGCTGGTTCTCGCGCGCCGAGGGCACGAGTTGACCATAGACCCGCTTGGCTTCTTCGGCGAACCAGAGCAGAAAATCCGCTCCGTAGCCCACTTCGGCCAGCGATGCCTTGAGCGGCTTGCCCTGCTCGCGGGTCATCAGTTCGGCCAGCTCTCGCTTGCGCTCGTTCATCAACTGCCAGGCGCGATACAGCAGCTCGGAACGGTGATAGGCCGTGGTCGCCCGCCAGCTGGCAAACGCCGTGTGGGCGGCCTCGATCGCGGCCTCGATATCCGCTTGGTTGCAGTCCGGCACCGTATCGATCGTCTCGCCGGTGGCCGGGTTGGTGACCGCAAACGTCGGCCGGCCATCGAGCCATTCGCCGTTGATGAACATCGCTTACTCCAAGGAAATGGGACCGCCCGCGCTTGCGGACATATGAATTATGTTTTTTCGTTCATGTGCTTGCACGACACTCTAGAGCGCCACGCCGAGACTGACCAGCAGCAGATGCATGCCCTGCACGAGCGCTATGACAAGAATCAGCGCTACCGGATAGACCGAGGAATACGCCACGATCGGCCGCTCCGATTTATCCACCTGGTGGATGATGTCGAGGCCCGGGGTGAAGGTCATGCCGCCGCAGATCACGCCAAAGCATTCGCTGACCGGGATCTTGAGCAGATAGTGGCCCACCAGAAAGCTGCCCGCCATCGGCACGACCGCGAACAGCAAAGCATAGAAGGCGTAGTAGATCGCCTGAATATCCAGTGACTCGACAAAGCTCTGGCCGGTTTCCAGCCCGACCTGGACGAAGAACAGCGCCAGGCCCAGCTCCTTGAGGACCAGCGTGGCGTTACGCGGGAAACGGCCGATGAAATTGCCGATTCGCCCGAAGTGGCCAAAAATCAGTCCGGCCACCAGCGCCCCGCCGGCAATCCCGAGCGAAAACGGCCCCAACCCCGGTAGCGGCACCACGATCCCGCCGATCGCAAAGGCCAGAAACAGCACCGCCGCCAGCGAGCCGATATCCACCCGCCGCTGCACCGTGTGGTGTTCGTGGCCTAGAAACTGTTCGACCTGATCCAGCTGATACGGCGAGCCCACCGCGACCACGACATCGCCATCGGCCAGCGCCTGATCCTCCGACGGCACGAATTCGACATCGGCACGGATGATCCGGGTCAACGTCGCATTGAATCGCAGTTGCAGGCCCAGATCGCGCAGCGAGCGATTGATCACCGACGTGTTCTCGACCACGATCGAGCGGGTATCAAGCTCGGCCTGACCATCGAAAGATTCGTGCACTTCCTCGCCGATGTCCACGCCGGCCGCCGCGACGTTCTCGGGCAGGCCTTCCAGGCGCAGCAGATCGCCGGTTTGCAACACCGTACTGCCGCTCGCCGGCTGCACGGACAAATCACGCAACAAGCCCGATACCACCACATCGTGGGTCCGAAACTGGGCCACATCGCGAATCAGCCGACCGTGCAAGGCTTCGTTTTCGAGCTTGAATACTGCCGTGTGCAGCCGGCTGTGGCCCTGAATCTCGGCCTCCATCTTGCCGCGTAACAAACGCACCGCGATCGATATGAACAGAATCACCCCGATCAGGCCGAACGGATAGGCCACGCCGTAGCCGAAGATCACCTGCTCGTCCGGGCTGAACTGCAAGGCGCTGATCAAGGCCGGGCTGGAGGTGAAAGCACCCGCGAACAGACCGAGCCCCAGCCCGATCGGAATACCGCTCAGGAAAATGATCGCGACCGTATTCACCCAGGAGATGAGCAACAACACGAGCACATTGGAGATGAAGCGCCGGCCGTACTGCTTGAAGGCACGAAAGAAACTCGGCCCGGCCTCCAGACCGACACACAGCAGAAACAGCACGATGCCCAGGTTCTGCAGGATGGGCACCGGCTCGAACTGAAAGAAATAACCGGCCACCATCGCGGCAATGAGTACGCCACTGGAGCCGAAACCAACCCCCTTGATAGTGAGGTTCCCGAAGGCGATGCCCACGAGAATGATGAGGAAAGTGACCACCAGCTCCGATTGACGAAAAAAGATCTCAATCGGAATCAAAGTGTCGACTTCGCCCATCCGCCGCTCCCAAGGCCCATGTAGAGCCGTAGATATTTACAGCGTCGGGGATATTTCGCAATGCTTGCGCGCAGTTAGCGGGCAGTACGCCGAGGGATCGGATCTGCCCCGCGCTCACCGACTCGCGCCGGCGCATCTTATCGTTGCGATCACGACGGACAGGCTATGTGCTATTTGGCCAGCGCCTGCCATGCCGGCGCAGGCCTGGCTTAGACGAAACACGGCCGCAGGCGTGCAACGGCGCGGGTGAGCGTGCCGATAAAACGCCTAGCCGCAGTCTTTGTGCACAGAGCTCCTGCGAATACAGGGCGCTAGCCCATGGAATCGCTGATTACATTCCGTGAAAAAAAGTTGGCATCGAAACGTCTCAACGGTCTTGGCCGCGTAGATAATAGGCCATTAAAACAGGTCACACGGCTCGGGCAGCACAAGCCCAAATACGCCACAGGAAATATCCGCGCCGTAATATATAAAAAGCCTAAGCGCGCCTACTCCCGCAAACTGCGACGCGGCGTCTTTTACGCAAGCTGGTTGATCATTCCCTCGTCACCGCCTACTAAATGATATGAACAAACTCGCGGGACTCGCGCTCGCTATTCTGGCCCTGTTGCTTGTGCCTTCTATCGCGGTTTCTCGCGACTACGACGAAGCCGAACTACATCGTATTGGCGAAGATCTGAAATTCGCGCTCACCTGCGGTGGAGACTTCGACTTGACCTTCGGCCCAGACGAGATATGCATATCCTCGGTCTGGATACAGGATGACGCCAACGCGATATTTATCGGCTTCGAGCTAAAAAGCGAATCGGAGTTCGAGCGTATTGCCGACACGATGGATCACGAAGTCGCGCTGGGGCTGATATATCGGTCTCTACTCAAGCAAGAAAGAAACTTGCTCAGAAGCAATGCGATCAGTGGAGACACGAAGGCGTGGATTCGACAAGCAGGCGGTCTTAAGCGAACGACTATCAGCCTCACGTATCCACGCGGGGACGAAATCGTCTGGATAATTCGGACTGATCAGGGTCAGTGTGGGTACATCGTGCGTCCCGCGAGTGATTTCTATAATCCGAAATCTCATCAATCTGGACAGTAAGACAGCGCCATGCCGACGAGCCCGATTCAATTGCGAAACGGCGCAGTAAACGCTTCCGATCCCGCACTTCAGACATAAAAAGGCCCCGACGCCAAAGGCGCCGGGGCCGTGGTACTTCGCGGCAAAGCCGCGATAAAACCAGCGCTAGTAAATACCCTGCGTATCCGGCGTTTCCAGCGTGCCGGCATCCACCACGAGGTTGATCGTGGCCAGTTCGTCGCCGCTGATCGAGTCCATGCCGTTCACGGCCTCGATGAAGCGGGCACGCTCGCCATCCGATACCAGATCCTTGGTGTAGTCGGCCAGCTTGGCTTCGTAGTCCGGGCGCTGCCAGGGCGTGTCGCCGCCGGGGTGGGCGTTGGCACGGGTCTTTTCGTCGGCCACTTCGCTGCCGTCGGCCAGGGTGATGATCATGCGCCCGCCGTAGGCCTGCACGTTCGGATCCTGGTCGTGGTAGAGGTCTTCCCAGCGCTGGTCGAACTGGGTTTCGATACGGGCCATCAGCGCACGCAGTTCGTCTTTTTCAGCCTGCGTCATCTGGTAAGCGCGGTCCTTGTGGAACTCGCCGGCCTGAATACAACGGGCGATGGCGAACATGATGCTGTGATCCAGCGTGCCGCGCGGCGAATCCGGGTCGATCTTCTGCGGGTCCTGGGCATCGGTGCCAATCACGTGATGGGTGTGATGGCTGGTTTCCAGCACGATCTTCTCGATCTGATCGAGATCGATGTCGTCGCCTTTCTTGGGCAGCTGAGCGCGCAGTTCCAGCGCCAGGTCGATGATGGCCTGGCCCTGATATTCGAAGGCGTACTGCTTCGGATAGGTCTTCATGATGTTGCGCAGGCCGTCCACGCCCGGCTCGGCCAGCTCCACCTTGTAGACGGCGTTTTCGTCATCGCGCCCGTTCAGGAACCGACGGATGATGGAATCCACGCCTTCGTAGACCGGGTTCGGGCCCTTGAGCCCGTGCATGGCGTGGTGGACGGCCTTGATGGAAATCTCGGCCGAAAAGCCCGGCACGAATTCCTTCTGGGCGCCGATATCGCCCTTGCGGGACTGGCGCGAGGAAATGGCGTTATGCACCGCGAAGTTGATCGCGTGATACGTCTGCTCGGTGGTCAGCCCGAGCATGGACGACAGACCGGCCGCGGTGCCCGCGGCGATATGGGTCATGTGGTCGACCTTGTGCTTGTGCAGGCAAATGCCCGTGCCGTCGCCGGTGCCCACCAGCGCCACATGCACTTCATAGGCCACCACGATACCGCGCAGGATATCCGCGCCGGACACACCCATATGCTGGCCCACGGCAATAATCGGCGAGATGTTGTCGTCCGGATGCGAATACTCGGCCGCCAGATAGCAGTCGTCGTTATCCAGAAAACGCACGGCCACCGCATTGGCAAAGGCGGCCGGCACCGGCGCGAAGGTGTCGGTCAAGCCCCAGACGGTGGCCTTGCCGGTGCCCTTCGAGCCCTGCGCATCGCTGCGGGCGACCTTCACGGCACGCTCGTTGGCGGCGCCGAGCGCGATCGCAGCGTTATCGATGATGCGGTTCTTGGCCATCGCCACGGCCTCGTCGTCCTGCGGCGCGTCCTTCGCACGCGTGGCCAGCTCGGCCAGCTTCCAGGCCAGCTGCTGCTCGCGGGCCAGATCGCCGCTGGTTTTCTCGACGGCAACGGTGTGGATCGTAGCGGTCATACAACACATTCCTTCTGATTGAACGGGCTCGCCGGCACAGCGCGGCTTTTTCGTGGGCCCGATGTTAAACGATTTGGCGATGGGCCACGCCCACAAGCGCGGCGAGAACGAGCGGACGGGCACAATCCATCGATTCCGGGCTGAGCGTCTGGCTTGCCATACGTAGGCACGGTGAGGTGATCGAGTACGACCACCAAGGCGCAGAGGCTATTGATCGTAAAGACAAACCTGGCGCGTTAACCGTCGCGCGCCTGGCCGCTACTCGTCGGTCATCCGATAACACGCACGCTCGCTGTGCGAGTCGTGGCGCCGCGCAAACGAGCAGACGCTGGTACGCCCTGTTACCCTTTTAATTGTATATGACAATTATTGGCACGAGGGGTGTCACACGATGAAGCGAACGAATCGTCTGGCTGTCGTCATGGGTGTGGCGACGGTCATTTTTGGCCTGCTGCTACTCACCGAGGGCATCTGGCTTACCCGTGTCGGTGGCACCCCGGCCTATCTGATCGGCGGCCTTGGGTATCTGCTCGTCGGCGGCCTGCTGATTGCGCGGCGCGGCATTGCCTTCTGGCTGCACCTGCTTTTGTTCGGGGCGGTCATCGTCTGGTCGTTCGCTGAAACCGGCTTCAATCAGTGGACGGTATTCACCGCGATTCCGCGTCTCGACATGACGCTGCTGATCGCCTTGCTGTTGATGCTGCCCTGGGCATGGCGGGGCATCGCGTCGGCGAAGACCCCGGCGCTGACGAGCGGTCTGGCATCGCTTGCGCTGATCGTCGTCGGTATCGGCGTAATGCTCAGCATGCCGTGGATAAGCCATCCCGATGGCCCTGTGGCAGATAATGACAACGGCGAGCACGTCACATTGCCGGCGACATCGGTCGATCCGGGCGACTGGCCGAGCTGGGGCCGTACCAAGGGCCAGAGCCGATTCTCGCCGCTCGATCAGATCAACACCGACAACGTCGCGCAGCTGCAAAAAGCCTGGACGTATCGCAGCGGCGACATGAATCACGCCTACGACGAATCGCCGCACTGGGGCTCGGAGGCCACGCCGATCAAGATCGGCAATACGGCCTATACCTGTACGCCCAATGCCTGGGTGGTGGCACTCGATGCCACCACCGGCAAGCAAAAGTGGAAGTTCAAACCCACGGGCATCGACGATTCGGTCAACAACTTCGTCAACTGCCGCGGCGTGGCCTACTACAAGGCACCGGCCGATTATCAAGCGCCCGACGGCAGCCAGATGTGCGCCACGCGCATCATCGCGCCGACCATGGGCCGATACGTCGTCGCGCTCGACGCGAAGACCGGCAAGAAATGCCCCGGCTTCGGCACGAACGGCATGATCGATCTATCCCAGAACATCGGTCCGATGAAGCCCGGTACGTTGGTACAAACCTCGGCACCGTTGGTCATGAACGGCCGGGTCTATACCGGCGGCAATGTATTCGACAACTGGTATTGGGGCGAGCCCTCCGGCGTCGTGCGCGCCTGGGATGCCGTCACCGGTCAACTCGTCTGGCACTGGGATCTGGGCAAGGCCAACCCCACCGCGCCGTTGGCCGAGGGCGAAATCTATACGCCATCCACCCCCAATGTGTGGGGGCGCATCAGTGGCGATGAAGACAACGACATCGTCTATCTGCCCACGGGCAACGCCACGCCCGACTACTTCGGCGACAAGCGCCGGCCGTTCGACGATGCATACTCCGGCTCGATCGTCGCGCTCAACGCCAAGACCGGCGAGGAACTCTGGCACTTCCAGGAAGCGCACACCGACCTGTGGGATTTCGATATCCCGATTGGCCCGAGTCTGGTGCAGTGGCCCGACCGGCATGGCGGCCACACGCCCGCGCTGGTGTCGACCAACAAGCGCGGCCAGGTGTTCGTACTCAACCGCCTGACCGGCGAGCCGATCAAGCGCGTGGTGGAACAGCCCGTACCCGGCGGCCCGGAAGACGGCGTCTACGACAAGGGCTGGCTGTCCAAGACCCAACCCTACTCCCCCGACGAACCGCAATTTCCCAAACGCGACCTGCGCGCCACCGATATGTGGGGCGCCACACCGTTCGATCAGATGTGGTGTCGCGTGCGTTTCCAGCAGTCGTATTACAAGGGGGATTTCACGCCGCCCACCCGCCAGGGTTCGATCATGTTCCCGACCTTCGACGGCACCAGTGACTGGTACGGCGCGTCGTTCTCGCCTGACGGCGAGATGAATATCGTCGCCAACTATCTGCCGTTTATCGGCACCCTGATCCCGCGCGACGAAGCCGACCACCCACCCGCAATCCAGCGCTGGGACGGCAAGGGCATGCCGCCGGACGGGTATGGCGGCGGCACGTGGAAACCGCAGTACGGCCTGGCCTATGCCATCCACCTGCATCCGTTTCTCAGCCCGATCAAGATGCCCTGTAACGCCCCGCCCTGGGCGACGATCAACCAGATCGATCTGGCCAGCGGCAAAACGAAGTGGCGTGCGCCCCTGGGCAACAGTCGCCATACCGGCCCGTTCAACTTCAAGCAGAATCTGCCCCTGCCCAGCAGCGTGCCGGATCTCGGCGGCGGCGTGATGACCGCCGGCGGGCTGACCTTCATCGCCGGCACCGCCGACAACATGCTGCGTGCCTACGACACCCAAACGGGCAAGGTGTTGTGGTCGACCTACCTGCCGGCCGGCGGCCAGGCGAATCCGTCGATCTATCGGGGCGCGGACGGGCGCGAATACGTGGTGATTACCGCCGGCGGCCATCAACCGTTGGGCACGTACCGCGGCGATTACACCATCGCCTTCGCGCTGCCCGACAAGCCGTCGACCTAGGCAAGCTCGCTAGACAAAAACAACGCCGGCCATACGCCGGCGTTGTTTTTTCAATCGTGTTGTAAAAACGCTGCGGGCTAACCTCGACGACGACATCGCGCGGGTATGCGCGGTCACGCGCTCAACCCGTACGACCCGCAAACTCACGCACGGCATCGAAGAAGTTGAGCACCTGGGGCAGGCGATTGTCGTTGCGCGCCTGAATCGTGAGCTGGGTGCCCGGATTCTCACCGAGCATGGGCCTAAAGCACACACCGGGGCGCTGCACCCGACTCACGCTTTCGGGCACGAGCGACAGGCCCACGCCGACGGATACCAGCGATATGGCGGTCTGGTAGTCCTGGGCGAAAATCTGGTCGCGTGGCGTGAATCCGTTCATTTCGCAGCAGCGCACAGCATGGTCGGCGAAACTTGGGCGCGGCCGGCGCGGGTAGAACACCCAGGTTTCGCGGGCCAAACCGGACAGGGCCACCGGCGCGGCCTGTTGGGCCAGCGCTGAGGTATCCGGCAAGGCCAGCACCAGCGGTTCGTCGACAAAGAGCATGGAGCGCAGATTGTCGCCACGCAGCCGCGGACGGGCCACGGCGATATCGATATCGCGTTGGATCAGCGCCCGCTCCAGTTCGGCGTTATTCATCGCCGAGGGCGACAGGTCCACATGCGGAAAACGCGAGCGATAGAACTTGATCAGCGCGGGCAGCGGGCCGTGCGTGGCCGAGCCGACGAAGGCGATCCGCAGACGCCCCGCGCCACCCTGGCCGATCAGTTGCACCTCCCGACAGGTGCTTTCCAGACGCTCGATCAGATCGCGGGCACGTTCGAGCAACGCCTCGCCGGCCTGGGTTAGACGAATCTGGCTACGCGAGCGGTCGAACAGGCGGGCTTGCAGCGTACGTTCCAGCGCGGCGATCTGGCGGCTGAGCGGTGGTTGCGCGATACCCAGGCGCGCCGCCGCGCGGCCGAAATGAAGCTCTTCGGCCACCGCGATGAAGTATCGAAATTTCTTCAGTTCCAAACCGCCCGGGCCTCCGCTGCCCGCGAAACCCGACCGGTTCAGGCCATCTTGTCCAGCGCTTCCAGAAAGAAGGGACGAAACGCCGCAGGGTTTTCGCTCATCGGAAAATGGCCGATACCCGGCATGATCGCAAGTGTGGCCCCATCAATGGCCTCGGCCGTGCGGCGCGCATCATCGGGCGTGCAGGTCATATCGTATTCGCCCACCATGATATGCACCGGGGTTTGGGCGGTATCGATCTCACCCAGCCGGCCCACGAGGCTGTCGTCCTGGGTATAGAAACTCAGGTCGCCACGAAACACGCCGGGGCCGGACTGCATGGACATCCACTGCGTATTCCAGCGTTCCACCGCCGGACCCTGCGGCGCTATGTTGGCGCTGACAAGCGCCGCGCCCATTTCGCCGCCGTGCGCATCGGGCCGATGGAACCAGTCGATGTCGTACCAGGCCGGTTGAAAATCGCTGGCCTCGATCGCGATAAAGCCCTTGAACGAGGCCGCATGATGCAACGCCAGTTGCAAGGCGATACGGCCACCCATCGAGCAGCCGGCAAAGATCGGTTGCGACAGATTCAGCGCCGCACACAGCGCCTGCACGACCTCGATATAGAACTCGGTGGTCAGCAGGTATTCCTGGGTCTCCCAGCCTTCGGGCGGCAGCGACTTGCCATGCCAGGGCATGTCCACAGCGATGAGCCGGTGATTCGCCGTGACCTGCGCATCGTTCATCAAATGGCGCCATTGGCGCGAATCCGCGCCGGCGGTATGAAAACACAGCACCGGCTGGCCCTCGCCGGCTTCTTCGAAGTAGACGCGATAGGTTTGACCTTGAACGTCCACACTGACGTAGCGGCCCACGATCGGTTCGATGTTCATACCTGCTCCTGCCTTCCCAGCGCCATGAATTCCTTGAAGAAACGCAGGTTCTTGACCAGAGCGAGAATGTCGCCGTCGATGCGCCCGCGCCCGGTTTTCACAAAACCGAAGATGTCGTGAAAAAACGGGGCCGGCTCCGGCGACCAGAATTCGTCCAGCGCTTCGCCGTCCACGCGCAAGGCAAAGCGCCACGGAATCTTCATCGACGGCCCTGGCTCGACGTGCTCCAGCGCTCCGCGATGAAAGCGCAGAAATACCTGCTCGCCGTCCACCTCGACGAGCACCGTTTCGCTGAACAGGGCGCCCAGCCGGGCCAGATGCGGCCGTTCCGCCAGGGCCTGGCCCATCGCCGCAAAGCGGGATACGAGATCGCGCGTGGTCATGTCAGTCCTTTTTCGCGAGTTTGTCGATAATGTCCGGATCGGGGGTGACACCAATACCCGGCGCGTCCGGCAGATGCACCTTAAAATCCCGATAGACGAGGCTGTCGGTCACCAGATCCTCGACGAGTATCTTCGGGCCGAACTGCTCAGTGCCCCACTCGAGCCGTGGCAGGGTCGCAAACACCTGCAGATGGCCCGCCGCGCCGATCGAGCTTTCCAGCAGACAGCCGCCATAGAGTTCGACTCCCGCCGCCGCCGCGATACCCGCCACGCGCTTGAGGTTATGCGCACTGCCGTGCTTGCACAGCTTGAGCGAAAGTTTCTGAGCTTGCTCGCTGCCATGGAGCAAAACCAGGACATCCGCGACGAATTTACCGAGAACTTCAGTTTTCCGGAACGCCAGTGGGATCGTCTTGCCTCGGACGAGCGAATCCACGCGTGGCTGGCGGAGGCTGGCGCCTTCTCGCAGGAAAGCGTCCCGCAGTCGCAAATGGCCTAGCTAAGGAGATACGTATGCACGCTCTAATCGTGACCTACCCAAAGCCGGCCGACGCCCAAGCGTTCAAGACCTACTACCGAGACACACATATCCCGTTAGCCATCAAACTGCCAGGCCTGCTGCGCTATGAGTATGCCTATCCCGATGCGCTGGGCGCGGAACAACCACCGTTCTTTTGTATCTGGAAAGGGTATTTCGAGAACGAGCAGGCGATGCAGGCCGCACTGGCCTCGGCCGAAGGCAAGGCCTTAGCCGAGGACGTGCCCAACTATTCACCCAGCGGCGCCAAGCTCTCGCATGCCGAAATCGGCGGAGGCCAACCGTGAGACAAGAAAACCTAGCCTATGCATCCAGCCTGGCACAGCCACGTGTGGACGGCGATCTCTTCCGGCGCTGCGTATCCCGCTTTGCCACCGGTGTCACCGTCGTCACCGTCGGCGATACACAGCACGGCTTCCACGGTACGACCGCAAACAGCTTCGTGTCCGTCAGCCTGGCGCCGCCAACCGTGCTCATTTCGCTTAAGCCCGGCCGCATGCACGACCTCATCCGCCGGGAGGGTCGCTACGGCATCAGCATCCTCAACGACAACCAGAAAGATCTGTCCAGCCACTTCGCTGGCCAGCGCGACCCGGGCCGATCCTGCGGTATCGACCACCACATAGACGTGCCGATCCTGAAAGACTCGATGGCGCATCTGATCTGCGAACTCACATCCACGGTGAATGTTCACGATCACACCTTGTTCATCGGCGAAGTCATCGGCTGCGATCATCAGGAGGCATCGCCGCTGATTTTCTACGGCAGCGAGTATGCAAATCTGAACGCGGCGGGTTAATCGCTCGCAGAAGGCCGAAGGCGGGGCATTCATGCGCTATTCGCCTGAGCCCGTCACGCCGGCTTACGCACGTGCATACGCCCCGCGTTCGGCCGCTCGAACGGCGCGCCATCGTCGCTCTACAATGGTGCATCCCTGCAGATTCGAGCAGGGTGTTAACCGATAACAACAAGGGAGCGCGCGATGCAGACCACGGTGGGAGAGTTTCTGTTCACACGGCTGCGCCAGGCGGGGGTAAGCGACGTCATCGGCGTGCCGGGCGACTTCAACCTGAACCTGCTGGAACAGATCGAAGCCATGGACGGCATCCGGTTTGTCGGCGCCTGCAATGAACTCAACGCCGCCTATGCGGCAGATGGCTATGCCCGGCGTCGCGGCATCGGCGCATTGCTGACCACCTACGGCGTGGGCGAGCTCAGCGCCCTCTGCGGTATCGCCGGTGCAAACTCCGAACACCTGCCGGTGTTTTCAATCGGCGGCGCCCCGCCGCTGTTTGCCACCCAAAACCGATTTCAGCTCCACCACTCGCTCGCCGACGGCGACTTCGACAACATGCTCTTGAGCATGGCGCCGTTCACGGCAACTGCGGTACATATCGACTCCACCAACGCCGTCGAGGAGATCGATCGCGCCCTACACCTGTGCCTGCGCAAGCAACGACCGGTGCATGTGCAGGTGCCCTCTGATGTGTCGCATCTGCGTATCGAGGCGCCGGACACACCGTTCGACATCTACATGCCGCCCAGCGACGCCGAACGCCTCGACGCCGCACTCGCCCACGTGCAGCAAAAACTCGCATCCGCCAGCCGGCCCGCGATCCTTATCGACATGGACGCCGACCGCCACGGTTTGATCGACGGCCTGCGCGCACTCGCCCACCGCGGCGGTATTCCCTATGCACAGCTGCCCACCGCAAAGGCCCTGCTCGACGAAAACGACCCGTTGTTTCTGGGCACCTATGCCGGCGCCGCGTCGAGCGCCGACGTACGCGAGCGCATCGAATCGGCCGACTTTCTCGTCATCACGTCGCCGCGCTTCATCGAAAGCAATTCCGGCAACTTCACCGCCCAGCTGCCATTCGAGTCGATCGTGGACGTACGCAACCACCGCGTGACGGTCGGGCCGGACTACTACGAAGGCGTGGTCGGCGCCGAACTGCTGGACCGCCTCGCGGACGCCCTGCCAGAACGCCGGGTCGTAGACACCACTTCCGATGCGGCCCAGCCTGCGCCGGCAGCGCCCGACACGGCCAAACCAGGCGACGCGTTGACGCACGAAAAACTATGGCCACGCATGGCCCGGTTCGTGCGTTCCGGCGACGTGGTAATCGCCGAAGCCGGCACATCGAATATCGGCCTGTCCGCCCAGCCTCTGCCGGCGAACACCGCCTACGTAGCCTCCAACATCTGGGGCGCGATCGGCTACACGCTACCCGCCCTGTTCGGCAGCCTGCTCGCCGCACCCGAGCGCCGGCACCTACTGTTCATCGGCGACGGTTCGTTCCAGCTCACTGCACAGGAGCTGTCGTCGATTCTGCGCTACGACCAGCGCCCGATCATCGTGCTGATCGACAACGACGGCTACACCATCGAACGCTACATCCTCGGCATGGACCGCGCCTACAACGACATCGCCGCCTGGGACTACGCTCGCCTGCCGCAGGTGTTCAACGCCAGCACGACAATGGCGTCGTACCATGCCGCCACCCACGGCGAACTCGAAGACGCACTCGCCCGTATCGAGTCGTCCGATCACGGGGCTTTCCTGATCCTCAAGCTCGACCCGAAAGACGCACCCGCAGGCTTGAAAAGCTTTGGCCCGGCCGTCGCGGACTTCGACTACGGGCCCACGGGCCCGCGCAATCCGTGACGGCTCAACCGCCCGGTCGGGTTTTCGGAAAGCCCTATCGGGCCCAGCGCGGTTGACTATCGGTGCTCGCAACAAGCGTGTTGCGCGTGAAAACCGAATCCGGCGCGCCGTTCGGCAGCTTTAAACGGCGCGATGGGCGGGTGGTGGGCGCCGCAGGACCGGCTCCAACCACGGCTCGGCAATCCCTGGTTTGTCTTGATCGCGAGGCGATCTGCCAGAGACCCGCTGGTACGCCGCACGAACGACTGGCACGCTTTAGCCATACCCATTTCGAGCATTGCCGGAACGAACGATGAACGACCTATTGATTGATGCCGAAACGCTGGCCAGCTGGCTGGCCAAGGGCCGCGATGTCGTGGTGCTCGATGCACGGGCGCGCTTGCAGGATGCCGAAGCCGGGCGCGCGCTCTGGCAGGAGAGCCACGTGCCGGGCGCGGTGCACGCTGATATGGACCGCGCGCTTTCGGCACCACCGTCGGCCGAAGGCGGCCGCCATCCGTTGCCGAGTCACGAACAGTTCGCCGCTCAACTGCGCGCCTGGGGCATCACACCGCAATGCGATGTCGTGGTCTACGACGACATGGGCGGTGCGCTCGCGGCCGCGCGTGCATGGTGGATGCTGGTCTGGGCCGGGCATCCATCGGTGCATGTGCTCAATGGCGGTTGGCAGGCCTGGCGCCACGGCGACCATCCCATCGAAAGCGTAGCGCCCGAACCGAGCCCCAGCGACTGGCAACCGACGTTCGACGACGACCTGATCGCCACCACCGAAGACGTCGCCCGCGGCGATGCGGTACTGCTGGACGCACGACCGGGCGAGCGCTTCCGCGGCGAAAAAGAGCCGATCGACCCGGCCGCCGGCCATATCCCCGGCGCCCGAAGCCTACCGGCCGGATCGCTGGTGGATCAGCAGGCTCGTTTCCTTTCTCCAGATGAACTGGCCCAAGCGCTACCGCAAGGCGACAACACCATCAGCTACTGCGGCTCCGGCATCAGCGCCTGCCAGATCATTCTGGCCTGTGCGGTGCTGGGCCGGCCGTTGCCGCGTCTGTACCCAGGCTCGTGGAGCGCCTGGAGCAGCGACCCATCGCGGCCGGTCGCCACCGGGGCATAAGCGACAACCTTCGGTCGTGGGCGTTTTCTTGCCCACGGAAGTCCGCTCGTCCTCTACCGATCGTAAAGTCCCAGGCGTGGTGACTGTTTCGGACAGCCAGACCCGGCGTTACGCACGGCCGCGCAGGATGCGGATGTTACCCGACGCGGCTGCTGGATAAAAAAAGAGCGGCCCGCCACGATCGCGGGCCGCTGCATTTACGGCGTGTGAGCCCGAAGCCAGGTCAGGAAGCCAGGTCAGGCCGTCGCGGCGGCCGGAGCCTCGTTTTCTTCGCTCGTCGGCGCCGACGCGCGAATGAGATAATCGAAGGCACCGAGCGAGGCGGTCGCCCCTTCGCCCATCGCGATCACGATCTGCTTGTACGGCACGGTGGTCACGTCGCCGGCGGCAAACAAGCCGGGCAGCGATGTCTGGCCGCGTTCGTCGGTGATGATCTCGCCGCGCGGCGTAAGGTCAACCACGCCCTTGAGCCAGTCGGTATTCGGGATCAGCCCGATCTGAACGAATATGCCTTCCAGGGCGATGTCGTGCATCTCGTCGCTCGCGCGGTCGACATATTTCAGCCCAGTGACCTTCTTGCCATCGCCGACCACTTCGGTGGTCTGGGCGTTGGTGATGATCGTGACGTTGCCCAGACTCCGCAGTTTGCTCTGCAGCACTGCGTCCGCGCGCAGCTGGCCGTCGAATTCGATCAGCGTGACATGCGACACAATGCCCGCCAGATCGATCGCCGCTTCGACGCCGGAGTTACCGCCGCCAATCACGGCCACATGCTTGCCCTTGTACAACGGGCCGTCGCAATGCGGACAATAAGCCACGCCGCGATTACGATATTCGGCCTCGCCCGGCACGTTCATCTGGCGCCAGCGCGCGCCGGTCGACAGAACCACGGAACGCGACTGCAGCGTAGCGCCCGATTCCAGCTTGATCTCGAACAGGTCGCCCGGGATCAGCTCGGCCGCAGTCTGCGGCTTCATGATGTCCACGTCGTAGGACAGCACATGCTGCTCAAGCTGCATGGACAGCTTCGGGCCTTCGGTTTCGGGTACGGAGATGAAGTTCTCGATGCCGGCGGTGTCCAGCACCTGGCCGCCGAAACGGTCCGCCACCACGCCGGTGCGAATGCCCTTGCGCGCGGCATAGATCGCCGCCGACGCGCCGGCCGGCCCGCCGCCAATCACCAGCATGTCGAACGGGTCCTTGGCGTTGATGTCGGCAGCGTCACGTTCGGCAGCGCTGTCGTCAATCCGGTTGACGATTTCTTCCAGGCTGATGCGACCGGAGTGAAACGCCTCGCCGTTGAGAAAGATCGTCGGCACCGCCATCACCTCGCGGGACTCGACCTCGTCCTGGAAATGCGCGCCGTCGATCATCGTCGCGTGCACGTTCGGGTTGAGCACGGCCATCACGTTGATCGCCTGCACCACGTCCGGGCAGATCTGGCAGGACAACGAGATGTAGGTCTCGAAATGGAACTCGCCGTCGAGATTCTCGATCTGCGAGATCACCGACTCGCTGGCCTTCACCGGATGGCCACCGGCGTGCAGCAACGCCAGTACCAGCGAAGTGAATTCGTGCCCGCTCGGGATGCCGGCAAAGCGCAAATGCATGTCGCCGCCAGCACGGCTGATGTTGAACGAGGGCTTGCGCTCATTGTCGTCGCGCGACTCATGCAGCGAGATCTTCGGCGACAGCGCGGCCAGTTCTTCGAGCATCGACAGCATATCGGTCGAGCTCTTGCGGTCGTCGACCGAGGCCACGATCTCGATGTCGTGCGTGATCTTTTCGAAATGCGCGGTCAGCTGTTGCTTGATGTTGTCATCCAACATGAAAGAAACGCTCCGTTGATGCGAAAACGGCCGGCCCTCGGACCGGCCGTTTCGGGAAAGGTTGCTTGGCTTGGGCCGGTTGACGCAGCAACCGGCCCGGCTAGATCTTGCCGACGAGATCCAGCGACGGGTTCAGCGTTTCTTCGCCTTCCTTCCACTTGGCCGGGCACACTTCGTCCGGATGCGCGGCGACATACTGCGCGGCGCGAACCTTGCGCAGCATCTCGTTGGCGTCGCGGCCGATGCCTTCGTCGTTGACCTCGAACAGCTTGATCTGGCCTTCCGGGTTGATCAGGAAGGTGCCGCGCAGGGCCACGCCCTGATCCTCGACCATCACTTCGAAGTTACGCGCCAGCGTACCCGTCGGGTCGCCGATCAGCGGGTATTTCACCTTGCTGATGGCGTCCGAGGTGTCGTGCCACGCCTTGTGCGCGAAGTGCGTGTCGCAGGAGATGCCGTAGACCTCGACGCCGCGCGAAGAGAACTCGTCGTACAGATCGGCCAGGTCCTCGAGTTCGGTCGGGCAAACGAACGTGAAGTCGGCCGGGTAGAAGCACAGCACCGACCACTGACCCTTGAACGTTTCGTCTGAAACCTCGACGAATTCACCGTTGTGATAGGCGGTGGCCTTGAACGGTTTCACGTACGTATTGATCAGCGACATATCTGCTCCTATTTGAGACTAACGGACTACAACGAAGGTCGTAGTGTGCCGTCAATTGATCGTAAGTTTAAATCTATTATCAATATTATATGGATAGCCGATAGCTATAATGCAGCGCACAATTTAAACCCGTTTCATATAACGGCTCGCTTCCTACCAATGGTGCCGGGTCGCGATTTGAAGCTGAACCGGCCTGCCAACTCGCGAATTAAATAGACGGTCCCCGGAGCTAGGGCACGTGTTGTCGAGTGAATAAACCACGGGATGCGGCTAAAACATGAACGCCCCTGAGTCGGCTTGATCCAAGCCATGCCCCATTACCGCAGATACTGCGTTTTACCTTTCGTACAGCCTCCGCTGGATGCTCACGAAGCGACCGTCACCTCAGCATGCTAGCGCCCAAGCGGCCGTTAGTGTTCTCAACAGCCAACCTGATGCAGAACGGTTTACCGGCGGCGCCGAAAAAGAACGTCTTGCGATTGGGACCTGAATTCACCGTCCCGAAACACGACACGTTGCCGCCCACCGCGAGCCGGGTCACAATGACTCACTGTGATTCATGTGGAGCGTATCCATGACTCAACTCACACTACGCGGCTTCGATCCGGAACTTGAAAAACGCCTTCGCGAGCTCGCCGCTCGGGATAATTCGTCGCTGAACAAGGCCGCGCTCAAGCTCATGCGCCGCGGCGCCGGCCTTGAAGCGGTGCCATCGGTTGGGCCAGGTATCGGCGATCAGCTTCGAGCGTTTGCCGGTCAATTATCGAACGCCGAGGCCAAAGCGATCGATCGCGCGATCCATGAATCACGCGAGGACGACATCCGACTTCAGCCATGATCGCGCTGCTCGACACCAACGCCTATACCGCCATCATGCGCGGCGACGAGGCACTGCTACGCGGCCTGGAGAACAGCCAGGCAATCCTCATGGCATCGATCGTGATTGGCGAACTGGAATACGGATTCCGTTACGGCAGCCGATACGCCGCCAATCGACAGCAACTCGACCTATTCCTTGCGCAGCCTTTCGTGAGCTTCCTCACCATCACCCGCGACACAGCGCACCACTACCGGCAAATCATGAGCGCACTACGCGCCGCCGGCACCAAGATACCGACCAACAATGCATGGATCGCGGCCCTGGCACGAGAAAACCAGGCCGGCCTGTGGACGCACGACCAGCATTTCGAACATATCGAAAGCATTGACGTGCACCGCTGGTAAACACCGTATTTTTGGCGCCAAGCGCGCCGACGGGGTCGGTTCTTGTCACGTCGTACGCACGGCCGCAGGCACTAGCGCGATGACGTCGAATTCGGCAGGCGAACCCACGCTTGATGTCCCACCCGCCATTTGGCAACACTCGTGTTCGAATCCGCGGTCACAGCGTTCGCCTTAATATCAATATGGACTACGACTTTCTTACCACCTTGCGCCGTCAGCACCCGGGCTGGCGGCTGCTGGCCGCCGACCATGGGCCACTGGTGGCGGCGTTTCTGCATCGCTATTTCATTGAGCCGAACCAGCGGACTTTCGCCGAGGCCGAGCTGGCATCGCGACTGGAGGATTTTCTTTTCCATCTGCGCGAGCGGTTGGGAGATGACGCCTTTCCCAAGCCGGCGCGTCAGTATCTCAACGACTGGGCGGCGGACGAACGCGGGTGGCTGCGCAAGTATTACCCGCGCGACAGCGACGAGCCCCATTACGATCTGGCGCCGGCCACAGAGAAAGCGGTGCAGTGGTTGGTGTCGCTGCAGGGGCAGCGTTTTATCGGCGCGGAGTCGCGGTTGCTGACGGTCTTCGAGCTGCTGCGCGAGATCACCGAGGGCACCGAGACCGATCCAAAGGCGCGCATTGAAGAACTGACCCGGCGTAAAGAAGCTATCGAGCGGGAGATCGAGGAGATCCAAGAGGGCCGCCTGCGGATGATGGACGACACCCGGCTGCGAGAACGCTTTTTGCAGATGTCGGACACCGCCCGGGGCCTGCTGGCGGATTTCCGGCAGGTGGAGCAGAACTTTCGCGATCTGGATCGCCAGGTGCGTGAAACAGTGGCGGCCTGGGACGGGAGCAAGGGCGATATGCTGGCGCAGGTGTTCGGCGAACACGATGCCATTACCGACACCGATCAGGGGCGCACCTTTCGTGCGTTCTGGGATTTTTTGATGTCGCCGAGTCGCCAGGAAGAGTTGTCCACGCTGCTGGAGCGGGTGATGGCACTGGACCCAGTGCGCGAGCTGGAACCCGATCCGCGCCTACAGCGGGTGCATTACGATTGGCTGGAGGCCGGCGAGGCGACGTTGCGTACCGTGGCGCGACTTTCCGAGCAGTTGCGACGCTATCTGGACGATCAGGCCTGGCTGGAGAATCGCCGCATTATGCAGTTGCTGCACAAGGTGGAGCGGCACGCCCTCGCAGTGCGCGAGGCACCGGCCCAGCCACCGGGCATGACGGTGGACGAGTTGGCGCCGTCGGTAACGCTGCCCCTGGAGCGCCCCCTGTACCGGCCGCCGTTGAAGCCGCGCATTGAGCAGAACGAGCTGGCCGCCGGCGACGCCGATCTGGATGCCGGCGCTTTGTTCGATCAGTTTTACGTGGACCGAGCGGCGCTGCGCTCGCGACTGCAGCGGGCGCTGCAGACCCGTGACCAGATCAGCCTGGCGGCGTTGCTGGAGCACAGTCCCCTGGAACGCGGCCTGGCGGAACTGGTGACTTGGCTGGCGCTGGCCGCCGACGATCCAAGCGCGTTGATCGACGAGGCCGGCGAGTGTGAGGTGAGCTGGCGCGACGATCATGGCATGGTGCGCCGCGCCACCGTTCCCGATGTGCTGTTCAGCCGGTGATTGCATGAGTGAAAGTGATATCGATACCGCCTCCGATCTGTCGCCCCTGTTGATTCACCTGCTCAAGGGCGTGCTCTATCGCGACCAGCAGGAAACGCTGTGGCAATCCCTGCTGACGCTTCAGGGCCGGGTTCGCGATTACGTCACGGTGCTGGGCCTGGAACTGGTGCTGGACGAGGCCGAAGGCTACGCCTACCTGCGCCAAACGGCGCGCGGCGACGACGAGCAGGGCCCGCCGCGGCTGGTGCCGCGCCGCCAGCTCTCCTATCCGGTCAGCCTGTTGCTGGCGCTGCTGCGCAAGAAGCTCGCCGAGCACGACGCCAGCGGCGGCGACCCGCGCCTCATTCTGACCCAGGCGCAGATCGTGGAACTGGTGCGGCTGTTCCTACCAGACACCGCCAACGAGGCGAAACTGGTGGATCGCGTGCAGGGCGATATCAACAAGGTGATCGAACTGGGCTTTCTGCGGCGGCTGCGCGGACAGAACGACCGCTATGAAGTGCGCCGCATCCTGCAGTCGTTCGTCGACGCCCAATGGCTCGGGGAGTTCGAACAGCGCCTCCAGGAATATCGGGAGCATGCCGATGCACAATGAGACGCTGGGATTGGATTTCGCGGATTCCAACGAGCAGGCCGGCTTTCGCCTACAACGGCTGGAGGTGTTCAACTGGGGCACCTTCGACCGCCAGGTTTGGGCGCTGGATCCGCGGGGCGACAACAGCCTACTCACCGGCGATATCGGCTCGGGCAAGTCCACCCTGGTGGACGCGGTTACCACCCTGCTGGTGCCGGCGCAGCGAATTACCTACAACAAGGCCGCCGGTGCCGAGAGCAAAGAGCGCTCGCTGCGCTCTTACGTTCTAGGCTACTACAAGGCCGAGCGCGGTGAGGCCGGGCTCTCTGCCAAGGCCGTGGCACTGCGCGATCACAACAGCTACTCGGTGATTCTCGGCCACTTCCACAATGCCGGTTACGATCAGGACGTGACGCTGGCCCAGGTGTTCTGGATCAAGGACAGCGCCGGCCAGCCGGAGCGTTTCTACGTGGTAGCCGACCGCGCACTCACCCTGGCCGGTGACTTCGCCGATTTCGGCAGCGATATCGCCGACCTGAAAAAGCGTTTGAGAAAACAAACCGGCGTCGAAGTGTTCGACGCTTTCCCCGCTTACGGCGCCGCCTTTCGCCGCCGTTTTGGAATCGACAATGAACAGGCCATGGAGCTGTTCAACCAGACCGTCTCCATGAAGTCGGTGGATAACATCACCCGCTTCGTGCGCGATCATATGCTGGAGCCGTTCCCGGTGGGCGAGCGCATCGAAGCGTTGATTCGCCACTTCGACGACCTCAACCGCGCCCACGAGGCGGTGCTCAAGGCGCGCCTACGCATCGAAATGCTCGAACCACTGGTAGCCGATCTGGACCGTCACGACGAGCGTGAACGGCAGGTGGCGGACCTGCGGCAAAGCCGCGAGGCACTGCGGCCCTGGTACGCCAGTTTGAAAATGGATTTGCTGGACAAGCGCTTGGAGAATCTGGCCGTCGAAGCGCAACGCTTGGCCGAGCGACGCACCGCGCTGGAAAACCGGCGCCGCGACCAGCAGGCGCGCCGCGACGAGCTGCGCCAGTCCATCGCCGACAATGGCGGCGACCGGCTGCAGCGATTGAAAACAGAGATACAGGACTGTCAGCGGCAGAAACAGCATCGCCAGCACAAAGCACAGCAGTATCGTGAGCTGGCCCAGGCGCTATCGCTGCCCGACGCCGACACACTGGATATCTTCGTCCACAACCGCCGCCAGCGCGACAAGCGCCAGGAAGCGTTGCAGGAACAGCGCGCCCAGCTGCAGAACCACATCAACGAAGCCGGCGCCAAACTGCATGTCCTGAATGGGCAGCACGGCGAGCTGGAAACCGAGCTCGCCTCACTGCGCCAACGGCGCTCCAATATCCCAGGTCGCGTGCTGGCGATTCGCGAGGCTTTGTGCGCCGCATTGCAACTCGACGAAGACGATGTCCCCTTCGTCGGTGAGTTGCTGCAGGTCCCCGCCGAGGAACGCGACTGGGAAGGTGCCATCGAGCGTCTGCTGCACAACTTCGGCCTGTCACTGTTGGTGCCGGACGCCTTGTACGAGCGAGTCGCCGACTGGGTCGACCGCACACAACTGCGCGGCCGGCTGGTGTACTTCCGGGTCCGCGACTCGCGTGGCGAGGTGTCATCGGCGGCGCCGGAGTCGCTGGTGCACAAGCTGCGCATCCAGCCGGACAGCGCTTTTTACCCGTGGCTGGAGCGGGAATTGATACGGCGTTTCGATTACGTCTGTTGCGAGGATATGACCCGCTTCCGCCGGGAGCAGCGCGCCATCACCCGCACAGGGCAGATCAAGGCGCCGGGCGGGCGCCACGAGAAAGACGACCGTCATCGCATCGACGACGCCAGCCGCTACGTGCTGGGCTGGGACAACCAGGCCAAGATTCGTGCCCTGGAAGCGGAGGCCGAATCCCTGGCCCGGCGCGGTCGGGAGCTCGCCAAGCACATCCAGGGCTGGGAAAACGAGCGCAAGGGCTTGGAAGATGCCCTGGGCATGCTGGGCCAACTGGCCATGTTCGGCGACTTCGAGGAGCTGGATTGGAAGCCGTTAGCTCGGCAACTGGAGCAGTTGGAAAACGAGCGCCTGGCCCTGGAGGCCGCCAACGATCTACTGCGGGAGCTGGAAAGCCAGCTCAAGACACTCGAAGGCAGTCTTAACGAAACCGAGGAGGCGCGGTCAGCCCTGGGCCAGGACGAAGGCGCCAACCGCACCAAGACCGAAACCGCCACCGCCCAGCGCGAGGAAAGCGCCGCCCTGCTCGCCGAAGCCGACGAGGCTCAGCGCGCCTGCTTCGAGACCCTCGCGGGCTACCGCGAAGAAGCGCTGGCCGGGCGCACGCTGACAGTGGAATCCTGCGACAACCAGCAAAGCGAACTGCGCGACTGGCTGCAAAAGCAGATCGACCAGCATGACAAGCAGCTCAAGGCACTGAGCGAGCGCATCGTCAGCGCCATGCAGCGCCACCAGCACGCATTCCCGCTGGAAAGCCGCGAGGTGGATGCCACCCTGGCCGCCGGCGGCGAATACCGCGCCATGCTGGACGCGTTGCAGCGCGACGACCTGCCGCGCTTCGAACGCCGTTTCAAGGAGCTGCTCAACGAGAACACCATCCGCGAGGTGGCAGCGTTTCAGGGCCAGCTACACAAGGAACGCCAGGCGATCCGCGAGCGTATCGACATCATCAACCGTTCGCTCAAAGGCATCGACTACAACCCAGGCCGCTACATCACCCTGCTGGCGGAACCCACCGGCGACCAGGAAGTACGCGACTTCCAGCAGGAGTTGCGTGCCTGTACCGAGGGCGCCCTCAGCGGCAACGAGGAAGAACAGTACACCGAGCAGAAATTCCTGCAGGTGAAACGCATCATCGAACGCTTCCGCGGCCGCGAGGGCACCGGCGAGCTGGACAAGCGCTGGACCCAGAAAGTAACCGACGTGCGCAACTGGTTCGTGTTTTCCGCCTCGGAACGCTGGCGCGAGGACGACCGCGAATACGAGCACTATTCCGATTCCGGCGGCAAATCCGGCGGCCAGAAGGAGAAGCTGGCCTACACCGTGCTCGCCGCCAGTCTCGCCTACCAGTTCGGCCTGGAATGGGGCGAGCAGCGCTCCCGCTCATTCCGCTTCGTGGTCATCGACGAGGCCTTCGGTCGCGGTTCCGACGAATCCGCCCGCTACGGGCTGGAGCTGTTCAAGCGGTTAAATCTGCAACTCTTGATCGTCACCCCGCTGCAGAAGATTCACATCATCGAGCCCTATGTGCACAGCGTCGGTTTCGTGCACAACCGCGAGGGCCGCGAATCTCTGTTGCGCAATCTCAGCATTGAGGAGTACCAGGCGGAAAAAACCGCCCGTGAACGGATTCGTATGCAGCCATGAACTGGACGTCACCGGCCGACCTGAAACAGCAGCTGGACAAGTACTGGCGGCGCGGCGACATCCTGCGCGCGCGCCTGGACGGCGATGCGCTGTTCCCCGTGACTCTGCGACTGCGCAAGCCCAGCGCCCGGGATCTCACCGAACGCTTCGCGGATGTCGCCGACTGGGTGCGCACCCTGCGCGAGGGCGCGAAAGACAGGAAAGGCTTTGGCTACACGGTGCACTGGCGACAGCGCCGCCACCGGGTGCAGGGCGCCAACGACTTGCCCGACGTCATCACCGTGGATACGGAAGACGACGCCCTGCGCTGGCTCGGCCATCGTGACGATGCGGCACGCTTTACCCGCCTCGCCGAGCGCACGCTGGCGACCTTCCCCGCCTTGCGCGACTGGCTGCGTCAGCGCCCGCTGCGTGCGCTCGAACACGCGCCACACTGGGACGACCTGCTTGCCGTGCTGGCCTGGTTCCAGGCCCATCCGCGACCCGGCGTCTACCTGCGCGAACTGGACATCCCGGGCATTCACACCAAGTTCATCGAGACCCATCGTGGCCTGCTCGCCGAACTGCTCGACGCAGTGCTACCGGCCGGCGCTATCGATACGGGTGCCACCGGGGTGCGCAGCTTCAACCGCCGCTACGGGTTACGCGACAAGCCGGTGTTGATTCGTTTGCGGATGCTGGACGAGCGGCTGGCGGTTCAGGGGCTCACCGATCTGACGCTGCCGGTGGAACAGCTCGCCCGCCTGGACGTGGGGGCGGATACCGTCTTCATCACCGAAAACGAGATCAACGGCCTGGCGTTTCCGGCATTCCCCAACGCGCTGGTGATCTTCGGGCTGGGCTATCGGGTCGAGGCGCTGCGCCGTCTGCCCTGGCTGGCCGACAAACGCCTCTACTACTGGGGCGATATCGACACCCACGGCTTCGCCATCCTGAACCGCTTCCGTCGCGCTTTTCCGCACGCCCGCTCACTGCTGATGGACCAGGCCACGCTCGAGGCGCACCGACCGGTCTGGGGCCAGGAGGCCGCGGACAAGCGCTTCACCGGGATACTGGATCAGCTGAACGAAGACGAAGCCGCGCTGTTCCAGGCACTCCGCGACGATCGCCGCGCGCCCGCGCTACGCCTAGAGCAGGAGCATATCGCTCAGCGCTGGTTACTGGATGCACTGGCTCACCTCGACGACCTCTACGAACGCTGAGCGGGCGCCAGCCTTGGCGCTGCCCGGCCAAGATGCGACGCCCAGCCCCCGCCGCCCAAAGGCGGCGCGCTGTTTCAGGAGCGCACCTCGAGCTTTAAATCGCGTAGCGAGAGATCCAGCTGTCCGAACAGCGTGCGGGCATTGTTGGAGCAGCCGCCGCTCGCGCCCATGAGCGGTTCCTCGTCCACCGCCACCAGCACCATCCGCGAGAGCCAACGCATAACGCATCAGGTCGAGCAGAGGTGCTGCCAGGATCTGGCTGATAATACGAGTGGGAAGTGAGTGTCCCCGCCCGGGATCAAACCGTCGGCGAACGCCGCCGCGAAATCCTCGTCTAGTGCCTATTAGTCATGTTCACGCTGTCGGCGGTGCAGAATCCTGAGCGTGCTTTTCCACTGCCGCGAACGGCACATGTGCCAGGCGGCCAAACAGAGCGTGGCGTGTGAGTTTCGCCTTGGATAGCGCCGGCGATGACACGCCACACAAAAAGCGCGCGACGACACGTGCCGGGCCCAATACTTTCGGGTGTTGTCGTCTCAGCGTCATCGCTTCGGCCCACACAGCCGGATCGATCTCGGTCTTGCGACGGGCCGGGATCCGCACCGGTTTGCCATCATTCAAGCACCAGGAGCAGTGGCCGCAGGGTTCGCGCTGTTCGCCGAAGTGCGCACTCAACGCCGCTACTTGGCAGCCATCCGCTTCGATCAGCGCAAGCACTTGTTGCAAGCGCGCCAACTCGCTCTCCTCGCGGCGCAGCGCGTGCTCGTACAGTGTGGCGGCCAATGCCTTCACGCTGTCGGGGCGCTGGAGAATCCGGTAGCGATGACGCACGCCGGCCGCGGTGACTTCCAGCATGTCCTGCTCGCCCAGATAATCCAGCGCCGCCACGATGCGCTCGCGCGGCTGCTGCATCTCGGCGACCGCGCTATCTACATCCAGGTCAAACCAGGTCCGGGCCTTGCGCGCTCGACTTAGCAACTCGGCCAGGAACTGCCGGCGGCCCCGCTGGAAACGGGCCAGTATGTCCTGCGACGCCATCTTCGGCCGGAATCGGTAACTGGCGTAAAAAGGCGTGCCGCCCTTCAGATAGCCCTGCAACTCCAGATAAGTCAGCAGCGTGCGCGCGACCAGTTCACGCAGATCATGCGTGCGGGATAGCGCCGATAGGCTGATGTCGAATTCCGCTTCCTGCGCGAAGATGTCGTGCAGGAAAGAATCGATCGCTGCCGCCGTGGGCGTATCGCCATAGACGAAATTCTCCAGCGTGTTCTGGTCGTCGGCGCAAGCCAGCATCTCGCACACGGCATTCTTGCCGTCGCGCCCGGCACGGCCGATCTCCTGGGCGTAGTTTTCCAGGCTCTTGGGCAAGTTGTAGTGATAGACGTAGCGGATGTCGGCCTTGTCGATACCCATGCCAAATGCGATCGTCGCCACCACAATGCCGTCGTTCGAACGCACGAACCATTCCTGCACCGCGCTGCGCTTATCGCTGTCCATGCCGGCGTGGTAAGCCCGCGCCGGATGGCCCGCATCAGCCAGCCGTCGCGCCACCTGCTCCGCGGTACGCTGAAGGGTGACATAAACGATCGTCGGCCCCGCGCGCCGCTCGTTCAGACGTGCCAGCAGATCATGGTCACGCTGTTCCACCGTGGTCGGCGCGAACAGCAGCTTCAGGTTGGGGCGATAGAAAGCCGTACGCACGGCACAGCCAGCCCCGATATCGAGCACCCGGCAAATGTCGTCCAGCACGGCCGGCGTGGCGGTCGCGGTCAGCGCCAACAAGCGCTCGGCCTTGGCCGCCTTGGCGAAACCGATCAGCTTGAGATAGTCGGGGCGGAAATTGTGCCCCCATTCCGAGATGCAGTGCGCCTCGTCCACCGCAAACAGCGACACCCGCAATTGGCTCAGCGTTTGCCGAAAACGTTCGTTATTGAACCGCTCCGGCGCCACATACAAAAGACGCAACTCGCCCGAGCGCAGGCGATCCATCACAGCACGGTAACCCTCGGCATCGAGGCTCGAATCCAGCCGCTGCGCGGCGATGCCACGGGCGCTCAACGCATCGATCTGATCCTTCATCAACGCGATCAACGGCGATACCACCAACGTGATACCCGGCAACGCCAATGCCGGCAGTTGATAGCACAGCGATTTACCGCCCCCGGTGGGAAATACCGCCGCCGCGGAACGGCCAGCCAACAAGTGCTCGATCACTTCACGCTGGCCGGGTTGAAAACGGTCGTAACCGAAATACGCCTTAAGCAACCGATCAGGCTGGTCGTCCATGGTGCCCCCAATAATTCAAATCAAACCCCTGGCCCCGGGTTCACGATACTACGGTCGAATCAGACTGTTTATTGGGCCACGCGGCATGTTCTGGCCGCCCGCATGAGGCGTACCGGGCAAGCCGTTGCCGCATTGCATCGTGGTTTGAGGTTGCGTTTAACCGCGGCGACGCACGATGCATGACCTACCCTTTCGCCTTGCCAGCGTTCGAAAACGGACACGCTATGAGCCGAGGCTAGCTAGCCCCCTCATGACTAGGCGTAGTCCACGCCAACTCGCGAATTAAAACACTCTCCCCAGCCTTGCCCTCGTCATGGCGGGCGACTCGCACGTATGCTGACCGCCTCAAGTCGCTACGACGGCCTAGCCAGGCGTGACCAAGCCCGTGTCCCGGGGCGTCATCTAAGGTACGGCCCGCGTAGGCTGCGACTACTTTCACGACGAGGTCCCTATGCAACACAGCCGCGATCGAATCCTGACCACCCATACCGGCAGTCTGCCGCGTCCGCGCGCGCTTTCGGAACTGCTGGTCAAGCAGGAAAAAGGCAAGCCGGTCGACGCCAACGAGCTGGCACGCCATATCGACGACGGCGTGGCGCGGGCGGTTAAAGGCCAGATCGATGCCGGGCTGGATGTAATCAACGACGGCGAAGCGCCGCGCGTCGGGTTTTCCACTTACGTCGTCGAGCGCATGAGCGGCTTCGGCGGCGAGCAGCGGCGCAAGACCGCGCTCGATATGCAGCGCTTTCCCGGCTATGCCGACCATATGGCACGCCAAATCGGCGTGGCGGAAGATCTGGCCCGGGTGTGGGATACGGCCGAAGCCCAGCAGGCCGTCCACTACGAGGATTCGCTGGCGGGCGTCACCGCCGAGCTGGATGCCTTCGATCGCGGCCTGGCCAATCATCCGAAACCGGCCGAAACCTTCATGACGGCAGCGTCCCCCGGCGTGGTCACCACCACCATGCTGCGCGGCGAGAACAACCCGGCGTATCCCACCGACCGCGACTACGTGCTGGCCGTCGCGAAAGAGATGAAAAAAGAATACGACGCCATCGTCGCCCGCGGCCATCTGCTGCAGCTCGATGCACCGGACCTGGCCATGGAACGCGTGGTGATGTTCGGCGATGCGCCGCTCGGCACCTTCCTCGAACGCGTCGAACTGCATGTCGAGGCCATCAACCTCGCGCTGGCGGACCTCCCGCCCGAGAAGGTGCGCCTGCACGTGTGCTGGGGCAACTGGCAAGGCCCGCACCAGGACGACGTGCCGGTCGACGAGCTGTTGCCCATTCTCTATCGCGCCAAAGTAGGCGCGTTGAGCATCCCGCTCGGCAATCCGCGCCACGAACACGAAACCGTCGCCTTCAAGCAGCATCCGCTACCGGCGGGCATGCTGCTGCTGCCGGGCGTGATCGACGTCACCACCAACTATCTCGAACACCCGCAGGTCGTCGCCAACCGTATCTGTGCCGCTGTGGATGCCGTGGGCGATCGCGAACGCGTCATTGCCGGCACCGACTGTGGTTTCGGCACCTTCGCCAGCTATGAATTCGTAGCACCTGACGTGGCCTGGGCCAAGCTCGGCTCGCTGACCGAGGGCGCCGCCATCGCTTCCAAGCGTATATGGGGCTGAGGGCCGGCGGCGCTCCGCCAGCCAAGGTAGTCTTGTAAACACGCCACCTTAACGACGTAGCGAACCGCGTGTTGCCGCGCAGGCTGCCCGTCGGTTCGGGCGGCCAACATAGCAGTAGCGCCCAGGCCGACCACCGGCAGCAATATCGCGACGTAGATGACTGCGAAATAGGTCGAAATGACCTCGTCCTTTCGGCGTGCAGGGGCTTGGGCCACAACGGCCCATGTGTAGCGCATGGCATTTTGAAATGCAGTTTGGCTACGTACTGGCATGAGATGATCGACCGAGACGAAGCAGGTATCATCGATTCATGTCGAAAAGCGAGCGCGTTCGCGAACAGATTGCGTATCTCAAGTTCTGGCTCGGGATACTTGCGGCGTTGACGATCAGCCTGGTCGGCTGGCTACTAAGCCATTTCGATGTGGCCCCATGGCCTGTGTTGGTCGGCGGCGTCGTGGCGTTGGTATCTTTTGCAGCAGGAATTCGCGGATTACACGAGCAAATCGAACGCCGCATCGATCAACTCGAGGATTTATAGCAATGGACATTTTCATGGGCTTGCTCGTTATCGCGGTTGGCGGCTTTTTCAGCTATATGGCTATCTCCGCTTCGCGCCACGATTAATCATTTGTCAGAACACGATCCGTCCCTGCCCACGCGCTAGGCATCGCCACCCCTTAATGCGCTGATCTCGCACGAGTTGCCTGGAAGACTTCCTATCTTAAAAAAACGCGACACGCCCAAGTGCTAGCCGCGTGCAGCTGCTACGTACTTGAAGCCTCTATTGGTGGGAATCCTCGACAACTCGTTCAGTTACGATACGCGTTCAGCTGCACGAACGACGCGGCTCACCGTCGAATAATGCACGCCGAAATACGCCCCAATCTCGGCCATGCTGTAACCACCGGATCTGAATGCCGCAACGATCGCTTCGTTCCGCGTATAGCTCTGGGCAGCATAGTCAGCCAAGGGCTTGGCACGACCGAGGCGCTGTGCACGTGGCACCTCAGCTAGCGTTCGGTTCGATTGTTCGAGCTTGGAACGCATGTCTTCAACGAACGCATCGTCGCCCAACAGCACCTGGTTGGCTAAATCAGCCCACGGCGCCGGCTGACCACGCCCCTCACTTACAAACCCTCGATAGGCAAGCTGCGATTCTTTTAGACGATCGCCAAACGCTGACAGAATCCAATCCGTCGTCAAAAAACGTGGCACGCCCGTACGCCCCGCAGTGGCGCGATAACTGCTCCACGGCCAGTCGCCCGCACTGCGTACCATCTGAGCCCGAACCGGGTTGAGCACGATATAACGCGCCACTTCCAGCAAATACGATTCCTTCTGCACGAGAATCGCCTTATAACGCCCCTGAAACAGATGGCCCACACGGCCATGTCGGCGGTTGCTGTACTGCGTATACACCCCATTCAGCTGCCGCATACCCTTCGACAGATTGCCGTCCGGGGTTTCGATCAGCAGGTGATAGTGGTTAGTCATCTCGCAGTAGGCGTGCACCAGCCAGTTGAAGCGATCAGCCACATCGGCAAGCACACCGAGAAACGCCTCACGATCTTCATCGTCCTCGTAGATCGCTTCCTTGCGATCGCCGCGGGCGGTGACGTGATACAGCGCGCCGGCGAATTCCAAGCGTAGCGGTCGGGCCATCCGTGAATGCTCCTTAGGCGTTCATGCAAGCTAGCGGCCTACCGAACCACCTGCTTGTCCTTAGCTACGTCACGACATAACGCGTCGAGCTGATGCGCGATTCGTTGAATCATCGACGAATCTAAAGGCCTCGCGCGCGAGCCGCGGATCATCTTCCCGAATTCGATTGGGTTAACAACACGAATATCCGATTTTCCGGACCGGTTGACGTACCACCCTGGTAACGCCACTACGGGCTGCACGGCTACCGCCTCTCCTATAGCTGACGTAAGTTGGCGGCTAAGCCATTCCGCGTTCCGTTGCGCCTGTTTAAGCGGAGCGGCAGTCCGATAACCGGCGAAGTCGATCTGCCGCCCGTCAAAATCCGCGCGCCAATACTCTTCTTTCTCGACGCCTTGGCTTTTAACCCGTGCCTTGGTCTCGATCGCGAAAACGCCCGCGGGCCCAACGGCTACGTGATCGATATTGAAACGCCCGCCATCAAGATCATGGAGAATATCGTAGCCATGGGCATAAAGCTGATTAAGTTGTTCGCCTGTCGCAAGCTCGCCTTCCCAACCCAATCGCTTGCGGCGGATGAGCGCAAGTAGCCGGATAAAGCGGCCCGCCTCAACACATCCCCAACCGAAAGCACCGGCGATGCCGACTAACATCCCGACCCAGCTCGGCACCCCGAAAATACCAAGCGCTATGGGTGCAACTACCGTGATCGTGGTACCGATTACGACCGCAAAGAACATCCTCGATACGGCTTCCATCTGAAGCTCGGGGATCTGCACAGAAAGAGAATAGCCCGGCGGCCGACGCAGACCGCGCGTAAAAGGATGCTTCAATCCTCGCTGTCTTATCGTTCGTTCCGTATATCGGTCTCTAACCCAAGCCGCTACAAGCATGGGCGCGAACGCCACTAACGGCACCAACCCAAAGAGAAAAGTGTAGGGATTCATAGCCGCGCCGGTCAGTTTGCTCTTGCGTCCAAGTTACCACGGCGTCCAAAGTGCACAATGCAAGACCTGACCCCAACTGCTCGCTTGTCGGGCCATACGTCGATATTAGGACCGGCTGCGCCTAAAGGCAAAACGCAAGACCTGACCCCATTTACTCTGGGCGGCATTCAAAATGCACAATGCAAGACTTGACCCCGGCGCTCCTTGATGAGTAGGCATCGCTCATGCCAACTCGTGAGTTAAATATACTGTCACCGGATCTCCGCCGCCTTCGCAAGACCTGACCCCGCCGCCTACGAATGTGGCAATGCAAGACCTCGTATCTTGCAGATGCCTGGCTGCCGGCCGACCCTGGAATCGCGAGAAATAGGGGTCTGTCCCGAATAGCGCGCTGAAGATTAGCGGGAAAACGTGGTCTGCCCCTATTGTCTCAAAGCGTAACTCAATTCTCGTCTTCTCTAATAAGCTCTTCGTAAACAGCTTGCCTCTTCAAGCGATCGTCACTTATAGGCTGAAGTGTGTTTACCGTTTCTAGACAGGACAACAACTCTTCTCGGCATCCTTTATGATCATTTAGAATATAATCAATTACCGTTTCGCACCATTTTTCGATTTTTCTGGAGGTCAGCTTAGGTCGAGTAGTTCCCCCAACCCTGCGAGCAAAAAGCGCCATGATATGCCACTTAAACCGGCGCGCCTCACTTGGAAGATGCTTATTGCTAAAAAGTATTGATACCCGATAATAAATCAAACATGCTGTGTAATAAATTATTTCTCTATTATCCTCATGGAACGCAGCGTTAGAGATAGATTCATCAGAAAATATCTTTTTCGGGAAACGGTATGATAAATCAGGACGACCGAGAAAGATTGCCGAAACGCAACGCGCCAAGAGTTTCAGGTCGAAGATCTTTACGCCGGGAACGCTTTGCCCTACGTATTGCCGATCCCGACGCTCGAAATAAAGGCGATTCTCTTCATCTGAAAAAGAGTTAAAATAAGCCTCAATACGGCGCGCCACCGGCTGTAATGACAAAAATTGATCATCATCTATTTTCGTTTGGCTATTTGTAGCTTTCACCAAATCCGAAAAAACGTCTTCACTATCGGTCTCGATAACTTTTAGCGAAACCATCATGGAAGAATCAATTTTTTCGCGATTCAACCAGAGTATATTAGATGTCTGACAACCATTGACCACCTGAAAGTCTACGAATGTAATACTTAGGCCTTGAACCCTAACGTCCGGGCTCACTATAGTTATCCCGTTGTTCAAAACTGGAAATCGAGAACGGATGTTGTCGTCGTTTACGGTGGATTCGATCGCGCTATTAACTGAATTATCAATACCCAAAAAAGCCCTAACATTTTCTTCAAAAACGTGGGCCCTAAGACGGCCTGACTCGTCCGAAAGCATATTTTTTACGAAGACTTTCGCCGGGACAACTGCCAAGTAGGCCTCCTCAACACCAGATATAGTCGGCAGCGCGGCAACTGAAAACGCATCAACTTTTGCTTCGATCGGCGCCATCGTAGATCTAAAGGCGCCATTCACACCTTCACGATCTAATATTTCATAATCGATTTCCGAAAAATAGCCACCGTCTTCAAGCGATTCGATAATTTCTGCTTTCGCTTTTTCTATTTCGGCTGGTTTTTTATACTTCCCAGTATAAGCGTACCGAGCTACCAAGCTAAGTTTACCGTTACGGATACTTCCAGCCTTATCCAGAGCGGCGAGATATATATTTTTAACGTTCTTCTCGACTGGGTCTTCGGGGGTGTCTGCAAGATTGTGGCAAAATCTTTCGATAGCAGCATTGAACTTCAGGACGTCTCCCAAATCCATTGACTCTGATGTTTTGGCTTGCGTAAAGATCAGTTTTACATCGTGCTGCCGCCGTCCGTCGCTAAGCGACGAAGCACAGTCCTCTGCCGAAACGATGACCTCCTGATCGATAGTGATACAGCATCCATCGATCCCATCGTCGTTATTAGAGGTTGTTATATCAGCGAGATCGTAGCCCTCAACTACCTCCGGCGAAACTACGCAGTAGTTTATTAATCGTTCGAACTGATCCGACTCACTCATTTCGCTGAGTTCGTAACTAGCTACGAAGTCTTTTAACAGACCTTCTGTAATTCGGTGCATTTTCTCCTCGCAAAAAACGCGGGTCGTAGATCCCGCTTGCAGTCCGGAAAATCAATCCCAGCTAAGCGCCCCACCCGACTGATACTCAATCACCCGAGTCTCGAAGAAGTTCTTCTCCTTCTTGAGATCCATCATCTCGCTCATCCACGGGAACGGGTTTTCCGCGCCGGGGTAGAGTTCGGCCAGGCCGATCTGTGAGCAGCGGCGGTTGGCGATGAACTTCATGTATTCGTCGAACATGCTGGCGTTCAGGCCGAGCACGCCACGGGGCATGGTGTCGTGGGCGTATTCGATCTCCAGGTGCATGGCTTCGTCGATCATGCGACGGGCTTCGTCCTGGAATTCCTGCGTCCAGAGGTTCGGGTTTTCGATCTTGATCTGGTTGATCACGTCGATGCCGAAGTTCAGGTGCATGGATTCGTCGCGCATGATGTACTGCATCTGCTCGGCGGTGCCGGTCATCTTGTTGCGGCGGCCGAAGCTCAGGTACTGCACAAAACCGGCATAGAACCAGATGCCTTCGAAGATCACGTAGAAAGCGATCAGGTCACGCAGGAAAATCTGGTCGTTTTCGTGGGTGCCGGTCTGGAAGTTGGGGTCGTTCAGGCTCTGGGTGTACTGCATGGCCCAGGCGGCCTTGTTGTGCACGCTGGGCAGCTCGCGATACATGTTGAAGATCTCGCCTTCGTCGAGATTCAGCGATTCCACGATGTACTGGAAGGTATGCCCGTGTACGGCTTCCTCGAAGGCCTGGCGCAGCAGGTACTGGCGGCATTCGGGGTTGGTGAGGTGCTTGTACACACCCAGCACGATGTTGTTGGCGACCAGCGATTCGCTGGAGGCGAAAAAGCCGAAGCCGCGCTTTAGGATCAGGCGCTCGTCTTCGGTGAGGGCGTCCGGGTCCTGCCACATGGCGATGTCGGCGGACATGCTCACTTCCTGCGGCATCCAGTGGTTGGCGCAGGCGTTGAGATACTTCTCCCAGGCCCAGGTGTACTTGAAGGGTACGAGCTGGTTGACGTCGGCGCGACAGTTGATGATGCGCTTTTCATCGACGGAGACACGCCCGGCGCCGAGCTCGACCTGTTCCAGGCCGGTGACGGCTTCGGCGTGCTCGGCTTCGTGGCTCGAGTGCTCGTCGGCCTTGTCCAGGGCGAACGGATCGGGTGTGGCACCCGCCGGGTTCGGATTGGCGGTGCTGCCCGGCTTGTGCTCGGGCGTGCCTTGGCGCGGGGTGTCTTCGAAGTCGAGCATGGTGTCGTTCCTTTTGCCTTGCTTCGTTAAAAAGCGGTGTTCTGTTGTGTGCCGGCTGAGCGGAAGAAAAGCGATCTGTCCGCAGATTCACGCAGATCGACGCAGATTAAAGACGGCGCGTAGCGCGTCATTCTGATCCGCCTGCCTTGGCGTTCGAACGAATACGAAATACTGCGCCGGGCCGATAGAACTTGCCGCGTTCGCCTTTGGAAAAATCGTATTCGTCTTTCATCGTTGTCGTTCTCGGCTTAGAAGGCGCTCCGCAGGGACGCAGGTTCGAAGGACGACGTATTGTCTTGTCTTCCATCTGCGTAAATCTGCGTCGATCTGCGGATAACCTTCTTTCGTTCGGCGCTTCGCCCTACTGACAGGCCTCGCAGTCCGGGTCGTCGATGGCACAGGCCATGGGCGCGGTCGGCTTGCCTTCCGGTGCGGGGGCAGTGGCCGAGGCGGTGGGCCGGGCCTTGGGCGCTTCGGTCGCGCTCGCGCCGTTGGAGGCCGCGTTGACCGTCTGGCCGCCGCCGTTGCTGGAGGCACCGCCGGTGACCGAGCCACCCGCGCCGGTACCGCCGCCGGAGCCCTTGCCGCCGTTGCCGACCGCGTTCAGTCGATGATCGGTGATCGTCGACTTCTCGGTGTGCGTGGCACTGGTGGAGCGCAGGTAATAGGTGGTCTTCAGGCCTTTCTTCCAGGCGAACTTGTAGAGTTCGTCCAGCTTGCGGCCCGAGGGTTCGGCCATGTACAGGTTCAGGCTCTGGGCCTGATCCAGCCATTTCTGGCGGCGCGAACCGGCTTCCACCAGCCAGCGCGGGTCGATCTCGAAGGCGCATTTGTAGAGCACTTTCAGATCGTCCGGAATACGGTCGATGCCCTGCACGCTGCCGTCGTAGTACTTGAGGTCGTTGGCCATGACCTCGTCCCACAGGCCGAGCGCCTTGAGGTCTTCCACGAGGTAGGGGTTGGCCACGGTGAACTCGCCCGACAGGTTCGATTTGACGTACAGGTTCTGATACGTCGGCTCGATGGACTGGCTCACGCCCGTGATGTTGGCGATGGTCGCGGTGGGCGCGATGGCCATGCAGTTGGAGTTGCGCATGCCCACGCTCTGCACGCGCTCGCGCAGGGTGTCCCAATCCAGGGTCTGGGATTCGTCCTGGTCGAGATACTCTTCGCCGCGGTTCTCACGCAGGATCTTGATCGAGTCGATCGGCAGGATGCCCTGATCCCACAGGCTGCCCTTGAAGGAGCTGTAGGCGCCGCGCTCTTCGGCCAGGTTGGTCGAGGCCTTGATGGCCAGATAGCTGATCTGCTCCATCGAGCGATCGGCGAATTCCACCGCGTCGCTGGATTCGTAGGGCAGCTTGAGCTTGTAGAGGGCGTCCTGGAAGCCCATCAGGCCCATGCCGACCGGGCGGTGACGCAGGTTGGAGTCACGCGCGGTCTTCACGCTGTAGTAGTTGTACTCGATGACGTTATCGAGCATGCGCATGGCGGTGTTGATGGTGGCTTCCAGCTTGGCCACGTTCAGTTCGCCGTTCTCTATGTGCTGCGGCAGGTTCACCGAGCCCAGGTTGCAGACCGCGATTTCCTTGCCCGGCGAGGTGTTGAGCGTGATCTCGGTGCACAGGTTGGACGAATGCACCACCCCCTTGTGCTGCTGCGGGCTGCGCAGGTTGCACGGGTCCTTGAAGGTGAACCACGGGTGGCCCGTTTCAAACAGCAGGCTGAGCATCTTGCGCCATAGGTTCACGGCCGAGAGCGTCTTGAAGTTCTTGATCTCGCCGCGGGCGGCTTTCGCTTCGTAGCCCACATAGGCTTCTTCGAACGCCTTGCCGGTGAGGTCGTGCAGGTCGGGCACGTCGTTGGGCGAGAACAGCGTCCACGGCTCGTCGTTGAGCACACGCTTGACGAACAGATCCGGGATCCAGTTCGCGGTGTTCATGTCGTGGCAGCGACGACGGTCGTCGCCGGTGTTCTTGCGCAGGTCGAGGAATTCCTCGATGTCCTTGTGCCAGGTTTCCAGATAGGCACAGACCGCGCCCTTGCGCTTGCCGCCCTGGTTCACGGCCACGGCGGTGTCGTTGACCACTTTCAGGAACGGGACCACGCCCTGGCTCTTGCCATTGGTGCCCTTGATATGGGCACCCATGGCACGCACCGGCGTCCAGTCGTTACCCAGGCCGCCGGCAAACTTGGACAGCATGGCGTTGTCTTGCACCGCACCGTAGATGCCGTGCAGGTCGTCCGAGACGCTGGTCAGGTAGCAGCTCGACAGCTGCGGGCGCAGCGTGCCGGAGTTGAACAACGTCGGCGTGGACGACATGAAGTCGAAGCTCGAGAGCAGCTTGTAGAACTCGATGGCTTTTTCTTCGCGCTCGATCTCGTTGATCGCCAGGCCCATCGCCACGCGCATGTAGAACGCCTGCGGCAGTTCGAACCGCTTGGATTCGTGATGGATGAAGTAGCGGTCGTAAAGCGTCTGCAGGCCTAGATAGGTGAACGACAGATCGCGATCGGCAATCAGGGCCTGGCCCAGACGGTCGAGATCGTATTCGCCGAGCTGCGGATCGATCAGTTCATGTTCGACGCCGGCGGCGATGAAGTCCTTGAAGTAGGACGGATAGCGCTCGCGCATCTCGGCATGCGTGGCGTATTCCACGGCGCCGTCGGCAAGGAAGGTCAGGCCTTCGTGACGAATCTTGTCCATGAGCAAGCGCGCGGCAACCATGCCGTAGTTCGGCTCGGCTTCCAGGCGCTGGCGGGCCGACAGCACGAGCGCGGTGGACAGCTCGTCTTCGGAGATGCCATCAAACGCGTTCTTGAGCGTGTCCTTGAGCACCTGCTCGGCAGCCACGCCGTCGATGCCGGCACAGGCTTCGTCGATCACGCGGGTCAGGCGGTCGCGATCCAGCGGGCGCGTGGTGCCGTCCTTGAAGGCCACGTTGATATCGGCGGCCTGGGCCGGTTCGCCGGCTTCGGCGCCCTTCTCCGCCAGCTTGGCGGCACGCTCGTGGGCACGCTCTTCACGATACAGGACGTAGGAGCGGGCCACCTTGTGCTCGCCGCTGCGCATGAGCGCGAGTTCGACGTAGTCCTGGATATCCTCGATATGCACCGCGCCGCCGCCGGGCAGGCTGCGGGTCACGCCCTGCACCACCTGTTCGGTGATGTGCTTGACGGTTTCACGGATGCGCGAGGAGGCCGCGCCCTGCTGGCCTTCGACGTCAATGAAGGCCTTGGTGACAGCCAGCTCGATCTTGGAGGCATCGAACGGGGTCACCTTGCCGTTGCGGCGGATGACCTTGTAGCTGCCCGGCGCCGTCGCCTCGATGCTGGCGCCGTACGAATCGGCCGATGCCGGCTGTTCGCTGCGCGCATTCGCGCGATCGGAAACCTGTGTGTGCTCCATGTCCTTGCCTCTTGAAAGCCGCCGCGCCGGGAGAACGACGCCGCGATAAAACGAAACCGATAAACGCTGTGCCGCGCTGGGGACAACGTCTTGGCAGCAAACTCTACCCCACTAGATACTGTGGTCAAGCACCCGTTTTGGCCATCACAGGAACTATATGTTGTGGTCGCCCGGTGAACAAGAGGTGGACAACGCTGTGGATAAACGGGGGTCAAAAACGCGCAATCGCGCGGCCCGCAAGGGCTTGCGGCGGTGATCAAGTCCTGTCCAGTGCAACCGACACTTGGGTACGAACGCGCCTGTACGCCACCTACGGCCGAGCCCGGGCCAAATTTGTAGTGATCTCGTGATCGATCTGTAAAAGACTTCGCGTACAAGCATTTTCAGGCATCGATGGCGCAGACACGATCCATGAAAACCACGACGATAAAATTTTTTTTCAGCCCGGCGATTTTTAATAGTCGCCAGCCGTATTTAAGGCCGATGCGCAGTAGCGGCCAGCGCATTCACAGGCGACAATAGCGCCATGGAAATCATCGTCATTCGCCACGGTATCGCCCTCGACGCCGACAAGGCCCACGCCATGGGCCTGTCCGACGAGGAGCGCCCGCTCACGCCGGAAGGCACACGCCGTACCCGCGCCGCCGCGGCCGGCCTGCGCGCCACGCTCAACGACCTGGCCGTCGACAATATCGTCACCAGCCCCTTGCTGCGGGCCGTACAAACCGCGGAGATCCTCACCGGTTATCTGGACGATGCCACCATCGAGGAAGCCGAAGTGCTCGCCCCGCCGGTGGATATGGCCGCGCTCGACGAATACCTGCATACCCATTTCGGCGACCGCCGGCTGGTGCTGGTCGGCCACGAGCCGGATCTGGCCACCTGGGTGTCGTGGAGCCTCACCCGCCGGCGCGATCGCCTGATGGCGTTCAAGAAAGCCGGCGCGGCGCTGCTGGAATTCCCCGGCTCACCCGACGGCGGCACCGGCACACTGCGCTGGCTGCTCACCGCCCGCCAGCTGCGCAAGCTCGGCTAGCGGCAAGCTAGACCGATACGCCAAACACCAACCCGGCGGCCGCGGTCACGCCCATCGCAATCGCGCCCCAGAGCGTGACCCGCAGCACGGACTTGCCCATGGGCGCGCCGCCGGCCCGGGCGGACAGGGCGCCCAGTGCCATCAACGACAGCAGCACGCTGACCGCCACCGCGCCGATCACCGCCGACCGGCTCACGAGCAGCACGACAATCAACGGCACCGCCGCGCCGGCCGCGAAGGCGCCAGCCGATGCGAATGCGGCCTGTAGCGGGCGCGCTGCGGTGATCTCGGACAGCCCCAGTTCGTCGCGCGCATGGGCCCCGAGCGCGTCGTGTTGCATGAGCTTGACAGCGACCTGATCGGCCAGCGGTTCGTCGAGACCGCGTTCGATATAGATGCGTTTGAGCTCGGCCTGTTCGGCTGCCGGGTGGCGCTCAATCTCGCGTTCTTCCATCGCCAGATCGGCCTGCTCGGTATCGGCCTGCGAACTCACCGAGACATATTCACCGGCCGCCATCGACAATGCCCCGGCGACCAGCCCGGCGATGCCGGCCAGCAGCACACTATGGGCATCGGCCTGGCTGGCGGCCACGCCAAGCACCAGGCTGGCGACCGACACGATGCCGTCGTTCGCGCCGAGCACCGAGGCGCGCAGCCAGCCCAGCCGATGGCTGTTGTGATGCTCGTGATGATGGCGTTGCGCCGACATACCGGTCGTCCTCGTTCATATCGCTTCCGATCGGCGTTGTATCACAGCAATTTGTGCGATGTTTGAGCCGTTCTGATTCTGATTATCACTCCCTCGCGACGCCGGAACGACGTCGACCCAGGCCGGCGATACCGGCGGGGACCGGCATCGACGGCGCGGTTGCTGTCGGCCCGCAGCGGTGCATTGGCGAATGCTAGGATCGCCCCTATCGTCGGGTCAGGCGAACCCCTGACCCGATCGCCATCCGCTGCAGGCCTTCTGACGCATGCCATGACCGATTACGACTGGCTCATCATCGGCGGCGGCCCGCACGGGCGTTTTGCCGCCGCGTCGATCGCCGCCGCCGTGCCCGCTGCACGGCTAGCGATTGTCGACCCGATGCCCGCGCTGGCGGCCTGGCGCGAACGGGCTGGCGCCTGCGGCATGCATTACCTGCGTTCCTCCAATGCCCACCATCTGGGCGCGCGTGCCCACGGCCTGCGACGTTTTGCCCAGGCCCACGGTTTCGACGGCGCCGACGAACTCGGCTATTACCGTCGTCCCTCGCGGGCCCTGTTCGAAGCCCATGCCGAACAGGCCCTCGCCGGGCTTACGCGTATCGACGATACCGCCGATCGGGTCGTACCTCAGGCCCACGGCTGGCGCGTCCACACGACGGGCCGCGACGAATACGACACCGCGCGGCTCGTGCTCGCGCTCGGGCCGAACGCGCCGTATCGGCCGCGTTGGGCGGCGGGCTGCGAACACGTCTACGACGCCGACTTCGATATGAACGCGTCCAAGGCCGCGCGTATCGCCGTGGTCGGCGGCGGCATCACCGGCGCGCAACTGGCGTTGCGCCTGCACGAACACGACCATGCCGTGTGCTGGGTCACGCGGTCGCCACCGCGGCGGGCCGATTTCGATAGCGACCCCTGCTATGCCGGCCCGCGCTGTCTGACACCCTTTACCGAAACACCCATCGAAGACCGCACTGCCCTGCTCGCCGAGGCGCGCCAGCCCGGCACGCTGCCGCCAGATGTCTTTGCACGTATGACCGCCGCGTTGGCCGCCGGCGATATCGCCTGGCGCCGCGGCCACGTCGTATCGAAGGATGACAACGGACTGGTGTTCGACGACGGCCGGCGTATCGATGCCGATCGGGTGATTCTGGCAACCGGCTTCGAACAACATGCCCGCCCCGACAGCCTGCTCGGCGCCACCATCGATGCGCTGGATCTACGCTGCGATCGCGACGGCCATGTCTTTATCAACGACGATCTTGAAGCCGTCCCGGGTCTGCATCTGCTCGGCCGTCCGGCCAGTCTTCAGCTCGGGCCGATGGCGGGCAATATCAAGGGCGCACGCCTGGCGGGTACGCGGCTGGCAGCGCTCGCAAAGCGCGGCGCGCGAAACGCAGCGTAGCCGGGGCGTCTTATTTCCATGCGGCCGGCTGATCGCGCTGGCGCATGAAATCGTCACTGACGCCACGTCGCTCGAACCCGCTTTCCCAAGCCTCGGCGCCGGGCGCGACCTTGGGCCGGCGCACCGCGTGGCTGCGATTACGCTTGAATACAGCGCCGCGTTCCATGGACTGCACATCCGCTGGATCTACCCAGCGTATAGCCAGATAGGGAGGCCGACAGCCGCGTAAAAATACTAGCCGAGCAGCAACGATCCGAAACAAAACGCCGACGTTTGAAGGCGCTCTAAACGGTCGGTTTGCGCAAGAACAGGTGTGTAAAAAACACGATCCAATCAACCCCGTATACGACAAGCACCGCAAACAAAACATCTGGTTTGCCAATCGCAGCGGGGAAGCCGTCAAGGCTCGGTTCGACAACACCATTCCAGATATATGTCATGTCTGCGATGAATGCGGACCAGTGAAGGCGAAAAAAACCGCGCCCTACGACCGCTAAAATAACCGCGCCGAACAGATTCAACCGGCGTTTCACGTACTTGCGGTATCCACAATAATTCCGAACGAGCTTGCGCTCCATTAGCCGATGCCATGTCCGTCGCCGCTCGTCGCGGCGCACTTCCAATTCAAAAAGCAGCCGTCGCACCCAGCCAATACGCAGGCCCATCGCGAGCGCAATCAGTAGATACCAAAGCTGTAATGTCGACCGCGCCGGATCTACTTCGATGAACTCAATTCGCGCAAGCCAGCGATACGGCAAGCCCAGAACAAAAAGAAGCGCGAAGCTCAGAACAATCGCCACCCACTCGCCGTGGAACGGTATTCGCTGAATCTTTCGTATGCGGCGCCCCTTCGCGTCGCGGCCGGAAAGCTGACGATCCAGCCAATCGGCCAGAAAGAGCGGCTCGGGCGGCCCGTGTGGCTCTGGGGCACCCGAGCCGGGCAAATCTTCCAGCCCCGTGGGGCGGCCGATTGCCACGGACTATGCCATCAGCGGCGGCGCTTCCTTGATGTAGTCGCGACGTTTGTTGGTGGCCTCGCCGGTGAGCGCAAAGCCGATGAGCCGGCCGTCCTCGCTCATGCAGCGGGCTTCGAAATCGGGCATATCGCCTTCGATTTCCCACTGGCCGCCGCTTTCGACCGGCGGCAACACGACCACCGGGCAGACATGGGTTTTCACGATGATCGGCAGCGTCGGGTATTTGACCTGCCCGGGCGTGTCGCCCTCGGCGCCGGCCAGTGTCTTGCCCAGCGTACGCGCACACTGCATGAGCGGGCCGACATAGGGCCGCCACTGGCCATCCACTTCGGCACAGTCACCCAGCGCGTAGATGTTGGGGTCGCTGGTGACCAGCGTGCGATCGACCACGATGCCCTTGTCGATCTTGAGGCCGGCCTTTTCGGCCAGCTCGATGCCCGCGCGCAGGCCGACCGCGGACAGCACCGCATCGGCATAGATACTTTCATCGTTATCGAGCACGATCTGCAGGTGCTTGTTGCTGTGATGCACACCGGTGGCCGCATGGCCCAGGTGCCAGTGCACGCCGGCACGGGTCAACGCGTATTCGACCGCCTGACCGCAGGCCTTGGGCAGCAGCTGCGAAAGCGGCCAGTCGGCCGGATCGGCAATCGAAACCTCGTAGCCGGCCTTGATCAGATCGTTGGCGAATTCGCAGCCGATCAGCCCCGCGCCGAGAATCGCTACATGCTTGGCATCGCCCAGGTTCGAACGAAAGCTGCGGTAGTCGAACAGGTTGTTGACCTTGTGGATCGACTGGGTGGCATCGCCGGCGAGCTTGAGCACGATGGGATCGGCGCCAAACGCGAGCACGAGCTTGTGATAGGTCAGCGTATCGCCATTAAGTACGACCTGGCGCTTGTCGCGATCAATGGATTCCACCTGGCGATGGGTCAGGATCGTCGCGTCCAGCTCTTCGGCCATGGCGTCGGCGTCTTTCTTGATCAGATCGTCCGGCGCGGCCTCCTTGGCGTGGGCTTCCGACAGATCGGGCTTGTAGTAGTTGGCGCCGTCGTCACGGGTGATCAGAACCAGCGGACGCTCCTTGTCGTGCTTGCGAAATTCGCGGGCCGTGCCGTAGCCGGCCAGCCCCGTGCCGACGATGATGATCGGATCCATGCGTGCTCTCGGTTGAGATCAAATAGCAGGCCGGCGAGCGGCCCATGGGTGACGACGTGCCAAGCGGATCAGTCGACTTCCATCATTTCGAAATCGTCTTTGGGCGCGCCGCAGTCGGGACAGGTCCAGTCGTCAGGAATGTCTTCCCACTTGGTGCCCGGCTCGATCCCCTCGTCCGGCATGCCCTCGGCTTCGTCGTACTCGAAACCACAGACAATGCATTGCCATTTTTTCATCTAACGTCCTTTATGAACTATTGCGCTGTAGCAAATTCGGGTGCCGTGGCCACGGCACCCGCTCGGTGGACCTCAAGGCTACCAAAACCGCCGTACGACGGCGATTGGTTGATTACGCAGCAATCGCCCTAGGCAGACACATCGGCAGCAGGCGTGCTCGGCGGCGGATACTTGGCCAGCAGGCGCTCGCGCTGGCCCGGCTGCAGGTTGGCGCGCCGCAGGTCGCCGTCGTAATGCGTCAGTACGCGCTTGTCCATCACCCGATACCAAAGCGGCGGAAAGTAGGCGAGCACGATCATGCCGGCATAACCGGTGGGCAGTTCCGGCGCCTCGTCGAAATGGCGCAGCGACTGATAGCGCCGCGTCGGGTGGGCATGGTGGTCGGAATGGCGCTGCAGATGGAACAGGAAGATGTTGGTCACGATGTGATCGTTGTTCCAGGAATGTTCCGGCTGGCAGCGCTCGTAGCGCCCGTCCGCGCGTTTTTTGCGCAACAGCCCGTAGTGCTCGGCATAGTTGACCGCCTCCAGCAGGGAGGCACCGAGGATGGCCTGAACGATCAGAAACGGCAGCAGTTCGATGCCGAAGGCCAGCATCAACGCGCCCCAGAGCATCGCGGTCATGCCCCAGGCCTGGAGCACTTCGTTATGCACGCTCCACACGCCGCGGCCCTTGCGCGCCAGCGTGGTCTTTTCGATCTCCCAGGCCGAGCGCAGGCTGCCGACGACCGTGCGCGGCAGAAACGCCCAGAAGGATTCGCCCATGCGTGCACTGGCCGGATCTTCCGGGGTGGCCACGCGGGCATGATGGCCGCGGTTGTGCTCGACATAGAAATGGCCATAGGCCACCGGTGCGAGCGCGATCTTGGCCAGCCAGCCTTCCAGCCAGGTGCGCTTGTGCCCGAGTTCGTGCGCAGTGTTGATGGAAATGCCCGACAGCATGCCGATGGTGGTCACGAAGCCCAGCCACTGCCAGATCGTCATGTCCTGCGTACCCACGATCGCACAGGCGCCGATGAACAGCCCCATCTGCACCAGCACGTAAATGTAGGTGGAATAGCGATAGAACGGATCATGCTCGAGGATTTCCATCACCCGCTCGGGCGGATTGCTGCTGTCCTTGCCGATAAAGAAATCGAGCAGCGGCACGACGATATACACCACGATCGGCCCGGCGAAGATCAGCGGCGTGATGCCCGTGAACCAGCCCGTCAGCGCGGTGGCGGCCACGATGATGATGATCCCGAAGCCCATCGGCCAGAGCCAGCGCTTGCGGTCATGGGCCCGCGCTTCGGCCATTGTCATTGTGTTCATGCGATCTCCTCGCGTTCGCGACATCGGGCCGATCGAGCACGCGGGTTTACGCCTGACCGATCGGTTTATTACATTGCACGATGTAACACTAATAATTAAACGACCGGTTAGTCAATAGCCTGTGCTACGGTCGGGCTCTATTCGATAATCACGACAGGCCATGGCACGACCGGCAGACAGCGATCCACGCGAAACACGCGAGCGCATTTGCGAGGCGGCGTTTCGGGCGTTCGGTCGTTTTGGCTACGACGGCGTTTCGATGACGCGTCTTTCCAAGGAGTCGGGGGTGACCAAAGCCGCCCTGTACTGGCATTTCGATAGCAAGCAGGCGCTCTACGCCGAGGCCATGAAGCGGCTGATCGGTATTTTCGAAGCCCACGTATTCGACGCCGTGGCTGATGAAACCGACCCGGTGGAACAGATCTTCGCGATGTTTTCCGGCCTCGAGCAGCTGGTCGAGGATCCGCGCCTGGCCGAGGGCATCGCCGGTTACTGGCTCAAGCCCAGTACGGCCGACGTCGATGCCGCGACCACCGTGCAGCAGGCATTCGAAGCCGAGGCCGTGGCCGCAATCGAACAGGTGCTCGACGAGGCCCGTGCCGCCGATGCGCTGGGGGTGGAAGGCTCGACACGGGATATGGCACGCGCGTTCATTTCGCTGATCGAAGCCATCGTGCTGCCGCTGGGCCATCGCAGCACCCGGGATCATCGACGCGTGGTGCGCGTACTCGCCCATATCTTCTTTCAGGCCCATGCCCGCGCACCGGAACTGGCCCAACGTGCCGCGCAACGCCTGGATATGGCCACGCCCTCGTAACCGCCGCTCGCCGCTTCGACACGAAACTGACATAACATCGGGCCATGCGAATAACCCTCGACGCGATCGACGTCGAGCCAGGAGGAACCCACCATGAGTACTGCCGTAGACCACATCGCGACCGCGCCCGAAGAGGCCGATGCCAATCGTACCGAGCGGCTGCTCGCAGCCCAGCAGGCTAAGGCGCTGTCCCTGCGCACCTCGCCCGCGGCCGAGCGCATCGACAAGATCAAGCGTCTGCGCCAGGCGATGTTCGATCGCACCGAACAGATCTACGAGGCCTGCCACGCGGACTTCGCCAAGCCGGCCCCGGAAGTCGATATCACCGAAATCCTGCCGGTGGTGATGGAAGCCAATCACGCCATCCGCCATCTCAAGGGCTGGATGAAGCCCGAACGCAAGCGCCCGACGCTACTGATGTTCGGCACCTCGGCCGAGGTGCGTAACGAACCCAAGGGCGTGTGCCTGATCATTTCGCCCTGGAACTATCCGCTCAACCTGAGCTTCGGGCCACTGGTATCGGCGCTGGCGGCCGGCAATACGGTCATTCTCAAACCCTCGGAGCTGACCCCGCATTGCGCCCAGCTCATGGATGACATCGTCAGCGATATCTTCGACGAGGATGAAGTCGCGGTGGTTCAGGGCGCGGTGCAGACCTCGCAGCATCTGCTGGGTCTGCATTTCGACCATATCTTTTTCACCGGTTCGCCCGCGGTCGGCAAGATCGTAATGCGCGCGGCCGCCGAAAACCTCACCTCGGTAACGCTCGAGCTGGGCGGCAAATCGCCGGTGATCGTCGACAAGAGCGCCGATATCGCCAACGCCGCCAGGAACCTGGCCTGGGGCAAGTTCGCCAACAACGGCCAGACCTGTATCGCGCCGGACTATATGTATGTCCATGCCGATATCGTGGATAGCTTCATCGAGGCCATGGGCAAGGCCATGAAAAAACTCTATGGCGACCAGTCGCACATGGCTTCGAATCGCGACTACTGCCGGATCGTCAACGACAAGCACTACGGCCGGGTCAAGGGCCTGATCGAAGATGCCACCGAGCGCGGCGCGCAAGTGGCCATGGGCGGGGTGCCGGCCAGCGACGACAATTTCATCGCCCCGACCGTGCTCACCGATGTCGATCGCGATGCGCGCGTGCTCGACGAAGAGATCTTTGGCCCGGTGCTGCCGATCATCCCCTTCACCGATACCGATCGCATCATCGGCGAGATCAACGCCAAGCCCAAACCGTTGGCGCTGTATGTGTTCGCGCGCGACAACGACTTCATCGAAAAGGTGCTGTCCAACACCAGCGCGGGCGGCTCCTGTGTGAATCATTCCATGGTGCAGTTTCTGCACGCCAACCTGCCCTTCGGCGGCGTCAACAATTCGGGGCTGGGCAATTCGCATGGCCACTACGGCTTCAAGGCCTTCAGCCACGAACGCGCGGTGGTACGCGAACGCTTTTCGCTAAGCTTTTTGTTCCTGCCGCCCTACAAGGGCTTCACCCGCTGGTTCATCAAGTTCGCCACACGCTGGTTGAGCTGATCTACGGCGCGTCGAAGCCGGCCAAGCGGCATTCGCGCAGGCCTCGGCGTGCGCGGGGATACGCATTGTTCGCGCGGCGCGAATCGCCAGTCGCGCGTCAGAATCGTGCCCCGCGCGAGGGCCGCCTTGCGTTAAGCTGATGCCCGCCATTCAACCCGACCCGTAGACGATCATGTCCGCAGCCCAACGCTTTCTTTCCGCACTCGAAACCGAACACCCGCTCCAGATCGTGGGGGCCATCAACGCCTATTCCGCGATGCTGGCCGAACACAGCGGCTTCAAGGCGATCTATCTGTCCGGCGGCGGCGTCGCGAACTGGTCCTATGGCCTGCCGGATCTGGGCATGACGACCATGAACGACGTACTCGAAGACGTACGCCGCATCACCTACGCCACGGATGTACCACTGCTGGTGGATATCGATACCGGCTGGGGTAGCGCCTTCAATATCGCGCGCACCGTCAAGCTCTTCGAAGGGGCGGGCGCGGCCTGTGTGCATATCGAGGATCAGGTTGCCGCCAAGCGTTGCGGGCATCGTCCCGGCAAGGCGATCGTCTCCAAGGAAGAAATGGCCGAACGCGTGACCGCGGCCGCCGATGCCCGCGACGAAATGCTGATCATGGCGCGTACCGATGCGCTGGCCGTGGAAGGCCTGGATTCGGCCGTCGAGCGCGCTGCGGCCTGTGTGGAAGCCGGTGCCGATTTCATCTTCGCCGAGGCGATGACCGACCTGAGCATGTACAAGCGCTTCACCGAGCTGGGCGTGCCGGTACTGGCCAATATCACCGAATTCGGCCAGACCGAACTCTATACCACCACCGAACTGGGCGATCAGGGCGTGGGTATGGTGTTGTACCCGCTATCGGCCTCGCGGGCGATGGCCAATGCCGCGCTCGATGTCTATGGCGCGATTCGGACCGATGGCACCCAGAAGCACGTGGTCGATCGCATGCAGACACGCAGCGAACTTTACGAGCATCTGGGCTATCACGAATACGAAGACAAGCTCGACGCCCTGTTCGGCGACCAAAAGAACTGATCCACACCGGCCACCGCCGTTCCAGCCACCGAGGACACGCCTGTGAGACCTATATTCTTCATCACGCTTATCGTTGCGATCTTTCTGGGCCTGCTCATCTTCTGGCTGGCCGGCGGGCCGGGCTATCTCACCCCCGATGCCGATCGCGCCGAGGCGCAGTCCGATCAGGCCGCGCTCGTTACGGATGACGCTGCCGCGACCGGCGCAAAAGACAGCGAGACAGCGCAGGCCTCGGCTGAAAAGCCGGCACAGGAACCCGGTTTCTGTGAGCGCGACTTCGATCAGGTCGCCGAGCGCGAGGCCGATGTGCCCGAACTGCGCGACGCCGGCGGGCTGGTCTATATCTTCGAACGCGAAGCGCGCCTCGACGACCCTTACGGCTGTGCCGATTTCTATCTCGCGCACGGTCTGGATATCAACGCCGCCGACCCGCGTGAAGACGGCGAGCAGCTCACCGGGCTGTTCTATGCCATCCAGCGCAACGACCCGAAGATGCTGCGCTTCATGATCGACCACGGCGCCGACCTGCAACAGCGCGCCGGCAAGAACGACACGCGGGCGATGGGCTATGCCTATTTCCTCGCGCTCAAGGACCAGCGCATCGATCGCAACCGCATCATCGGCATGCTCGATAGCGAACTCACCCGCCAGGCCAGCGCCAACGACGCGCCCAAGGCCAAGCCGGCCGACGCCAAACGCGCCGACGCGGCTTAAACCGGCCCGAACGCCGCCAATGTCGACCGGCGGCTAGCTCCCAGTCAGCCTTTGCTGGGCTTCGCGGTACTTCGCCGCGGTATTGTCGATCACCTGCTGCGGCAGACGCGGGCCCGGGGCGGTCTTGTCCCAGTCCAGCGTTTCCAGATAATCGCGCACATACTGCTTGTCGAAGCTCGGCGGGCTCATGCCGGTGGCGTATTCGGATACCGGCCAGAAGCGTGAGGAATCCGGGGTGAGCACTTCGTCGATAAGCACCAGTTCGCCGGCGGCATCCACACCGAACTCGAACTTGGTATCGGCGATGATGATGCCGCGCTCGCGGGCATAGGCCGCCGCGTCCGTATAGATCGACAGGGTCGCGTCGCGTACCGCGGCAGCACGCTCGGCACCGATCAGTGCTACCACCGCGTCGAAATCGATCGCCTCGTCGTGTGCGCCGGCCTCGGCCTTCGTCGACGGGGTGAAGATCGGCTCGGGCAGCTGTTGTGCCTGCGCCAGACCGGCCGGCAGCTCGATGCCGGACACCGTGCCGGTCGCCTGATAATCCTTCCAGCCGGAGCCGATGATATAACCGCGGGCCACGGCTTCCACCGGCAAGGCATCGAGGCGCTTGACCAGCATCGCCCGCGTGCCGACCTGGGCGATTTCGGCGTCGGTGAGGACATCGGTCAACGGCCTCTCGGCACGATGATTGGCGATATGGCCGGCGAACCGATCGAACCAGAAATTGGAAACGGCGGTGAGTACCTCACCCTTGCCGGGGATCGGATCGGGCAGGATGACATCGAAGGCCGACAGCCGATCCGTGGCCACGATCAGCAGATGCTCGTCGCCCACGGCATAGACATCGCGCACCTTGCCGCGCATGAGCAGCGGCACGCTGTGCAGATCGGATTCGAATAGGGTTTCGGGCATGACGCTTGGGCCGCGACGGCGTTCGATGGATGACCCGCGCGATTCTATCAGCGCGGGCCGCGAAAACCCGGCCTCAGCCGACCCAGTAGCGCCCGCCCGTGGCGATCACCACCACGATCAGGCCGATCGCCAGGTTGATGGCGGCGAACAGACGCAGCTGGCCCATCGCGCGGCTGGCATCGGCCAGGGCGCCCGCCGACAACGCCACGCGCACCCGGCGCCAGGGCGAAAAGAACATATGCCCGAACAGCAAAAACATGGCCCAGCCCAGCGCCTGCATGAGATGGATATACAGCGGCACGCCGCCCATGCCCCCGAGCATGAAAATCATGGTGTTACCGGTGACCAGCAACACGATGATCGCAATCCACACCCACAGAAAGAAACGCCCCATCGCGGTGGACAGCAGCGGCAGGCGTTCGGCCAGGGGTACCGACGATGCGGCCGGACGCAGAATACCCACCAGAAAGAACAGCCCGCCCACCCAGATCACGGCGGCGAGCGCGTGCAACGCGATAAGAACGCTCATTCAAGCTCACTGACACAGACAATCCGCAAAGCGTAAACTAGCGCCGCTATTCGATCCACGGTTTTGACCCATGCCCCGTTCCACGCGCGCGCCGCTTATCGCCCCTTCGATTCTTGCTGCCGATCTGGCCGCGCTCGGTGACGAATGCGAGGCCGTGATCGAGGCCGGCGCCGACTGGATTCATTTCGACGTGATGGACAACCACTACGTGCCGAACCTCACCTTCGGCCCGCCGGTGGGTGCCGCGCTGGCCAAGCGCTTGAAAAACACCCATCCGAACGTGCCGATCGACGTGCATCTGATGGTCAAACCCGTCGACGCCATGATCAGCGCGTTCGCCGAGGCCGGCGCGACGTCGATCACCTTCCATCCGGAAGCCAGCGAACATGTCGATCGCAGCCTGCAGCTGGCCCGCGATGCCGGCTGCAAGACCGGGCTGGTGTTCAACCCGGCCACCCCGCTGGAATGGCTGAAATACGTACTCGATAAGGTCGATATCGTGCTCATCATGTCGGTCAACCCGGGCTTTGGCGGCCAGAAGTTCATCGAGGAAGCCATCGGCAAGATCGCCGAAGCGCGCGAGATCATCGACGCATCGGGCCGCGATATCCGCCTGGAAGTCGACGGCGGCATCAAGACCGACAACATCAAGCGCGTGGCCGACGCCGGTGCCGATACCTTCGTGGCCGGCTCGGCGATCTTCGGCCAGCCCGATTACGCCAAGGTCATCGCCGACATGCGGGCCGAGCTGGACTAGCGGTGATCCTTGAGCAGGTTCGCTTAACCCGAAGGCCGTAAGCCAACACAGAGCCGCCACCGGCATCGGTTCATAGTCGTACGTCCGCTCGGCTTTGCGGGTCGAGTTCCTTGTTGGATTAAGCGGCGCTAATGCACCGATGCAAGGCGCCAGCATTGGCGCGCCTCGCGTTCGTCTGCGGACTTAATCCGGCAAACCGGCGTTGCGATCGCGCCGCACCGGTGCACGACTTGGCAACGCGCACGAGATACGTCAGCATTGGCCTACGAAAGCGCGCATACGCGCCGCAGACGAACCGCGATAGACATGACATCGAATCGATCGAAAAACACCGCCAACCGGGCATTCGATGCCGCGTGGCGATGGCGGCAAGGCGACTGGCGAGGCTAAAAACGCCTGTTCCCGGTCGCGCGCTGTGCGCGGGCATCCCCCGTTTTTCAAGCGCGCGCTTGTTGCGATTTTCGATCGAGTGATTTCATGAACAATTCGTCTTCTTCCCCCCGCGAATCGGCCCATTCGCTCCACCACCCGCGCGTGCCGCTGGTGGTCGAAGCGCTGGCCGATCTCGACACCCCGCTTTCGACCTATCTCAAACTCGCCGACGCGCCCTATTCGTTCCTGCTGGAATCGGTGCAGGGCGGCGAGCGCTGGGGCCGGTATTCGATCATCGGCCTGCCCTGTGCCGAGCGTATTCGCGTACGTGGCCATGCGCTGGTTCACGAACGCGACGACGAGATTCTCGAACAGATCGAAACCGACGATCCGCTGGCCTGGATTCAGGCCTTCAACGATGCACGGCCGTTGCCACGCCTGCCCGAGCTGCCGCGACTGACCGGCGGTCTGGTGGGCTATTTCGGCTACGACACCATTCGTTATATCGAGCCGCGCCTGGCCGCGGGCGGTGCCGGCAAGGACGATCCGCTCGATCTGCCGGATATCCTGTTGCTGATCGCCGAAGAGCTGGTCATCTTCGACAACCTCTCGGGCAAGCTCTATTGCGTGGCCCATCACGTCGAAGGCGACACGGCGGATCGCGAACGCGTGGCGAAACGGCTCGACGCCCTGCTCGATCGCCTCGAACAACCGCTGACCACGAGTACGGCCCGCGCGAAAGCCGGCGACACCTCGGCCGAGCTGCTCGACGACAGCCGCTTCGTGTCCGGACTGACCCAGGCCGGCTATGAAGACGCGGTACGCCTGATTCGCGACTACACCCAGGCCGGCGATGTAATGCAGGTGGTGCCCAGCCAGCGCCTGTCGGCGCCGTTCAATGCCGAGCCGATGTCGTTGTATCGGGCGCTGCGCAGCCTGAACCCCTCGCCGTATATGTACTACTTCAACTTCGGCGATCACCATGTAGTCGGCGCCTCGCCGGAGATTCTGGTGCGCGCCATGGACGGTGAGGTCACCGTGCGCCCGATCGCCGGTACCCGCAAACGCGGCGCCACCGAGGCCGAAGACGAAGCCCTGGCGCAGGAGCTGCTCGACGATCCCAAGGAAGTCGCCGAGCATCTGATGCTCATCGATCTAGGCCGCAACGATGTCGGGCGCGTATCGCAGCCGGGCAGCGTAAAGCTGACCGAACGCATGGCCATCGAGCGTTATTCGCATGTCATGCATATCGTGTCGAACGTCACCGGCAAGCTGCGCGACGATCTCACCCCCATGGATGCGCTGCGCGCGGCCTTTCCCGCCGGCACGCTTTCGGGCGCACCCAAGATCCGGGCGATGGAAATCATCGACGAAATCGAGCCGGTCAAACGCGGGGTCTACGGCGGCGCGGTGGGCTATCTGGCCGGCAACGGCAGCATGGACCTGGCGATCGCCATTCGGACCGCCGTGCTCAAGGACGGCGAGATTCATGTCCAGGCCGGGGGCGGCATCGTGGCCGATTCGCAGCCCAACGCCGAATGGGAAGAAACCATGAACAAGGCCAAGGCGGTGATGAAGGCCGCGGCCATCGCCGAGCGCGGGCTGAGCACGCGTGCCCAGGCCAGCACGCCACACAACGGGGGTGACGCATGATTCTCATGCTCGATAACTACGATTCGTTCACCTACAACCTGGTGCAGTACCTCGGCGAGCTCGAAGCCGAAGTCCACGTGGTACGCAATGACCAGGTCACGGTCGAGGATATCGAAGAGCTCAAGCCCGCCGGCATTGTGGTGTCGCCCGGGCCCTGCACGCCGGATGAAGCCGGCGTCTCGGTCGAACTGATCCAGCGTCTGGCCCATCGACTGCCGATCTTCGGCGTCTGCCTGGGCCATCAGGCATTGGGCCAGGCCTATGGCGGCAAGGTCATCCGGGCACGCCAGGTCATGCACGGCAAGACCTCGGTGATCCGCCATACCGGCCGCGGCGTATTCGAAAATCTCGCCGACCCGTTGACCGCGACCCGCTATCACTCGCTCATCGTCGCTCGCGACGGTCTGCCGGACGACTTCGAGATCACCGCCTGGACCGAAACCGAAGACGGCGACATGGACGAAATCATGGGCCTGATCCATACGCCCACCGGCGCCGAAGGCGTGCAGTTTCATCCCGAGTCGATTCTGTCCGAACACGGCCACGAAATGCTGCACACCTTCCTCAAGCGCTGCGGCGAAGGTCGGCCCGCCACGGGAGACGCGCCGTGATCGACAAGGAATTGATGAACCACATCGTCGCCGGCCGCGATCTGTCGGCCGAGCGCATGCACCAGGCGATGACCGCGATCATGACCGGCCAGGCCACGGCGGCCCAGATCGGTGGCTTTCTCATCGCCATGCGCATGAAAGGCGAAACCGTGCCCGAAATCGCGGCCGCCACGACGGTCATGCGCGAGTTGGCCACCGATGTGCCGGTCGATCCGGCCCTGGCCGATCGTCTGGTCGATACCTGCGGCACCGGCGGCGACGCGGCCGGGCTGTTCAACGTCTCCACGGCGGCCGCGTTCGCCGTGGCCGCAGCGGGCGGCCATGTGGCCAAACACGGCAATCGCTCGGTCTCGAGTTCCTCGGGCAGCTCGGATCTGCTCGAGGCGGCAGGAGTCGCCATCGACACCTCGCCGGAACAGGTCGCCGAATGTATTCGTCGGCTGGGCGTGGGTTTCATGTTCGCCCCGGCCCATCACGGCGCGATGAAATATGCCGTCGGCCCGCGCCGTGAGCTGGGCGTGCGCACGATCTTCAATATCATCGGCCCGCTGACCAACCCGGCTGGCGCACGCAATCAGGTGATGGGCGTATTCAACGGCCATCTGTGTGAACCGCTGGCCGAAGTGCTGCAACGCCTGGGCAGCCGCCATGTGATGATCGTGCACGGCGAGGACGGCCTCGACGAACTGTCGATCAACGCCCCCAGCCGCGTCGCCGAGCTCAAGGACGGCCAGATCTCGACCTACAAGATCGCGCCGGAAGATGTCGGCCTGGAACGCGGCTCGCTGGATGGCCTGCGCGTCAAATCCGCCGATGAAAGCCTGGCGATCGTGCGCGATGTGCTGGCCGGCAAGGCCGGGCTCGCCCTCGACATGGTCGCCTTCAATGCCGGTGCCGCGCTGTATGTGGCTGGCAACGCGCCGGATATCGCCGCCGGTGTGGCCAAGGCGCGCGAGGTGCTGCTCAGCGGTGCCGCTGGCGAGCGCATGAACGCACTGGCCGAACTCACCCAGACGATGACCGGCCGCGCCGGCATGGTGGATTCATGAGCATTCGTACGACCGCCACGATTCTCGATCGCATCCTCGTGCGCAAGCGCGAAGAAATCGATGCCTTCAAGGCACAGACCTCGCAGGCCGAGCTCGATGAGGCAGTGGAACGCGCCTTCGCACCGCGCGGTTTCGCCGATGCCTTGCGTGCGAAATCACCCCGCGCGGTGATCGCCGAAATCAAGAAGGCCTCGCCCAGCAAGGGGCTGATTCGCGAGGATTTCGACGTGGCCTGGCTGGCCGAGCGCTATGCCGCCGGTGGCGCGGCGTGTCTATCGGTACTCACCGATCACGACTTCTTTCAGGGCGATAACGATTTTCTCGCCCTGGCGCGCCAGGCCTGCGATCTGCCGGTACTACGCAAGGATTTCATGATCGACCCGATCCAGGTCGATCAGGCCCGCGCCATGGGCGCGGACTGTATTCTGCTGATCGCGGCGGCCCTGGACACCGGACTCATGACCGAACTGGCCGAACGTGCCTTCGAACTGGGCATGGACGTGCTCGCCGAAGTGCACGACAGCGAAGAACTCGAGCGGGCCCTGGAACTGCCGGAACGCACGATTCTCGGCATCAACAACCGTGATCTGCACACCTTCGAAACCACGCTCGATACCAGTATCGACCTGCGCGAACCCATTCCCGCGGGCCGCGTGGTGGTCAGCGAAAGCGGCATTCACACCCCGGCCGATCTGGCGCGCCTGACCGAAGCCGGTTTCGGCGCCTTTCTGATCGGCGAATCGTTCATGCGCGAAGCCGACCCGGGCGCCGCTCTGTCCGATCTGCTGGCTTCACCCGACTAGAACGCGTCTTCGCGCCGCCACTTTTTTTCGCCGCTACAAGCCCCATCGTCGCCTGACGGTATCGATCATCATTTTTGGCACATGAAAGCAACCATCGACTGGCAGGGCCAGCTCAAGTTCTCCGGCAGCGCCGATAGCGGCCACGAAGTCATTATCGACGGCCCGCCCGATATCGGCGGCGAAAACGCCGGCTTTCGGCCCATGGAAATGATCCTGCTCGGCGTGGGCGGCTGCAGCGCGATGGATGTCATGCATATCCTCAAGAAATCGCGCCAGGACGTCACCGGTTGCCGCATCGAAGTCGACGGCACCCGCGCGAGCACCGATCCGAAAGTCTTTACCGACATCCATCTGCAGTTTTTCGTATCCGGACGCGATCTCAACGAAAAACATGTCGCCCGCGCGGTTCAGCTGTCGGCCGAGAAATACTGCTCTGCCTCGATCATGCTCCAGGCCAGCGTGAACATCACGCACGACTACACCATCGAGGCTTCGGGCTGAACATCCCGCGCGATGCGGCCCGCACGGCTGCGTGCGTAACGCTTGACGTACGCGCGTTCGCGCGGATACTGCGCCCTTTCATCGACCTTCGTATGTCGCTAGCCAACGCATCGCCTGGACACCGCTACCGGACAATCGCTGTTATCGTCGCGCCGCCGGCGCGTTGACCACGACATTCAGGCTCACACCGAATTACTTATTCGCCATGGAAAAACTGCGCCTGCACGGCTTCAACAATCTGACCAAGTCGCTGTCGTTCAATATCTACGACATCTGCCATGCACGTACGCAGGAGCAGAAGAAAGCCTATGTGGCGTATCTGGACGACATGTTCAGTGCCGACCGGCTCACCCAGATCCTGACCGAGGTGTCGGACATCATCGGTGCGCATATCCTCAATATTGCGCGCCAGGACTACGAGCCCGAGGGCGCGAGCGTGACCATCCTCATCGCCGAGGAAGCCGCCTACGACGGGCCCACGCCGGATGCCGTGGTCGGCCATCTCGACAAGAGCCATATCACGGTGCATACCTATCCGGAATTTCATCCGGACAACGGCATCTCGACCTTCCGCGCGGATATCGACGTGTCCACCTGTGGCCTGATCTCGCCGCTCAAGGCACTCGATCACCTCATTCACAGCTTCGAATCGGATGTGGTGTCGATGGACTATCGCGTGCGCGGCTTTACCCGCGATGTGGATGGGGTCAAGCACTTCATCGATCACGAGATCAACTCGATTCAGGACTACATTCCCGAAGACATCTGCAACCGCTATCAGATGATCGACGTGAACGTGCTGGCCGAGCGTATTTTTCATACCAAGATGCGGCTGACCGAGTTTTCGCTCAACGACTATCTGTTCGCCGAGAAGGCCGAAGACCTGTCCGCCGAGGAAGCCGCCGAGCTCACCGACCGGATCGAGGCCGAGGTCAACGAGATCTTCTACGGCCGCAATTTCGCCAACGACGCCCAGGACGACGAATAACCCCGTCGCTGCGCGCCATGGCGCGTATCGTGCTTGTATGAACGGGGTGTGTTCATGTTCGTATCCAGCGAGTCTCGGATGGCTGTCCTAGCGAGGTAGAACCGTGGAATTGCGCCCGGACCAGTTCCAGCGCCAAGTCGAAACCCAGCCGCTGGCCCGCTGTTATCTGCTGGCCGGTGACGAACCCCTGCAGGTACTCGAAGCTGCGGATGCCCTGCGCGCCGCGGCCCGCAAGCAGGGTTTCGACGAACGCGAGGTACTGCACGCCGAGCCCGGGTTCGATTGGGGCCAGCTGGCAAGCGCGGGCGCGAGCCTGTCGCTGTTTTCGGAAAAACGTCTGCTGGAACTGCATCTGACCGACAAGGGCCCGGGCAAGCCCGGCAGCGCAGCAATCAGTGACTACGCCAAGAACGCCCCGGATTCGACGCTGCTTTTGATCCTGGCCACGCCGCTGGCGGCCAACGCGCGCAAAAGCGCCTGGTACAAGGCCATCGCCAAGGCCGGCGTTGCGATGTACGCCTGGCCGCTGCCGGGCGCGCGCATGGCGCAATGGGTCGAACAGCGCGCCCGTGGCAACGGACTGTCGCTCGATGGCGATGCCGTTGCCCTGCTTGCCGAGCAGACCGAAGGTAACCTGCTGGCGGCCGCCCAGGAGATCGACCGGCTCGCGCTGCTGCACCCGAACGACACCATTGGCGCCGCCGAAATCGAGGCCGCGGCCAGCGATCACAGCCGTTTCGGCATTTTCGACCTGCCTGCCAAGGCACTGGCCGGCGACAGCGCCAATGCCTTGAAAACACTGGCCAAGCTACGCGCCGAAGGCGTGGATGCGGTGCCCATCACCTGGGCGCTGGTGCGCGAAATCCGCCTGCTTTATCAGGCCACGCTCGCCGCGCGCGCGAATCGCCTGGACGCCATGCTCGGCAAGGTGTTCATGCCGCCGGCACGCAAGCGCCAGATCGGCGAAGCCGCGACCCGGGCCGATCCGGCCATGCTCGCCGAGTTATTGCGCCGCGCCGCCCGGCTGGATCAGATCAACAAGGGGGCCGCGGTCGGGCGCGCCTGGGACGAACTGGTAACATTGACGCTCGGTCTGGCGGGACGGCCTGCGCGCGCGTCCTGCCTCGTATCCAATCGTCTTTAAGCAACAACCATAATCATGAGCGCCAATCTTAGCGATCGCGAAAACCACGACAGCAGCTCGCACTCCCGTGTCGAGCGCCAGATGCAGGCCATGGGCAAGCGTGCCCGTGCTGCGGCCCGGCATATGGCCGCGGCCGAGCCAGGCGCGAAAAACGCTGCCCTTTTCGCTATCGCCGAAGCCCTGATCGCGTCGCGCAGCAGCATTCTCGCGGCCAATGCCCGCGATATGCGCGAAGGCCGCGACGAGCTCGACCCGGCCCTGCTCGAGCGCCTGGAACTCAACGACAAGCGTCTGGAACAGATGGCCGAAGGCCTGCGTCAGGTCGCGGCCCTGGCCGACCCGATCGGCGGCATTACCGATCTCAACTATCGCCCGTCCGGTATTCAGGTCGGGCGCATGCGCGTACCGCTGGGCGTGATCGGCATCATCTACGAATCGCGCCCGAACGTGACCGCGGATGCCGCCGCGCTGTGCCTGAAATCGGGCAATGCCGCGATTCTGCGCGGCGGCTCGGAAGCCGCACACAGCAATCAGGCCATCGCGGCCTGTATCAGCCGCGGGCTCACCGATGCCGGCCTGCCCGCCGATGCGATCCAGGTGGTCGAAACCACCGATCGCGCGGCAGTCGGCGCATTGCTGCGCATGCCCGAATACGTGGATGTGATCGTGCCGCGCGGCGGCAAGGGGCTGATCGAATTCGTGGCCGATAACGCCCGCATGCCGGTGATCAAGCACCTGGACGGCGTATGTCATGTCTATATCGACGAGCATGCCGATATCGACAAGGCGATTGCCATCGCGGTCAATGCCAAGACCCAGCGCTATGGCACCTGCAACACCATGGAAACGCTGCTGGTGGCCGATGCCATCGCCGAACGCGTGCTCAAGCCGCTGTCGCAGGATCTGCGCCAGGCCGGCGTCGAGCTGCGCGGCTGCCAGCGCACGCGCAAGCTGCTGGGCAGCACGGTCAAGCCGGCATCGGATGCTGACTGGGCCGAGGAATATCTGGCGCCGGTGCTGGCGATTCGCATTGTCGACGACATGGACGAGGCGATCGACCATATCGAAACCTGGGGCTCGCACCATACCGATGCCATCGTCACCGAAAGCGTAACCAAGGCCCGGGCGTTCATGCGCGGCGTGGATTCGTCGTCGGTGATGGTCAACGCCTCGACCCGTTTTGCGGATGGGTTCGAGTACGGCCTAGGCGCCGAGATCGGCATCTCCACCGACAAGCTGCATGCACGCGGCCCGGTGGGCCTGGAAGGGCTGACCTCGCTCAAGTATGTCGTGTTCGGCGACGGACACGTGCGCTGATGCCCTGCGCGATCACGCCCGGAGAAGTATTTTGAGCACGGCTCCTGTCGGTGTCCTCGGCGGCACGTTCGACCCGATCCACAACGGGCATCTGCGCCTGGCCATGGAACTCGCCGGCGCACTCGAACTTGCGCATGTGCGGCTTGTGCCCTGCGCACGCCCGCCGCATCGCGACGCGCCCACGGCCTCGCCGGGCCAGCGCTCGAAATGGATTCGGGTGGCGGTCAGCAACGAGCCACGACTGCGGCTGGACGATCGCGAACTGCTGCGCAATGGCCCGTCCTATACCGTAGACACGCTGGCCTCCATGCGGGCCGACATGCCGGATACGCCGCTGTGTCTGATCATGGGCCGCGACGTCTTCGCCAAGTTGCCGCAATGGCATGAATGGGAACGCATTTTCGACAGCGCCCATATCGTGCTCATCGACCGACCAGGCATCGATTGCAAACTCGATGAGGCCGCCGCCGAGGCCCTGGCCGAGCGTGAAACCGACAGCCACGAAACCCTGCATCGTCGGCTGGGCGGGCATATCTATACCTATATGCCGCCGCCGCTGGTGATTTCGGCCAGTTATATCCGCGAGCTGCTCGCGCGGGGGGAAAGTCCGCGCTACCTCTTGCCCACCGCCGTGCTCGACGACATTATGGATGCAGGCGTCTATCAGTCCCAACCGGCCACGGCCGCGAGTCAATGAATCTACAAGACACCCCCGACACCGCCCGCAACAGCGATCCACAGATCAACGCCCTGCTGAAACTGGCTATCGAGGCCGTCGACGAACTCAAGGGCGAATCCGTCCAGGTGCTCGACGTCGCCGAGCTGACCACCATCGCCGATCACATGGTCATTTGCAGCGGCCGCTCGGCGCGCCACGTCAAACGTCTGGGTGAGACCGTGATCGCCCATGCCAAGGAAGCCGGCATCCAGCCACGCGTGGAAGGCCTGAGCCAGGCCGAATGGGTGCTCATCGACCTCAACGGCGTGGTGGTACACATCATGCAGCCGGTCACGCGTGCCTATTACCAGCTGGAAAAACTCTGGGACATGGACGCGATCGCCGGCGAAAGCTCGACCACCACCCACTAGCGCTTCGATAGCGCGGCCATGCGAATACGTCTGCTGGCCGTGGGCCGGCGCATGCCAGCCTGGGTGACGAGCGCCTACGACGATTACGCCCGGCGCCTGCCGCATGAATGCCGGCTGGAACTCACCGAAATCGCGCCCGGCAATCGCAAGGGCGGCAAGCCCGAGCGCGCGATCGCCGATGAGGACCGGCGCATCTGCGATGCACTCTCGCCCGATCTGGACGTGATCGCCCTGGCCGTCGACGGCAAGCCGTGGAACACCGACCAACTCGCCGCGCAGATGCGCGAATGGCTGGCCGACGGGCGCGACCGGGCCTTGCTGGTGGGCGGGCCGGACGGGCTCGGCCCCGACAGTCTGGCACGCGCCAACCGGCGCTGGTCGCTATCGGCGCTGACACTGCCGCACCCGCTGGTACGCGTGATTCTGGCCGAACAGCTGTTTCGCGCGCACAGCATTCTCACCGGTCATCCCTACCATCGCGGCTGACCCGGGCGCACCAGCCACTGCATACGGTGCTTGCAGATACGCCTGCTGTGCGCAGACAATCGAACGCATGGCACTGAATTCGCACAATCTGTTTCGTATCCACGCGCTTGTGCGCGGCACGCGGTGAGCGCCTCCGGGCAGACAGCGGCTGAGCTCGAATCGCCGCGTATCGAGATTCTGGTCAACGTCTCGCAGGGCGAAACCCGGGCCGCACACCTGGAAAACGGCGTGCTCCAGGAAATCTATATCCAGCGCGACGCCACCGGCAGCGTGGTGGGCAATATTTATCTCGGCCACGTCCAACGCGTGCTGGCCGGCATGCAGGCGGCATTCATCGATGTCGGCCTGCCCCGGGCGGCGTTCCTGCAGATTTCCGACATGGTTCGGCGCCCGGCTGAAACCCAGGATGTCGCCCCGCGTATCCAGAACCGCCTCAACCAGGGCGATCGGGTACTGGTACAGGTCACCAAGGATGCGATGAGCAGTAAGGGCGCACGCCTGACCACGGACCTGGCGATCCCGTCGCGCTTTCTGGTGTACATGCCCTACAACCCGCGTATCGGCGTGTCCGCGCGAATCGAAAACGAAGCCGAACGCAATCGGCTGCACAGTGCCGTGACCGGCATTCGTGAAGAACTCGGGCTGAGCGGCGGCTTTATCGTGCGTACGGTCGGCGACGGCGCGCCGCACCACGCGCTGGCCGCGGATATGCGGTTTCTGGCCACGGTCTGGAAAGATATCCTCGCGCAAAGCCGTACCGTGGCGCCGGAAACCCTGCTCTACGGCGATCTCGCCCTGCCCATTCGCATGCTGCGCGACATGCTCACACCCGAGGTGGTGGCGATCACCATCGACGACGAAGCCGCCTGGCAGGAAATGACCGGCTTCACCCAGCGCTTCGCGCCGGAATTCACCGAACGCACGCTGCATTACACCAAGCCCGTGCCGCTGTTCTCGCAATACGGTATCGAAGAAGCCATCGAACGCGCCCTGGCGCCCAAGGTGCCGCTGCGTTCGGGCGGGTTTCTGATCATCGAACAGACCGAGGCCATGGTCACGGTGGACGTGAATACCGGCGGCTATGTGGGCACGCGCAGTCTCGAACAGACGGTGCTGCGCACCAATATCGAGGCCGCCAATACGGTCGCCCGCCAGCTGCGGCTGCGCAATCTCGGCGGCATCATCGTGATCGATTTCATCGACATGGTGGATGCCGATCACAAGGCCCAGGTACTCACCGCCCTGCGCGCCGCGCTCGATGCCGACCCGGCCAAGACCAGCGTCGGCGCGATCTCACCGCTGGGGCTGGTGGAAGTCACCCGCAAGCGCACCCGTGAATCGCTGCAGCAGCTGATGTGCCATGACTGCGAAACCTGCGGCGGGCGGGGCTTCGTCAAGACCGGCGAAACCGTGTGCTTCGAATTGTTTCGCGAGATGACGCGGCTGGCGCACAGCCAGCGTGTGGACGAACTGCTGATTCTCGCAGCACCCGATACCATCGGCCTGTTGCTCGACGAACTGGCCACCGCCTTTCACGAGGTCTGCGCGGAAACCGGGCTTGCGGTGCGGTTGCAGTCGGAATCGTTATATACCCCGGAACAGTTCGATCTGGTGGTGATGTAAGCTGTGTCTGGCGACGACGCCTGCGCGGTCGCGGTACGCGCCTGCGCTGGAGCGCGCGAGTTCGAACGCCCGCGGCACGAAATCGGCGTCTCATCGCGAACCCTGAGCGCTTGGGTGTGTCGCACCCCCATCGCCTTTGTCCGATCGCTGCCCGACACGTTCATGCCCGCACCGCGCCTCGTCAACGTTTTCGCTCTACGGCATGCATCGCAGCGCTCGGCGCGCGCTGAGAGCGAACGACATGGCTAGCACCACGATCATCAAACGCGCGCTGGTCATCACCCTGGCCAGCGTGGTCATCCTGGCCGGTCTGCTGGTGGGGGGCGTGCGCTTGATCGATCATCTGGTGCCCGGCTATCGGCAGGCGCTGGCCGAACGTATCGGCCGTCGCATCGATGCCGATATCGACATCGATGCCATCGAGCTGCGCTGGCAATGGAATGGACCGTTGCTGGAGCTGGCCGACGTACGCGTAACCCGTCACGGCTTCGATAAGCCTGCGGTTACGCTCGCAAGCCTTGGCCTGCATTTTTCCTTTACCGATCTCATCGACGGCAAACGCCTGCCCGACGGGCTGGTGCTGGAACAGCCCACGGTCGCGGTACGCCGCGGCGACGACGGCCGCCCGCAACTCGAATACTGGTCGCGCCCGGACGACGAACCGCTGGACTGGGACACCATCAACGAGCGCCTGGCCCTACTGCATACCGCCACCATCAGCGATGCCGATATCACCCTGCTCGACGAAGCGCTGCCGGACGGGCGCGCGCGTATCGAGCGTCTCGATGCCCATATCGCCCATCGCGGCAACGACAGCTATGCCCTGCGCTTCAATCTCGACGGCCCGTCCTGGCTGAAGCAGGCCGACGGCAAGGCGCGTTTTTCCGGGCGCCTGCCGACGATTGATACGGCCGATTTCGAGTTCAGCGTCGACGCGCTGGATACACCGACCCTGGCCCACGGCGCGCGCCTGATCGACGACAACCTCTATGAACGCCTCTCCGGCGGCCGGTTGACCACGACCATCGACGGGCGTTGGCAACAGGGGCATCTGCTCAACGCCCGCGCCAAATTCGATCTGGACGCCGTACACGACGACAGCCGGAAAACCGATCTACTGCCGGCCCTGTCGAGCACGCTGGAGGCCACCGGCATCGACCCCCCCGAGTCGGGCCAGGCCTCAGCGCCCGACGACGACATCCGTGTGGCAATGACCTCGCTGTCCGGCGATGCGCCCGGGCTGGAGGACTTCAGCCTGACCGGTACAGTCGACCTGGACGAGCCGCGCCTGCGTATCGATGCCCGGCATGTGCCGTTTTCGATCGCCTGGCGGCTGGCCAAATTGCGCGTCGCGCGTCTGGCCGACACCACCGCCGATGCGCGCATCGATAATCTGGCGCTCACCCTCGGCGCCGATACCCCGCTGCAATTGGCCTTCGATTTCCAGGATCTGTCGATCGACGATCCGGCGATCACGCTCGGCCCGGTCGCCGGCAGTTACTACCAGCAGGCCGATAACCATCGGCTGCAGTTCAACGACGCCGGCGGCACGCTGGCCGCGCGGCGCTATCTGCGCGGCGAACTGCCGGTTGACGATCTCGACGGCGAGATCGCCTGGCAACGCCGCGACGACGGCTGGCAGATCGATGCAAACAAGCTCGAGCTGACCAGCGCCGAGGCAACGTTCCAGACCAGCGGTCGTATCCAGCTGCAACCGGGCAGCGCGCCCGTGGTCGATATCCAGGCCAGCGCCAGTGCGCCGCAGATCGCGCCCGTGCTCGCGCGTATCCCCCAGGCCAAGGATCTGCCCAACGAGAAGCTGCGCGACTGGCTGCCCAAGGCAATCACCGCCGGCACGCTGGATAGCGCGTCGCTGGCAGTGCGCGGGGCCATGGACCGATTTCCCTTCGCCAAGCCGCGCGGCGACGAGCGTTTTCATCTGGAATTGAGCGGCCATGATGTGGATGTCGCCTACAAGGACGATTGGCCGCCGCTGAAGTCTGCCCGCGGCAAACTCACCCTCGATGGCGACGATCTGCGTGTGGATGTCGCTGCCGCACGCATGTTGGATGTGGATCTGGGCCCGGCCACCGGGCGCGTGGCCAACGTGCGCGAACCGGTGCTCAAGATCGACGGCAAGGCGCGCAATGCCCGCGCCGAGAAGATGCTGGCGTTTCTGGTGCGCTCGCCACTACGCGATCGATTCGAAAAGATCGTCGATGCGCTCAAGATCACTGGGCCGGCCAATCTGGCCATCGATCTGCGTATCCCGCTCAAGCCCGAGCTGGGGGATGTCGATGTCAGCGGCGACGTGCAGGCACGCGGCGCAACGCTGCGTACCGACGTGCTGCCCGGGCCGATCACCGATATCACCGGCACGCTGCATTTTGACGATAAACGCGGGCTCGCCGCGCACGCACTCCAGGGCAAGCTGCTGGGCGTGGCGCTGAATACCGATATCGAGCCGGCGCCGGGCGAGCGCCAGCGCATTGTCAGCCGCGCCCGCCTGCAACTGCCCGAAGACGGCACGGCCCTGGCGCATTATCTGCCCGAATCCTGGCTGCGCTATGGCCACGGCGCGACCGATTTGCGTATCGCCTTCGAAGTCGCTCGCGATGGCGAGGTCTCGGCTATCGATATCGACAGCGACCTGCGCGGTCTGGCCCTGAATCTGCCTGCGCCCCTGACCAAGCCAGCCGATCGCGCCGCGCCGATGGCGATTACCGTCGCCGGCGATGCGAGCCGCGTGCATATCGACTACGACAAGCGCCTGGATACACGCGTGCGCCTGCGCGATGGCGCGGTCACGCGTATCCAGGCGCTACTCAACGACAACACGCTCGAGCCACCCGATGTCGATGGCATCTGGATTGGCGGGCGCACCGAGACCGCCGACGGCTTGGGCTGGTTCTATGTGGTAACCGAGCAGATCGAGGCCGCGGAAAAACTCGCCAGACAATCCGGCGGTCCGGCCTCGACGCTGGATTTCGTCGGCGGCGATGTGCGCGTGGGCGCGCTCGAACTCGACAATCGCTATTTCGAAAACACGCATATCCGCGCCCAACCGATGAACGCCCGCCCCGGCTGGCGGGTGGACTTCGAAGGCCCGGACACCCAGGGCCAGATCACCTGGACCCAGCCGGCCGGCGGCAACGTCAATATCGCCGGCAATCTGGCCCGGCTGGCGCTCAAGACCCGTGCACAGCAGCCCGCAGCGCCGCCTGCCGAAAGCGACCCGGTGATCTGGCAATACATCGACCCGGTCGATCTGCCGCACCTGGACGTGTTCGTGGCCAATGTTGAGATCGACGGCACCGATTTCGGCGAGGCCGAACTCAAGGCGCGTGCCCAGCCCAACGGCTGGCAGCTGGACCGCTTCCAGCTCAAGAACGGGGCCATGGCCGGCTGGGCAACCGGCCGCTGGACCCACGACAACGGTCTGACCCAGGCCAGCGCCCAGACCCGTTTCGCCGGCCGTGGCATGGCCGGGCTGCTGCGCGCACTCGGCTATGCGGCCACCGTGACGGCCGAATCTACCCAGGTACATGCGCGGCTCAATATCGCGCCCAACCCGCTGGGGCTGGACTTGCGCTCGCTCGACGGCAGCGTGGATCTGGAGCTGGATAACGGTACCTTCACCGCCGTCGAGCCCGGCGCGGCGCGGGTGCTGGGGCTGGTCAATCTCTATGTACTGCCGCGGCGCCTGCGGCTGGATTTTCGCGACGTGGTCGACGAAGGCCTGGCTTTCGATCATGTGCGTGCCCACTTCAATATCGACAAGGGCAACGCCTATAGCGACAACATGCTTATCGAAACCCCCTCGTCGCAGATCCGCATGACCGGGCGTATCGGCCTGGCCGCGCGCGACTACGACGAACGCGTGACTATCGTGCCCAAGGTCGGCAGCGGTGTGGCGGTGGCCAGTACCGTACTCGGCGGCCCACTCGTGGGCGCAGCGGTATTCGCCATGCAGGAAATATTCAAGAAACCGATCAAGAAATTCTCCAGCATCGCGTATACCCTGAAAGGCAGCTGGGACGATCCGCGTATCGAACAGCCCAGCGCCGAACAATAGCCCTACCCGACGAACCGATCGCCATGACTTCCGATTCCGATCTGCCCCGTGTCGCTGCCATCCAGATGAACTCACGCGGTGAGGTGGCGCCCAATCTCGCCCGTGCCGACGACCTGCTCGCCGACGCCGCGCGCCGCGGCGCCCAGCTGGCCGTACTGCCGGAAAACTTCGCCCTGATGGGGGCGCACGAAACCGACAAGATTGGCGTGGCCGAGCCCGACGGCGCCGGCAACGGTCATACGCCGATTCAGGATTTCCTGGCCGACGCGTCCCGCAAATACGGCCTATGGATCGTCGGCGGCACGATCCCGCTGGCCAGCGACGAAGCCGATCGCGTTTATCCCACCTGCCCGGTGTATGCCGACAACGGCGAACGCGTGGCCCGCTACGACAAGATCCACCTGTTCGATGTCGGCGTGCCCGATTCGGCCGAGGCCTATCGCGAATCTGCCACCTTCGTGGCCGGCCCACCCACGCCGCATGTGGTGGATACGCCGTTCGGCCGCCTCGGGCTGAGCGTGTGTTACGACCTGCGTTTTCCCGAGCTGTATCGCGCGCTTGCCGACGAAGGCGCGGAAATCGTGGTCGCGCCCTCGGCCTTTACGCATACCACCGGCAGTGCCCACTGGCATGTGCTCACCCGCGCGCGGGCAATCGAAAACCTGGTCACGCTGATCGCGCCCAATCAAGCCGGGCATCATGCCAACGGCCGTCGCACCTATGGCCACAGCCTGATCGTCGACCCCTGGGGCCAGATCAAGGCCGAAGCCAAGAGCGAGGCCAACGAAGTGGTCGTTGCCCCGATCGATCGGGCCCGTACCGCCAGCCTGCGTGACGGCTTTCCCTGTTTGTCGCATCGACGTCTATTCTAGAGGCTGCTAGAAATAGCGCATTGATTTACTGCGCTGTTTTCAAAGGAGCGTGCCATGGCTCGTCAGATCCAGTTCACCCAAACCGGCGGCCCTGAAGTTCTCGAACTCGTCGATGTCGAGCCCCGCGCGCCGGGCCGCGGCGAGATTCGTATCGCCAATCGCGCGGTGGGCCTGAACTTCATCGATATCTATGTGCGTAGCGGCCTGTACCCGGCCCATCCACCCAGCGGGCTCGGCACCGAAGGCGCCGGCGTGGTCGACGCGGTGGGCGAAGGCGTCGAGGATTTCGCCGAAGGCGATCGGGTGGCCTATGCCCAGGCGCCGCTCGGCGCGTACGCCGATTTCGTGGTCATGGACGCAGACAAGGCCATCGCCCTGCCCGAGGCCATCGATTTCGAAACCGCGGCCGCCGGCATGCTCAAGGGCCTGACCGTGCAATATCTGCTGCGCCAGACCTATGCCATCGGCGAAGACGACACCATTCTCTTTCATGCCGCCGCTGGCGGCGTGGGCTCGATCGCCTGCCAGTGGGCGCATGCACTGGGCGCGCACGTAATCGGTACCGTCTCCAACGAAGACAAGGCCGGTATCGCCAAGCGCAACGGCGCCTGGATGACCATCGATTACACCCGCGAATCGGTGCCCGAGCGCGTACGCGAACTCACCGACGGCGTCATGGTGCCCGTAGTCTATGATTCGGTCGGCCGCGACACCTGGAAGGACTCGCTGGCCTGCCTGTCCAAGCGCGGGCTGATGGTGAGCTTCGGCAATGCCTCCGGGCCGGTCGAGGGCGTCAACCTGGCCGAACTCAACAAGGGCGGTTCGCTGTTCGTCACCCGGCCCAGCCTGAATGGCTATGCCGATACGCGCGAACGCTTCGAGATGATGTGCGACGACCTGTTCGCCGTGCTCGAATCGGGTGACGTGAAGATCAAGATCGGCCAGCGCTTTGCCCTGGAAGACGCGGCAGATGCCCACCGGGCGCTGGCCAATCGCGAAACCACCGGTTCGACCATTCTCACGCTCTGAGCCCGCGGGCCCGCTGCCCAATGGGCGGCCCGGCGGTGTTAATGTGTCGGCATGAAAAACGCTATCGATATCGCTTCCGACACCCTGCTCGGCCGGGCCGGCATCGACGCCGGCCAGCTGCAATCCGCGCTCGGCGCGCTGATGGTGCCCGGCGTGGACTATGCCGATCTGTATTTCCAGATTCTCAAGAACGAATCGTGGCTGCTCGAGGACGGCGTGGTCCGTAGCGCCGGTGCCTCCACGTCTCAGGGCGTGGGCGTACGCGCGCTGGCCGGCGAACAGACCGGTTTCGCCTATGCCGACGAACTGGCCTTCCCGGCGTTGGCCGAGGCATCGAAGGTCGCCGCTGCCATCGCCCGCGACGGCAAGAGCGCGAGCGTCAATACGCTCACCCGTCGCGATAGCGGCGCGCTAAGCCGCTATGCGCCGATCGACCCGTCCGCTACGCTCGACGCCGACGCCAAGGTCGCGCTGCTGCATCACGCCGACAAGATCGCCCGCGACGCGGATGATCGCGTGGTGCGGGTAACGGTATCGCTGGCCGGCTCCTCGGATACGATGCTGGTCGCTGCCTCCGACGGCACGCTGGCCGGCGACGTCCGCCCGCTGGTACGGGTGAACGTGTCGGTCCAGGTCGAGGAAAACGGCGTGCGCGAATCCGCCAGTGCCGGCGGCGGCGCCCGCATGGGCTACGACTATTTCGGCGTAGCCAGCGGCGATGCCGCCGATCGCGTGGCCGGCTATGCCCGCGAGGCCGTGCGCCGCGCGCTCGTGCGTCTGCATGCCGAAGCCGCGCCGGCGGGCAGCCTGCCCGTGGTGCTCGGCGCCGGCTGGCCGGGCGTGTTGCTACACGAAGCCGTCGGCCACGGCCTGGAAGGCGATTTCAATCGCCGCGGGTCGTCGAATTATTCCAACCGGATCGGCGAGAAAGTCGCCTCCGATCTGTGCACCATCGTCGACGACGGCACGCTCGACGGGCGCCGCGGCTCGCTGGCCATCGACGACGAAGGCAGCCCCGCGGCGTGTAACACGCTCATCGAAAACGGGCGTCTCGTGGGTTACATGCAGGACAAGCACAACGCACGGCTGATGGGCATGAAGCCCACCGGAAACGCGCGCCGCGAGTCCTATGCGCATACGATCATGCCGCGCATGACCAATACCTATATGCGCGCCGGCGACAGCCAGCCGGGCGATATCATCGCCTCGGTCGACAACGGCCTCTATGCGGTGAACTTCTCGGGCGGCTCGGTGGATATCACCTCGGGCAATTTCGTGTTTTCGGCCGACGAGGCCTATCGCATCGAGAACGGGAAGATCGGCGCGCCGATCAAGGGCGCCACGCTGATCGGCAACGGGCCCGACGTGCTCGAGCGCATTTCCATGGTCGGCAACGATCTGGCCCTGGATGAAGGCATCGGCGTATGCGGCAAGAACGGCCAGAGCGTACCGGTGGGCGTGGGCCAGCCCACGCTCAAGGTCGACGCGATTACCGTGGGCGGCACCCAGCAGGGATGAGCGCCACGCCGAATCGCGTCTGAGCATGGCGCGTCGAGCACGCCAGCGGCGCCCGAGCGCTGCCCCTGCGAGCACCACCGTACGCATCATCGGCGGGCAGTGGCGTGGCCGGCGTCTGCCGGTCGCGGTGGCCGACGGGCTGCGTCCGACGCCGGATCGCGTGCGCGAAACGCTGTTCAACTGGCTGGCCCCGCGGATCGAGGGCGCCCGCTGTGTCGATCTGTTCGCCGGCACCGGCGCGCTGGGTCTGGAAGCGTTATCCCGCGGCGCGGCGCATGTGCAGTTCGTCGATCGCGATCGTCAGGCCATCACGGCGTTGCGCACGACACTGGAAACCCTCGCGGCCGGCGAGCGCGCCACACTGGTTCAGGCCGATGCATTGACGCTCACGCTTACCGCGCCGGCGCCGGATATCGTATTCATCGACCCGCCTTTTGCCGCGCAGCTGCACGCAGGCGCGCTGGCAGCCGTGATCGCGCAGCTGCGCCCCAACGCGCGTATCTATCTCGAATACCCGGCCGCCCAAGGCGACGAAATCCTGGCCATGCTGGCCGATCGGGCGCATGTGCTGCGGCAAAAGCGTGCCGGCCAGGTGGGTTATTGCCTTGCACAGCCGCGCGCCGCCAGCGAAGATGATGGCGCATCTTCGATCTCGTAATACATGCTCGCGCAGCGTGCAGCCGCACGCGCGCGAAAAACGCCTGAGGAGACTTCACGTGCGGTCAGCAGAACAGCACTGGGCCAACGACAACACCTGCGTGTGTGTCGCATGAGTAATGCCCCCCGTATTCGTGCCGCCTATACCGGCACATTCGACCCCATCACCAACGGCCATGCTGATGTGATCCGCCGTGCTGCGGGCATGTTCAACGAGTTGATCGTGGCCGTGGCCAGCAACGCCAGCAAGAAATCGATCTTCGATCATCAGGAACGTGTCGAGCTGGCCAAGCAGGTCTTGGCCGATGTCGACAACGTCACCGTCATGCCGGTGAGCGGGCTGGTGGTCGATTTCGCCCGCAAGCATGGCGTGAGCGTGCTCGTACGCGGCGTACGCGGCGTGGGCGATTACGAATACGAAAAACAGATGGCGGTAATGAACCGCCACCTCGCCCCGCAGGTGGATACGATCTTTCTGGCGCCCTCGCCCGAATATGCCCATATCTCGTCCACGCTGGTGCGCGAGATCGCGTTTCTCGATGGGCGCATCAGCGGCCTGGTCCCCAGTCTCGTCGCCGACAAGCTCCACGAAAAGACCGCTGGCTGAACCACAGGCTAGAGTCTGACGATCACAGGCGGTATCGTGATGATCCGCCTTTCGTTTTTTCGGTAATGTCCATGCCTGTTCGGCTTCGCCTGATCGCCTGCGTGGCGCTTGTTTCATGCCTGCCATTTTCAGCCGCATTGGCGGGCAACGACACACCGCCCGCGCCGGCGGTAGCCAGCGCGCATCCCGCCGCGACCGCGGCCGGCATGCAGATACTCGAAGCCGGCGGCAACGCCTTCGATGCAGCAGTCGCCGTCAGCGCGGCGCTGGCCGTGGTCGAACCGCAGGGTTCGGGCCTGGGCGGGGGCGGCTTCTGGCTGCTGCACGACGCCCAGAACAAGCGCGACGTCATGATCGACGGCCGCGAAGAAGCGCCGGGTGCTGCGACCCGCGACATGTATCTCGATGACGAAGGTAACTTCGTACAGGAACGCTCGCGCAACGGCGCGCTCGCGGCCGGCATTCCGGGCGAACCGGCGGCGCTGGCGCATATCGCCGCGCGCTACGGCAAGCTCGATCTGGCCACCACCCTCGCGCCCGCGATTCGCTTGGCCCGCAACGGCTTCGAAATCAACGATCACATGCACGCGCTGGCGCAATACCGCAAGGACGTGCTCGCGCGTTATCCGGCCAGTGCCGCCCTGCTGCTCGATGACGACGGCGAACCGCTGCCGGCCGGCACACTGTTCAAACAACCGGAACTGGCCCGTACGCTGGAAGCCATCGCTGCCCAGGGCCGCGACGGCTTCTACAAGGGCGATATCGCCCGCCAGCTGGTCGAGGCCGTGCGTAGCGCCGGCGGTATCTGGACCCGCCAGGACCTGGCCGACTACGACGTCGTCGAGCGCGAGCCGATTCGTGGCACCTATCGCACGCCCGACGGCGAATATCAGATCATCTCGGCCGCACCGCCGTCCTCTGGCGGGCCGGTGCTGGTGGAAGCACTCAACATCCTCGAAGGGTTCGATTGGGGCGCGCTCGACGACGTCGAACGCCGGCATGTGACCATCGAGGCCATGCGCCGTGCCTATCGCGATCGCGCGGTCTATCTGGGCGACCCCGACTTCGTCGATATGCCTATCGACCGGCTGACCGACAAAAACTACGCGGCCGGACTGCGCGTGGGCATGCGCATGGATCGCGCCACACCCAGCGACGAACTCGCCAGCGTCACGGCCGACCATGCCAATGGCCATCACACTACGCATTTTTCCGTCATCGATGCCCAGGGCAATCGCGTGGCGGCCACGTTGTCGGTGAATTTCCCGTTCGGCTCGGGCCTGGTCGCGGCCGGTACCGGCGTATTCCTCAACGACGAAATGGACGACTTCTCGGCCAAACCGCTCACGCCCAATGGCTATGGCTTGGTCGGCAGCGAAGCCAACGCCATTGCCCCCGGCAAGCGCCCGTTATCGAGCATGACGCCTACCTTCGTCGTCGGCGACGATCGCGAGATCGCGCTCGGCACGCCGGGCGGCAGTCGCATCATCAGCATGGTCCTGCTCGGCGTGCTCGACTTCACCCACGGCGGCGATGCGGCCAGCGTGGTCGGCAAGCCTCGCTATCACCACCAGTATCTGCCCGACCACGTCGAATACGAACCCGGTGCGCTGTCGGCACAAACGCTGGCCGGGCTGAAAAAACTCGGCCACAAGTTCGAGAACGTGGATCGCCACTACGGCGATATGCACGCCGTGATCTGGAACAAGGCAGAAAACACGATGGATGCGGCCTCCGATCCGCGTGGGATTGGCTGTGCCACGATCGGCGATAGCGCCCCGGTTTGCGAACACGAATCCCGGGATGCCGTCACCGCATCGGACTAAGCCGCGTAGGTGGCTTACGCCGCAGGCCGTAAGCCAACGGGTGATTGCCACCGTTGCTGGTTCAAATCTCCGGGCCGAAATGGACAACAAGGGCTGCGTTGTTTGTTGGATTACGCTTCGCTAATCCAACCTTGTATGTTGATAGCCAGCGCCTGATACGCGAC